>QKCD01000007.1 GCA_003245815.1 Sulfuricurvum sp.
CGAACACACCGTCGGCAACCTGCACTGCATGAACCGCGACGACGTGAAACTCGTCACCCTCGACGCCTTCAACGCGGCGGCGGGAACGGCGTACGGGAGCGTCAGAGAGCTGCTGTTCGACCCGCCCTCCTTCGAAAAGGAAGTCGAAGCGCGGGCCGGACTGATCCCGACCCTCTACAGCCTCACCCCCCTGGTCGTCGTCGACGCGATTCCCGAAGGGAAGTTCACCCTCGCCCTCGACGCCAAGGTCTACGAGGACACCAAAGAGCGGCTGGTCCGCCTCTAGCGCGGCTGTTTCGAAACTACCCTCCGCACCCCCGGACGCGGCGCCGTCCCGAAGCCCCTGTTACAATTAACTTTCCTTAACAATAATTTCGATAAAATAAGCCAATTTTTCCATCCCGGGCGGCTCCTGCGCCCCGATACAAAGGCTTTGACAGAAATGATTGACGTAGTTGAAATCCAGAAAATCCTCCCCCACCGCTACCCCTTCCTGCTGGTGGACAAGATCACCGAGCTCAACGAGAACGAATCCCTCGTCGGTTACAAGAACGTGACGATCGGCGAACAGATCTTCCAGGGCCACTTCCCCGGCCACCCGATCTACCCGGGTGTCATGATCCTCGAGGGAATGGCGCAGGCCGGCGGCATTCTGGCCTTCAAAAGCATGGGCGACCTGACGGAAGAGGAGGTGGCCAACAAGGTCGTCTACTTCATGAGCATCGATAAGGCGAAGTTCCGCAGCCCGGTCCGCCCCGGCGACCGCCTCGAGTACCGCATCAACGTCATCAAGCACAAGGGCAACATCTGGGTACTTGACGGCAAGGCCTACGTAGACGGTCAGCTCACTTCCGAAGCTGAGCTCAAGGCGATGATCGTCGACAAATAAGGAGTCCCATGAGCAATATCTCCCCACTGGCCATCATCGAAGAGGGTGCCGTCATCGGCGAAAACGTCACCATCGCGCCCCACGTTTTCGTCTCCAAGGACGCCGTGATCGGCGAGGGGACGACCATTGCGCACGGTGCCTGCATCTACGGCAAGACGACGATCGGCAAGAACAACCGCATCTTCTCCCACGCCGTGCTGGGTTCGATCCCGCAGGACCTGAAGTACCGCGGCGAAGAGGTGGAGCTCATTATCGGGGATAACAACACGATCCGCGAATTTACCCTCTTCAATCCCGGTACCGAGGGGGGCGGCCGCAAAACCGTCATCGGCAACGGCAACCTCTTCATGGGCTACGTCCACCTCGGCCATGACGTCATCATCGGCGACAGCTGCATCCTCGCCAACGCCGCGACACTGGCGGGACATGTCGAAATGGGCAACCACGCCGTCATCGGCGGCATGACCCCGATCCACCAGTTCTGCAAGATCGGCGACTACGCCATGGTCGGCGGCGCCTCCGCCCTCGCCCAGGACGTCCCCCCCTACTGCATGGCGGAGGGGAACCGGGCCAAGCTGCGCGGGCTCAACATCAACGGCCTGCGCCGCCACATGGAACGCAGCGACATCAATGCCCTCAAATCGGCCTACGCCGCGCTCTTCAACTCCGGCGACCCGCTGAAGGAGACCGCGGCGAAACTGCTCGAAGAGAGCGACAACGTCCACGTCCGCAAACTCTGCGACTTCGTTATGAGCACGGAGCGCGGCATCCCCTTTGAAAGGAAAGAAGCATGATCCACAGACACTGCAGCTTCTGTGAAGCCCAGGAGAGTGAAGAGAACCCGCTCATCGCGGGCCACAACGTCTACATCTGTAAGAACTGCGTCTACTCGGCCTACAAGATCATGTTCGGCGACGTCGAAGGCGCCGGGCAGGAGGAGCTGGTCGAAGCGGTGACCGAGCTGATGACCCCGAAAGAGCTCGACGCCTTTCTGGCCGAATACATCATTGGCCAGGAGCGCGCCCGCAAGCTCCTCTCCGTCGCCGTCTACAACCACTACAAGCGGATCTTCCGTCACAACAGCGTCGACGATGACACGGAGATCGCCAAGTCCAACGTCCTGCTCATCGGACCGACGGGCAGCGGCAAGACCCTGCTGGCGCAGACGATCGCCCGGGTTCTCAACGTGCCCATCGCCATCGCCGACGCGACGAGCCTTACCGAGGCAGGCTACGTCGGCGAAGACGTCGAGAACATCCTTACCCGCCTGCTGCAGGCGGCCGAGGGGGACGTGGATCGGGCCCAGCAGGGGATCGTCTTCATCGACGAGATCGACAAGATCTCCCGGATGAGCGAAAACCGCTCCATCACCCGCGACGTCTCCGGCGAAGGGGTCCAGCAGGCCCTGCTGAAGATCATCGAGGGGGCCCAGGTGAACATCCCGCCCAAGGGGGGACGCAAGCACCCCAACCAGGACTTCATCCAGATCGATACCTCCGGCATCCTCTTCATCTGCGGCGGCGCTTTCGACGGCCTGCAGGAGATCCTCAAGCGCAAACAGGGGGAGAACGTCCTGGGCTTCGGCCACGAGAAGAAGAGCAAGCAGGAGCGCACGCCGACCTACGATATGGTCGAGCCCGACGACCTGGTAAGCTACGGCCTGATCCCCGAGCTCGTCGGACGTCTCCCCATCATCGCCTCGCTCAACGAGATCAGCGAGGAGGACATGGTCCGCATCCTCACCGAGCCGAAGAACTCCTTGGTGAAGCAGTACGCCAAGCTTTTCGCCATCGACGACGTCGCCCTCTCCTTCGACGAGGAGGCGCTGCGGGCCATTGCGGCGAAATCGATCGCCCGCAAGACCGGGGCGCGGGGCCTGCGCGCCATCATGGAGGAGATCATGATCGACATCATGTACGAGCTCCCCGACTACCGTGGCTACGAGGTCGTGATCACCAAAGAGGTGGTCGAATCGGGTGAGAAGCCCCTCTACGTCAAAAAAAGCAACCAAAAAATCGCATAGGAACGCGCAATGATCTTCAACAAACTTATCGGACTCTTCTCCAGTGACCTCTCCATCGACCTCGGAACGGCCAACACCCTCGTCATCGCCAAGGGACAGGGGATCATCATCAACGAGCCCTCCGTCGTCGCCGTCAAGACCGAAAAATACGGCCAGCAGAAAGTCCTGGCCGTCGGCCACGACGCGAAAGAGATGGTCGGTAAGACCCCGGGCAACATCAAGGCGATCCGCCCGATGAAAGACGGCGTCATCGCCGACTTCGACATGACGGAGAAGATGATCCGCAAGTTCATCGAGAAGGCCCACGGCCGCAAGACCCTGATCAGCCCGCGCATCATTATCTGCGTCCCCTACGGCCTCACCCAGGTCGAGCGCAAGGCGGTCCGCGAGTCCGCCCTCTCCGCCGGCGCGCGTGAGGTTTTCCTGATCGAGGAGCCGATGGCTGCGGCGATCGGCGCGGGGATGAATATCCGCGAGCCCCAGGGCAACCTCGTCGTCGACATCGGCGGCGGTACGACGGAGATCGGTGTCGTCTCCCTGGGCGGCCTCGTGCTCTCCAAGTCCATCCGCACCGCCGGCGACAAGATCGACAAGGCGATCGCCGACTACGTCAAGCGCAAGTACAACCTCCTCATCGGCGAACGTATCTCCGAAGAGATCAAGATCAACATCGGTACCGCCATGCCGCTGGAGAACGAACTGACGATGGTCGTCACCGGCCGCGACCAGGTCGAGGGGCTTCTGAGCACCGTCGAACTGACCAGCGAAGACGCCCGCGAAGCGATGAAGGAGCCCCTCAAGGAGATCGCCGAAGCGCTGCGCGACGTCCTTGAGAAAATGCCGCCGGACCTCGCCGGCGACATCGTCAACCACGGGATCATCCTCACCGGCGGCGGCGCCCTGATCCGCCAGCTGGACAAATACCTCTCCGACCTGATCCGCATCCCGGTCTACGTCGCCGACGAACCGCTGCTCGCCGTCGCCAAAGGCACCGGCCGCGCCCTTGAAGAGATCGACCTGCTCCAGGAACTCTTCGAGAATGAATAAGGAACTGATTCCTACCTTAGTTCTCATCTTCGCCCTCTTCGGGGGGGCCTACTACTTCGGCGAAAGCGTCCAGTCCCCTTTCATCTCCTTCCTCAACGGTGCCAAAAGCGCCTACTACGACACCCTCGAACGCATCGACCACTTCTTTGAAGAGCACTTTGCCCAGCAGGAAACGATCCGCCTCCAGCGCGAACGCCTCGAAGCCTACGAATCGGAGCACCTGCTGCTCGAGCAGTGCCGCAGCGAGCTCGCCACCTCCGCCGCGCTCAATACCGCGAAGCTCACCTTCAACCCCAGGGTGACCCTCGCCCGCGTCCTCTCCTATGCGAAGTTCGGGGATATGCGCAAGGTGTGGCTGGAGATGGCCGACTTCAACGCGAGCAAGGTCTACGGCCTCGTCCACAACGACGTGGCTGCGGGGATCGTCATCGCCTCGCACCACCTTCCCCTCGCCCTGCTCAACGGCGACCCCAAGAGCACCTACGCGGTCTTCGTCGGCAAGAACAGCGCGCCGGGAATCGTGCACGGCCACAACGACGCAACCCTTACCGTCAAGTACATCCCGACCTGGATCCCCATCGCCGTGGGCGACGAGGTCATCACGTCGGGCATGGACAACCTCTTCTTCCGGGGACTCCGGGTCGGGAAGGTCCGCTCCGTCAGCCTCGCCCAGGGGTACCAGAGCGCCGTCGTCGACCCCTACTACACGGCGGAAGATCCCACCTATTTCCACGTCATCACCCGCCTTCACTGAGGCGGTTCCGGTATTTTTTCCCCGCGCCGCGCACTGCGAAAAGCGCGGCTTTTGCTCCCCCTAAACCCTCTATTTTCCCTTCCAGTTATCAGAATTTAAGTGCCTAATGACTATAATAAGCAAATTTTTCCATATGCACTTTTAGAAGGGACACAATGCCAAAACGCGAAGATATCAAGACGATATTACTCATCGGTTCGGGCCCGATCGTCATCGGTCAGGCCTGTGAGTTCGACTACTCCGGTACCCAGGCCGTCAAAACCCTCAAGGAGCTCGGCTACCGCGTCGTACTGATCAACTCCAACCCGGCGACGATCATGACCGACCCGGAGTTCGCCGACCGTACCTACGTCGAACCGATCAAGCCTGAAGTCATCGCGAAGATCATCGAAGAGGAGAAGGTTGACGCGATCCTCCCGACGATGGGCGGCCAGACGGCCCTCAATGCCGCCATGCAGATGTACGAGATGGGGATGCTCGACGGCATCGAGTTCCTCGGCGCGAAACCCGAAGCGATCAAAAAGGGCGAAGACCGCCAGGCCTTCAAAGAGGCGATGATCAAGATCGGCATGGACCTGCCGCATTCGCGCTATGCCTACAACATGGAGGATGCCCTCGCGGCCGCCGAGGAGATCGGCTTCCCGATCATCATCCGTGCCTCCTTTACCCTCGCCGGCGGCGGCTCCGGTGTCGCCTACAACATCGACGAGTACAAGGTCCTCGCCCAGCGCGGTCTTGACGAGAGCCCCATCACCGAAATCCTGGTCGAAGAGTCCCTTCTCGGCTGGAAAGAGTACGAGATGGAGGTCATCCGCGACCGCGAAGACAACTGTATCATCGTCTGTTCCATCGAGAACTTCGACCCGATGGGCGTCCACACCGGAGACTCCATCACCATCGCCCCGGCCCTGACCCTGACGGACAAAGAGTACCAGCGCATGCGTGACGCCTCCTTCGCGATCCTCCGCGAGATCGGTGTCGACACCGGCGGCTCCAACGTCCAGTTCTCCGTCGACCCCGCAACGGGCCGCATGATCGTCATCGAGATGAACCCGCGCGTCTCCCGCTCCTCGGCGCTCGCCTCCAAGGCGACGGGCTACCCGATCGCCAAGGTCGCGACCCTGCTCGCGGTGGGCTTCACCCTCGACGAGATCCAGAACGACATCACCGGCACCCCGGCCGCTTTCGAGCCGGTCATCGACTACATCGTCACCAAGCTGCCCCGCTTCACCTTCGAGAAGTTCCCGGAAGCGGAATCGACCCTGACGACAGGGATGAAATCCGTCGGCGAGGCGATGGCGATCGGCCGCACCTTCAAAGAGTCCATGCAGAAAGCGCTCTGCTCCCTGGAGACGGGCCTGAGCGGTTTCGAATCCGTCGAGGGGGATATGGAGTTCATCCGGCATGAGATCCGCCGCCCCAACGCGGAGCGGATGCTCTTCGTCGCGGAGGGCTTCCGCCGCGGCCTGAGCGTCGAGGATATCTTCGAACTCTGCCAGATCGACCCCTGGTTCCTCTACCAGATCGAGGAGATCGTGACACGCGAAGGGGAGATCGATATCGACCTCCTCAACGATGAGGCGCGTTTCCGCCTCGTCAAGACGGAGGGCTTCTCCGACAAACGGATCGCCAAGCTGATCAACCGCAACTCCAAGATGGAGCTGACGGAGAACGACGTCTACAACGCGCGCAAACGCCAGGGCATCCACCTGGAGTACAACGAGGTCGATACCTGTGCGGCGGAGTTCGAGGCACTCACCCCCTACCTCTACTCCACGACCAACATCTCCAAGCTGCCGAACGTGACCAACCGCGTCTCTGACAAGAAGAAGGTCCTCATCCTCGGCGGCGGACCGAACCGCATCGGCCAGGGGATCGAGTTCGACTACTGCTGTGTCCACGCCGCCTTCGCCCTCAAAGAGATGGGGATCGAGACGATCATGTACAACTGTAACCCGGAGACCGTCTCCACCGACTACGACACCTCCGACGTCCTCTACTTCGAACCGATCGACTTCGAACACGTCCGCGAAGTGATTGAAAACGAGCAGCCCAACGGCATCATCGTCCACTTCGGCGGCCAGACGCCCCTGAAACTGGCCAACCCGCTGACGGCCATCGGCGCGCAGATCGCCGGTACCCCGGCGAAGGTGATCGACCTTGCCGAAGACCGTGAGAAGTTCTCCGACTTCGTCAACAAAAACGGCCTCAAGCAGCCGGACAACGGTATTGCCACGACGAAAGAGCAGGCCGTCGCCGTCGCTACGGATCTTGGCTACCCGGTCCTCGTACGCCCCTCTTTCGTCCTCGGCGGCCGTGCGATGCGTATCGTCTACAACGAAGGGGAGCTGCGCCAGTACATGGACGAGGCGGTCTCCGTCTCCAACGACGCCCCCGTCCTCGTCGACAAGTTCCTCGACCAGGCGGTCGAGCTCGACGTCGACGCGATCTGTGACGGCAACGAGGTCTACATCGGCTCCGTCATGCAGCATATCGAGGAGGCGGGGATCCACTCCGGCGACTCCGCCTGTTCGCTCCCCCCGGTCAGTCTCTCCGAGGAGCTGCTGGCACAGGTCGAGCAGCAGACGAAGACGATCGCCCTCGGCCTCGGCGTCATCGGTCTGATGAACGTCCAGTACGCCATCTACCAGAACGAGATCTACCTGATCGAGGTGAACCCGCGGGCATCCCGTACGGTCCCCTTCGTCTCCAAGGCGACGGGGATGCCGCTGGCGAAGGTCGCGACCCGCGTCATGCTCGGCGACACCCTGCGCAACGCACTCGCCTACTACGACAACTACAACATCGTCTCCGAGGGCAATGGCGTCCTCAAGCCGCGCCTGAAGGGGCATGTCGCCGTCAAAGAGGCGGTCTTCCCCTTCAACAAGCTCTACGGCGCCGACCTGGTACTGAGCCCGGAGATGAAGTCCACGGGCGAGGTCATGGGCATCAGCGACAACTTCGGTATCAGTTTCGCCAAGTCGCAGGTGGCGGCGGGCAACCGCATCCCCAAAAGCGGTACCTGCTTCCTCTCCTTTATCGACATGGACAAGGAGCACGGGATCGAGATTGCCCGCGGTCTACATGAACAGGGCTTCAAACTCGTTGCGACCCGCGGCACCCAGAAGGCGATCGAAGCAGCCGGCATCCCCTGCGAGGTCGTCCTCAAGATCAGCGAAGGACGCCCGAACATCCAGGACATCATGCGCAACGGCGAGATCCATATGGCCGTCAATACCTCCGACAACAAGACCTCCAAAGAGGACGCCGTCGTCATCCGCCAGATTGTCCTGCGCATGAACATCCCCTACTTCACGACGCTCAGCGCCGCCCGCGCGGCCATCGAAGCGCTGCGCCAGATGAAGACCAGCTCCTGGGCAACCCCGAAATCCCTGCAGGATTACCTGCGCGACTAAACCGCGTCCCGGCGCGGAACATGAGGAGGGGGCATGAAAGCAGCGACAACGGCCGAAGCCGCATCCGCCGGTTCCCGTTTCCCCGTTGAACGGGTGATCCTCACGCAGACCGACACGACTGTCGGCTTCCTCTCCCGCGACGCCGCCGCCCTCGAACGCATCAAAGCGAGGCCGGGGGGCAAACCCTTCCTGAAGGTCTTCCCCGGCCTCGCCGGCTATCGAGAGGCGGGCGGCCGCATCCCCCCCGCATTCCGACGTATGCTGCGCTATGCCCGCAAAACAACCTTCGTCGTCAAAGGCCAGGCATTCCGCATCGTGCGCGATCCGCGCCACCTCGCCCTGCTGCAGCGCTGCGGGTGGATGTACTCCACCTCCGCCAACCGCAGCGGCGAAGCTTTTGAACGGGCGTTCTGCGAGTCCCATGCCGACATCGTCGTGGAGGAGCACCAGGGACTTCACGAGGCCCCCGCCTCATCCATCGTCCGTCTCGGACGCACGAAACAAAGGAGTCTGCGATGATTAAAGCGGTCCAGGCCTTTCTTGCCGGTATCTTTTTTACCTTTATCCTCGACTTCTTCTTTTTCCTGGGGATCCACCTGCACTATATCAACCGGCACGGGATCGACATCTACTACAACATCCTCTTCGCCGACCATCAGAGCCTGCCGCTCTACCTGGCGATGACGCTGCTGCTGGGCTACCTGACGATCTACACGGTGCACCCCAAACGGGTCGCCCTGATCCTGGCGGGACTCTTCGGTACTGTTCTGCTTGTGCTGATCCCCCCCGTGGGCAATGCCGCGGGCGAAGCGCTGCTGATGGAGAAGGGGCGCACCCTCTACGACGCCCGCTACCGCTACCACGGCGACGTCTACTACGACGGGCGCGACGCGGTGTGGATCTACGACGACGAACTTAAAAACATTATCAAACTGATGAAAAAGGACCTGAAACAACAATGAAACATATTTCCAACGCCGCTTCCGCCGCGCTGCTCGGCAGCGTCGGCATCACCGTGATGACCGTACTGACCGGCTGCCAGGCCCCCCAGGAGGAGCCGCAGAACCGCTTCCTCGTGATCGAGCAGCAGGCCAATGGCAAATACATCGTCGTGGAGGAGATGCCGACCGAGGGCGCGAACCGCGCCATCATCCGCGAACGCGACGCCAACGGTACGGTAAGCGAACGCTTTATGAACGAGCAGGAGATGCAGGAGCTCGCCCGCCAGGAGTACGAGAAGATGCAGTCGGGAACGTCCGAACTCAACGCGGCGCCGGGTGCCGACGCGGGTATGGGCCTGGCGGGGACCATCCTCGCCGTCGCGGCGGGCTCCCTGCTGGGGAACATGATCGGCAACGCGCTGATGGGGAACAAAAACTTCCAGCAGCACAGCAACACCGTCAACCGTTCCGCCTACCACCAGCAGAAGATGAGCAGCACGAGCACGAAGAAGAGCTTCTTCGGCGGTTCGAAAACGGGCAGCTCCAGCACCTCGGGCAGCTACAGCAAATCCGGCAGTTACGGCGGCTGACCGATGGTGACCCTCAGACCCGTACGCCCCCTGGGCGATGCACAACTCGAAGAGCTCGGCTTCACCTGGCACACCGATGCCGACGGCAGCAAGTACGTCACCGACGCCCTCGTCGAAGTGACCCATGCCGAGGCCGAAGCCTACTATGAGGCCGCCAACGCACTCTACGACATGTATGTCGAGGCGGCGGAGTACGTCATCGAGAACAACCTTTTCTTCGAACTGGGGATCCCCTTCAACCTTGTCGAAAGCATCAAGAAGAGCTGGGAAAACGACGTCCACTGGCACCTCTACGGCCGCTTCGACTTCGCCGGTGGCATCGACGGGCAGCCGATCAAGCTGATCGAGTTCAACGCCGACACCCCGACGGGCCTCTTCGAGACCGCCGTGCTGCAGTGGGCGCTGCTCAAGGCCAACGGCATGGACGACGACGCCCAGTTCAACAACGTCTACCAGGCGATCGCCGACAACTTCCGCCGCCTTATCACCCTCTTCGACGACCCGGAGAAGTTCGAGGAGTTCTACGACGGCTGGAAGATCCTCTTCTCCTCCGTCGAGGGTAACGGCGAGGAGGAGACGACGACGAAGCTGCTGCGCCAGATCGCCACGGACGCCGGCTTCAACACCGGCTACGAGTTCCTCCAGAACGTCAAGTTCGACGACGAGGGGATCTTCGACGCGGAGGAGCATAACTACGAGTACTGGTTCAAGCTCTACCCCTGGGAGGACATCGGCTCCGACGAGCCGGAACTGGCGGTGCTGCTCAACGCGATCATGCAGAATCAGAAGGCGATCATCCTCAACCCAGCCTACACCCTGCTCTTCCAGTCCAAGGGGATGATGAAGATCCTCTGCGACCTCTTCCCCGACTCCCCCTACCTGCTGAAAACCTCCTTCGAGCCGCTAGGGGGCGTTGCGCAGGTGGAGAAACGGATGTTCGGCCGCGAGGGAGCCAACACGACGATCCTCGCCGCCGACGGCAGCACCGTCGAAGCGACGGGCGGCCCCTACGGCAACTACAAGCCGGTCTACCAGGAGTACGTCGAATTTCCCCAGGACCGCGAAAGCAACCGCTACCAGGCAGGAGTCTTCTTCGCCTACGAGGCGTGCGGCCTCGGCTTCCGCCGCGGCGGGAAGATCCTCGACAATATGAGCAAGTTCACGGGGCACCTGCTCGTATAACGCCTTCAGGTATGCCGGTTCCCGTTGACGACCCGGTTGCGCCCCTCCCGTTTCGCGCGGTACAGGGCGCTGTCGGCGGCCTCGATCAGCAAAGCCGGCTCCTCGCCCCTCCCGGGGATGTGCGTCGCGACTCCCGCACTGACCGTCACGTAGGGCCCGACTTCCGACGCCGAATGCTCCAGCCTGCGTTCCAGAACCGTCTTGCGGATCGTTTCCGCCAGCGTCTCCGCAAAAACCGCAGAGGTGTTCTCCAGCACCACCACGAACTCCTCGCCACCGTAACGAGCGACCAGATCGCCCGAGCGGTGGACACTCTCTTTGAGGATCGCGGCGATGGCTTGCAGGTAGTCGTCCCCCTTCTGGTGGCCCATCGTGTCGTTGACCGCCTTGAAAAAATCGATATCGATCATAATAACCGACAGCGGGATCTGTGTCCGCATGCAGCGCTGCCACTCCTCATGGAGGTGGTCGTCGAACTTCCGGCGGTTGGCGATGCCCGTCAGGCCGTCGATCTGCGCCATCTGCTCCAGTTTTTCGTTCGCAATCTGCAGATCGAAGGTCTTCTCCTTCACCCGGAGTTCCAGGTTGGCATTGGCCTCGATCAGGCGGTCGGCCATCAGATTAAGCGCCCTGGCGAGCTGCCCCAACTCATTTTTTCCCAGGTCCCGCGCGCGGTGGCGGAACGCCCCGTCGCTGATACGCATGGCGCTTTGGGTAATGTCGATCACCGGCTGGGTGATCATCCGCGAGAGGATGATCGCCGCCGCTCCGGCGATCAGGACCATCACCAGGAGGGCGTAAAGGATAAAGCGCCCCATCGCCTCCTGGGTCGCCAGCAGCTCCGCCTTGTCGATCTTGACCACGATCCCGATTCCGAGATCACGGAAATAACGGGTATAGGCGATAACCTGCTCGCCCCGGTAGTCCGGGACGTCGTCAAAGACGAGTTCGCGCTGCATCAGGGCGTTTTGCATCGGCACCGCATTGGGGGAGTTACGGTCGACGAGCACCGGTGAACGGCCAAACCGCAGCGGGGTGAAGAAGAGCAGCTCTCCGCCCCCGTTCTCGATAGCCATCAATACCTCGCCGGTGCGGCCCAGCCCCGTATAGTCCGAGAGCACCTTCTGGAAATAGTCCATGTTGACCTGCATGGCGATGACACCGATGAAATTGCCCTCAAGAAGCAGCGGGGCGGAAAAAAGGATGGAGGGGGGGCGGTTTCCGCCGGATTGTACAAGGGAGACGCTGCTGCGTTCCCTGCCGGAGAGGAAGAGCGGGTCGTCCGCGAAGGATTTCCCCCGCCACTTTCCCGACATGCATCCCATCACGCGACCGTCCGTGTCGATCAGGAAAAGGTCGTCAATGTAGTGGGAGCCCTTCAAAGCGTCCCCCATAATTTTTTTCACCTGCGCGAAGGTCTCGGGCGCGCCATCTTCCTGGTAGGCGTTCAACAGGACTCGCAGTTGCGTCCGGCTGCTGATCAGCCGCAGCATCTCGTAACTATGGTCGATGACTTCACTAACCCGCTCGTACTGCACGTTGGCCATCGCGTCGAGGTGTTTCATCATCTCTTTTTTGATCGCCGCCTGGGAGTAGTAGAAATAGACGGATGCAATGGCGCCCAGTATGGCTACGGCTCCCAGCGTCAGCAGAAAAAAGATTTTATACCGAATGCTCATTGCGATTTCCCTTCGGATTATCCGCTTCCATTATGCCCTAAAAGGGTAAAGGGTTGTCAGGCCGTGCCCTGGCTGAGCGAATCGGGTGAATCCCTGTTCACTTGACGGCCTTGCATGGTATACTACGTCACAAAAGAACGCAAATAGGAGGAGCCATGCCGGATGAGATCGTAGTGCTGGGCGTCGGCAACGTCCTGGAAAAAGATGACGGCATCGGCGTCTACGCCGCGGCCTACCTCGAGGCCAACTACACCTTCAACTGCCCGGTCAAGATCATCAACGGCGGCGTCGAGGGGATCAACCTCCTCAACGTCTTCCTCGAACACGATCCGATCGTCATCCTCGACACCCTCCTCCTCGAAGACGACCCCGGCAGCATCTACAACATCCCCTCCTTCGAACTCGAGGGGATGGGGCTCAACAGCGGCGGCGCCCACGAGATCGGGGTGCTGCAGTGCCTCAGCATGATCGAACTGCTCGGCAAAACGGCGCCCGCGTCCAACGTTATCGGTATTATCCCAGACTCCATCACCTTCGGCATCGAGCTCAGCGAGAGGCTCACGACGGCCTTCGACGCCTTTATCGCCGCACTGCTCGCCGACCTGAAAAACAAAGGGGCCGACCCGCAGAAGAAACCGGAACAGGTCCCCCTCGAGGCGATCATCGAGCGCTTCCGGAACCCCTCCGGCACCCTCTAGGCGCTACTCTTTCGGAAACTGCTCCAGCAGCGCATCGACAAGCCGCCTCGCCTGTTCCTGCCGCTCCTGCGGCGTCTGCCGCGGCGACACCTTCTCCTGGGCCGTACCGCTCCAGAGGGTCCGGCCGTCGGAGGGGGCGATCATGTCGATACGCAGCGTCACGGCGTCGTAGAGGGGGCTTTTCGATGCCGAGACGGCTCCGCCCCCGTGGCTGGAAAAGCTTCCGAATCCGAACCCGAAACTGAAACTTCCCGGCACGTCGTGCACGATCCCCGTCTCGTAACGGACATGGAAGTCCGCCGCTTCCGGCGGCGCGCTTCGGTACCCCTTCGCCTCGAGATGCTCCCGGATGGCCCTCTCCACCCGTTCGTCGGAGAGGCTCAGCGGCTCCGTTTTCAGGGGTTCGAGCAGGGCGTAGTCGTGCAGTTTTCCAAAGGCGGCCTCTGGATCGTAGTCGCTTGCTACCTGCAGCGAGCTGCAGCCGCCGAATATCAGCAGTGCAACCGCTCCCGCAATCATCGCTCTCATCGCGGCTCCTTCCCGGCGTTTCTGGAGGGGAACCCCTCCAGCAGCGCAGTGATCACCTCATTGATGTAGGTAATGCGCTCCTCGGGGGTATCCAGATAGCGCGTCCGGTCCGTCGCTATCGCCCGCCAGACGATCTGGTTCCCCTCGGGCGAAACGACATCGACGATCAGTTTCTCCTCGTCGTAGGTGCTCACCCGCGTCGTCATCGCCATCGGCGCGTAGTAGCCGTACCAGCGGTAGGGGTAAAGCCCCACAAACTCGTAATCCGTGTCGATCCGGGTCCGGCTGCGCACCCGGGTATGGAAGAGCAGCAGGAAATCCGCACTCTCCCGCGGGGCCTCGCGGTACCCCTTGGCCTCCATGACGCTTTTCAGCGCACGGATGATCCGCCCGTTTTTGAGGGCATCCTCCTCCGCCTGCTCGTTATGCACGATAGCGTAGGAGGAGAGTCCTCCAAAATCAAATTCAGGATTGTAGTCCCGCTCCACCTGTAGCGTCGAACACGCACCCAGCAGGAGCACCAGGAGCATGGGTAGAAGATACTTCATCATGTCCTCCTCGTTCCCTGTCCCTTATCGGTCAGACAGGGGTACAGAAATTGCCATCACGCCCTGCCCCCGCTCCTGCAGGAGTGGGACCGACGGGGGTTCCGTCACCGTCATGGGAGTCGGCATGCACAAAGATACATTGTAGCACTTTTGCGCTACAGCCAAAATGGCGCAGCGCACCTAAAGAGCGGACCAAGCCTGCCGGCAAGCCGATGCGCTCTGTCCCGGCACCTTTTGAGAGAGGGAAGCACCACATTTTCATTCCCGGATGCAGAAACGGAAGAAATTGTGATAGAATTCTGCTCTGACACGTGCAACAAAACGTTAAATAACTGCAAGTTTTCCGCTTTTTTTTGATTCCATGGCCGTTTAAAAGCATTTTTTCAGGTTAGACTATCTATTATGTTTTTTGGTGTGCTAATTTGTTTCCCATACACTCCGTATACCTACATAGCAAACACAACAAATTAGTACATTCAACGAGGGAAATAATCTCTTCTTGGGCCTTTCTGAAGGATTGTGGTGAAGAGGTAACCATGCACGTCGAGGTTGTTTCCCGACCCTCCCGCTATTTTCTCCGCAACATGACAGCCATACGGACATCCGCGATACGACAGCACTGCAAACAGCAAAAACATATCACTTTTTTTAGATAAACAAGATCTTAAGTTGTGAGGAGCGAGGTGCAGAGTGCGGCAGGAAAAGCTCCTGCCTTGAAGGCTTAGTGGTGTTTACGGTCGCCGGTATTGTGGTAGAAGAACATGCTGTAGCCGATAGTGAGAACCGCGCCGTAGAAGATACCAAGAATTTCCATTCATCTGCTCCTTGAAAAATAAAACGCTGATAGTAGCGAATCGGTTTGTGCAAAATATCAATATATACAATTAGAAAAATTTCTTATAGATGTTTTAAGATTGTGTTTTTCCGTCATTTTTATATTTTTTATTTTTCGAACTTATCAAATACCAATCGTAACGGCAACGTACGGCGAAAAACCCGCGGAGAGTGGAACGAGGCAGTGCGGAGGCAGTTGAGGAGAGACGACAGCCGCCGCGGGAAGATGCGGCAGCCACGCCGGGCGGCGGGGTTAATTCCCCCCGCGATATCTTTTGGGGTAGCGTTCGTCATTGTCGGAGGGGCCGGAGCAGCTCGCGTCCTCCATGTCGATCCGGCCGTCCCCGTCGTTGTCGATGCCGTCGCTGCACTGGGGCAGCGGTGCATTGTACTCATCGTTGTCGGAGCTATCCGTACACCCCGGGTCCGCCAGGTCGACAAGCCCGTCACCGTCATTGTCGATGCCGTCACCGCAGGCGGCTGCGGGGGGTGTTACCGTGTTGAACTCGTCGTTGTCGAACGTATCGGCACACCCCGGGTCGGCGAGATCGACCAGACCGTCGCCGTCGTTGTCAATGCCGTCATTGCAGGCCGCCGGCGCCGCGCTGCCGCTGACATCGAAAGCGAGTGACGCGATCTGCGACGTTTTCATGGGTGAGGCATTGAACATCGTCTTGAACGCCTCGGACTCCGCCGAGTTGTCGCGGTAGAGATCCTGGGCGAAGGCATAAGAGACGCTCTGGTAGAGCAGCTCGGCCTCGACGCGGTAGTTCCCCCCCGGCAGGCCGCCGACGCGGTAGGTGATCCTGTCGCTGCCGCCGATGAAGTCGTCGTCATCCACCGCGGCGCCGACGACCCGGATGTCACCGGATGCCGTCGTTTTGTCGAAGCCCCGCGGCAGGATGCGATTGTCCTTCTTGTAGGCTGCCCCCCGCAGCAGGGTGTAGGTCACCGCGCCGAGGTTGTTCTGCATGATCGACTCGTAGATCTGCACCTCGTCTTCGGAGGTGATGACGTCGTAGTGCGGCTCGTAGGCCGCCGGGTTGCTGTCGGCGTCGGCGCCGACGATGCTGCCGTCAGCGTTGACGCGCCCCGATTCAAAGAGGGTGCTGCCCAACGCATCGACTACCCTCACGTGCAAAAAGGCGCGGCGGGAGGGGAAACTGGTCGGCAGCTTGTGACCCGTCATCGTATTGACCTTCAGCGTCATCTCCAGGGTACCGTTGACAAGGGATTGCCCCACCACTTCAAGGGAAGCGGCACTTTTGAGCATCGCGTCGCTCGCGGC
>QKCD01000036.1 GCA_003245815.1 Sulfuricurvum sp.
GGCGCTCGGGGAGGTGCTGGTGATCGCCCAGGCCGATCCCGACAGCGGCAGCATGCGCAGCGCCGCCTATGCCGAGGCGATGGGCAAAAAGATCTACGTCCTGCCGCACCGCATCGGGGAGAGCGGGGGCACGGAGCGGCTGCTCGCCGAGGGAAGAGCAGAAGCGATCTACGACGTCGACGCCTTTGTCGGCCGTTTCGCCAAAACGGCAGCAATCGCTGCCGACCCTTTTCTCACGTTCTGCGAAACGAACCCCACCTATGAAGAGGCCGTGGCGCACGATGCCGAAACACTGTATCGTTACGAACTGGAAGGGAAAATCACCGTCCAGGCAGGGCGGGTCATGGTTTTATAGCGTAGGTATGCAGGGCCCTCTGGAAGGTTTCGCATGTTTCATAGCTCTGCTGCACGATGGCGGCCAGCTCGGAGAAGGAGAGGTCAAGTGCATGCATGTAGAGATCGAGGGCGATGACGTCGGCGGATTCGATACTTTGAGCCAGGCCATAGATACTCCCCATAGGCCCGGTGGCGTTCCCGAGCAGGACGTCGGTAAGTTCCGTGTCGATGCGCAGCTCCTGCAGCAGTGTCGCGAGGGGCTTGGAAAAGAGGACGTCGAGCAGCGAGAGCAGCCCGATGAAGGCAGCGTCCTCGCCGTGTTTTGGGTCATAGCAGCGCTCGGCGAGCAGGCGCATGATGTTGCTGCGCTCCTGGGCAAGGCGCATCAGCGGCGAACTCATGCCAGCCTGGCTTCCGAGGGCGTAGCTGATCAGGATCAGCCACTGTTTGAATGCACGTTCGCCCAGCATGGCCAGGGCCTGGTCGAGGGATTTAATATCGCTGCGGAAGCTGAAGGCCGCAGAGTTGATGTAGCGCAGAAGCTGCGCAGCCAGACCGGCATCCTGCTTGAGCGCCGCACGGGCCTCGCCGAATTCATTGCGGTTGAGCAGGCGGATGATGTAGAGCACGAGGCTCATGTGTGGTGCGACCCGGGGACCGCTGACAAGGTCGGGACGGGCGAAGAAATAGCCCTGGAAAAGGTCGCACCCGAGGGCGTGATAGGCATCATACTCCTTCCGGGTCTCCACCTTTTCCGCGAGGACCGTGATACCCATCTTCTTGAAGAGCGCCATATAGGGCGCCATTTCGTCGCTCTTCTGAAGGAGAATGTCGAGTTTGACGTAACGGACGTAGGGGAGGATGCCCCGAAGGTCCGAGAGCGACTCCCGGGAACATACAACGTCATCCAGGGCGAAGACGTACCCCTTTTCATACAACTGCGCAATGCGTTCCGTGATCTGCGGGGTGAACTCCAGGGTCTCGAGCAGCTCGAAGACGAAGCAGCGCTTCGGGATCGTTTCGATATGTTCGTCGAGGAGCATGGATGCGTCGATGTTGATAAAGGCCTTGGCCCCGTTTTCAAGCAGGTTCTCCAGCCCCGTCAAGTTCATGGCGTTGATGACGACCTGTGCCGTCGCGTTGTGCGGTAGGGACGAGACCGTGCTCTGGCCGCTGTCGGAACGGTAAAGGAGTTCATAGGCGACAATATTCTGGCGGCGGTCCAGGATGGGCTGACGGGCGAAAAAGTACGTTTCGGCGGGAGGCTCGATGCCGGGCGGGAGGGGGGAGATCCGCAGCGCTGTCGGATTCATAGGATCAGCATCGCGTCGCCGTAGCTGTAGAAGCGGTAGCGCTCCCGGATCGCCTCTTCGTAGAGGCGGTGGACGGTATCGAGGCCGACGAAGGAGGCGACGAGCATCAGCAGGGTCGATTGCGGCAGGTGGAAGTTGGTCAGCAGGTGGTTGACGCGGCGGGGCGGGTTGTTGGGGTGGAGGAAGAGGTTCGCCTCCCCCGAGGGCTGTTTCGTGCGGACGTAGTACTCCACGGTGCGGGTGGAGGTGGTGCCGACGCAGAGCAGCGGCCTGTCGCTCTCGATCAGGGCGATCGCCGCTTCGGAGAGGGCGTAGTACTCCGAGTGCATCGGGTGGTCGGTAATGATCTCGTGCTCGACGGGCTTGAAGGTCCCCGAGCCGACGTGCAGCGTGACGTAGGCGTGGGCGTGTTTAGCGCAGACCCGCTCGAAGAGGGCGTCGCTGAAGTGCAGCGACGCCGTCGGCGCGGCGACCGCCCCCTCGTTGCGGGCGAAAACGGTCTGGTAGCTCGTTTCGTCGTCGGCGTTGTCCTCGCGCTGCATGTAGTGGGGCAGCGGCAGGTGGCCGATCACGTCGATGACGGGGAGCAGCTCTTCAAAACGCAGCGCGGCGCCGTTCTGGGCGAAGGTGACGTCACGGCTGCCGTCTTCGTGCAGCGTCGCGACCGTGGCGACAAGGCCCGCGTCGAAAAAGAGCTCCGTCCCGACGTGCACTTTGCCGCGGATGTAGCCGTTGACCCGGTGGGCGTCGAGGGGGCGGTTGATCAGCAGCTCTGTTTTGCCTCCGCTCGCCTTGCGGCCGTAGAGGCGTGCCTTGATCACCTTGGTGTCGTTGAAGATCAGCGCGGCCTCTTTGGGAAGGAAACGCTCGATCTCGTGGAAGCGGGCGTGGGTGATGGTGTCGCTCTGACGGTCGTAGACCAGGAGGCGGGAGCTGTCGCGGGGCTCCGCGGGGCGGGTGGCGATCAGCTCCTGGGGGAGGAAAAAGTCGTAGCTACTGGTCCGCAGTTCTCTCAACGGCCGCTTCGCTTTCGATAGGGGTGGCTTCTTCCTCCGCGTCATCCTCTTCGGGGGCCGGGTTGACCGCCTTGACGATCAGGATGGAGAGGCCGTAGAGCAGGATAAGCGGGATCGCCATCAGCAGCTGGGTGAGGACGTCCGGCGGGGTGAGCATGGCGGCGACGATAAAGATGATGACGATGGCGTACTTGAAGAAGGCCGTCATCTGCTTGTCGTCGACCAGGCCCAGCAGGGCGAGGAAGTAGGCGAAGACGGGGAGCTCGAAGGCGATCCCGAAGCCGAACATGATCTTGCTGAAGAAGCCGACGTAGTCCTCGATGTTGATCAGCGGGGTGAACTTGAAGCTACCGAAGGTGATCAAAAAGTCGAAGCCGAAGGGGGTGACGATGTAGTAGGCGAAGGCCGCCCCGATAAAGAACATCACCGAGCCGCCGACGACGAAGGGGATCAGCATCTTCTTCTCGTTGGCGTAGAGCCCCGGGGCGATGAAGAGCCAGATCTGCGCGAGGATGATCGGCAGCGACGCCAGCAGGCCGCCGAAGAAGGAGACCTTCAGGGCGACGAAGAAGGCGCCGCCGACCTGGGTCGTCGTGACCATGCCATTGGCCGCGGTGACCGATTTTTTGCCGACTTCGATCAGGGCGTCGTTGAGGGGAGCGATCATCCACTCGAGGATCGGTTCATGGAAGGCGAACATGACGAAGAACATCACGATGACGCTGAGGACGGAGATACCGAGCCGCTTGCGCAGCTCGATAAGGTGGGGACGGAGGTCTTCAAACATTAGCTGTTATCCTCTTTGGACTCGGTTTCGGGCTTGGGCTTTTTCGCGAAGGTGACGACCTCCGGTTTGGGCGCGGCCTTCGGCGCGGGCGTCTCCTCGGCAAAGGCGCCGGAGATGTCGACATTGGCCGCCTGCTTGGCGTCGCGGATCTCGGCTCCGACTTCGGTCATGTCGGTCATGCGCCCAAGCTCGCTGCTGGCGGAGGTGAGCTCCTTCTTGTAGTTGAGCGCCTCCTCTTTGATATCCGCGATATGCAGCTCCTCTTCGAGGGAGGCCTTGGCGGAACTGACGCTCTTCTTCACGCTTCTGAAAAACTTGGCGATCTCAACCATCGTTTCGGGGAGTTTGTCGGGTCCCAGGAACAAGATGGCGATGATGCCGATAATCAGGATTTCGGCAAAACCCATACCAAACATAGTCGTACCTGCTTTGTGCAATTTTTTGACGCCGCCGGGCGCCGGCACCCGGCCTCCGAAAGGGACCGTGTGCATGACGGCAGAGGCCGTCTTACCAATTTAGTCAGGGATTTTAGCGCAAGAAGGTTTAAAGCATCTTCAAAGGAGGCCCAATTCAATTTTTCTTATCAGGCCAGGATAAAGAGCGCCAGTTCGTCGCTGAGGAGGTAGTCGGGGTTGCTGTAGCGCTCCCCCTCCCGGCGCAGTTTCCCCTCGGCGACGAGCAGCTCCGCGCGCCCGCGCTGCGCCGTATCGAGGATGGCGGGGTCGACGCCGACGACGCTTCGCAGCCCGAGGAAAAGTTTCTCGGTCGTGATCTCATCGGGTTCGAGGCGCTCCTCGCGGATCTGCAGGGGGTCGGCGATATACCCCTCGACGCTCTGGGTGGGGTAGAAGCGGGTCTCTTTCAGGAACCCGACCGCCCCGCTGCCCAGACCGATGTAGTCCTTGTACTGCCAGTAGCCGAGGTTGTGGCGGGAACGGTAGCGGCCGAAGTTGGAGATCTCGTACTGTTCGAAGCCGCGAGCCATGATCTGGTCGAAGAGCCAGGTCGTCAGCTCGAGCTTCTCGTGGGCCACCTCCGGGGTGGCGGCGAAGGGGGTCCCCTCCTCGATGGTGAGGGCGTAGGCGCTGAGATGGTCGATGGGAAGGGAGAAGGCGGTCTCGAGGTCATGCTGCAGCAGGGCCCTTGTGTCCCCCTCGACGCCGTAGATGAGGTCCAGGGAGAGGTGCTCGAAACCCGCGGAACGGGCGTCGCGAAGCGCCCGGAGGGCATCGTCGGCAGTGTGGGCACGGGCGAGGCGTTTGAGCTTGCCGGGGTTGAAACTCTGTACCCCGAAACTGACCCGGTTGACCCCCAGCGCGCGCATGCCCGCAAGCCACGCGGCGGTGGCGCTGTTGGGGTTGGCTTCGGTCGTGATCTCCGCTCCTTCCGCCAGGTAGGGCTCCAGCATCCCGAAGAGGGGGGCGTAGAGCTCCGGCGCGACGGTGGAGGGGGTGCCGCCGCCGATGAAGAGGGTCTCGATGCTGCCCGGGCCCGCTGCGAAACGCCGCAGCTCGAAGTCGAGCTGCCGCTGCAGCGCCTCCATGTAGGCGCGGCGCAGCGGGAACTTGTCGACGTAGGAGTTGAAGCTGCAGTAGGAGCATTTGCTGTCGCAGAAGGGGATGTGGATATATAAAAGCATGGCGCTATTATACGCGATAATTGTCCCGCTCATGCTACAATGGTAGGCAGCGGCATACCGCTCCCGGCGCTTCGGACCGGGGCGTGTCAATCAAGAAGAGGTGGTGCAACGATGGCAACGCTCAATGTGCTGGGGGCCTACGGCGGCAAGTACGATCACAAATACACGACCAGTTTCGTCGTCAGCGAGCGGATCGTCATCGATGCGGGCAACCTCGTCGTCGGCCTGGGGGAAGCGGCGGCGAAGGTCCGGCACATCTTCCTCACCCATTCGCATTTCGACCATATCATCGACATCCCCTTCCTGATCGACTCGGTCTTCAGCGAGATCGACGAGAGCATCACGGTCTACGCCCTTCCGCACACGATCGAAAGTCTGAAGGCACACCTGCTCAACGACGAGATCTGGCCCGATTTTTCGCGGCTGCAGCTGCCGGCGAACGGGCAGCCGGCCATCGTCTACCGGGAAATCGCGATCGGGACGACCTACGAGATCGACGGCTTCGAAATCACTCCCGTCGACGCGAACCACGTCGTGCCGACCTGCGGCTACGTCGTCGCAAAGGAGGGGCGGGCCGTGATGCTCAGCGGGGATACCTTCGTCCACGACGGGATCGCCGCGACGGTCAACGCCGACACGAGCATCACGGCGCTGCTGCTGGAGGTCTCCTTCCCCTCGGAGATGGCGGAGATCGCCGAGGAGAGCATGCACCTCACGCCGACAGTCGCCGCCGGGATCCTCTCGCAGCTGCGCTCGGACGTCGACGTCTACGTCTACCATATGAAGCCCGGGTACGAGGGGCGGATTCGCAGGGAACTCGCGACGCTGCTGGGGAGGCAGCGCTCCTTCAGGATGCTCGACGACGGCAACGTCGTCTCCTACTGACATCCCCGCAGTGTGCAAGCGAAATTTTTCCGGGCATTATGTATTGTTTAATACGCACTTCACTATAATACGCGCACAAAAATCAAGGGCATCTCGTGGACCGCAAAACGCCGCGGGGAGCCTGCAGAAAGTATGGAATTATGAGTGATTTGAAGGCGTACCGCCCGAACGTCGCCGCGGTCATCGTCGCCCCGGGGTATCCGAAAGAGAAGCGGATCTTCGTGGCCGAACGCAGCGACATCCCGGGAGTGTGGCAGTTTCCCCAGGGCGGGATCGACAAAGGCGAATCGAGCAAGGAAGCACTCTTCCGCGAACTCGAAGAGGAGATCGGTACCGACAGGGTGGAGGTGATCGCCCGCTACCCGGAGTGGATCGCCTACGATTTTCCGAAGCACGTCGCCAAGAAGATGCGTCCCTACAAGGGTCAGAAACAGCGCTACTACCTGGTGCGTCTCAAGAAGAGTGCGGTCATCAACCTGGATACGAAGCATCCGGAGTTCTGTGACTACAAGTTCGTCGAACTGGAACACCTTTTCGACGACATCGCGCACTTCAAAAAACCTGTCTACGAACAGGTGATTCAATATTTTACATCCGAGGGGTATCTGTAAATGCTAATCGTACAGAAATATGGCGGTACCAGCGTCGGCGACTTGGAGCGCATCCAGAACGTCGCCAACCGCGTGGTCAAGAGTGCCGATGCGGGGCACCAGGTCGTGGTCGTCGTCTCGGCGATGAGCGGCGAGACCAACAAGCTGCTCGGCTATGCCGAACACTACAGCAAAGAGCCGGCCCGTGCCGAGGTCGACATGCTGCTCAGCTCCGGCGAGCGCGTCACCTCCGCGCTGCTCTCCATCGCGCTTAACGAGATGGGCTACAAGGCGCGCTCCATGAGCGGCCGTCGTGCGGGGATCGTCACCGACGCGAGCCATACGAAGGCCCGCATCGAAAACATCGACCCCGAGCCGATGCGTAAGGCCCTTGCTGCGGGCAACATCGTCGTCGTGGCGGGCTTCCAGGGCGTGAACGAAGAGGGTGAAGTGACGACCCTCGGACGCGGCGGCAGCGACCTCTCCGCCGTCGCGATCGCCGGGGCGCTCGAAGCGGACCTCTGCGAGATCTACACCGACGTCGACGGCATCTACACGACCGACCCGCGCATCGAACCCAAGGCGAAGAAGATGGAAAAGATCTCCTACGACGAGATGCTCGAGCTCGCCTCCCTGGGCGCGAAAGTGCTCCAGAACCGCTCCGTCGAGATGGCGAAAAAACTCAACGTCAACCTCGTCACCCGTTCGAGCTTCTCGGACGCCGAAGGCACATTGATCACTAAGGAAGAGAACATTATGGAACAACCCGTAGTCAGCGGTATCGCCCTGGACCGTAATCAGGCACGCATCTCACTCAGCGGCGTTATCGACCGCCCGGGCATCGCTTCGGACATTTTCGGCAAACTGGCGGAGAACAACATCAACATCGACATGATCATCCAGACGCTGGGCCATGACGGCAAGACGGACATGGACTTCACCGTGCCGCAGAACGAACTCAACGCCGCCAAGCGCATCGTCGACACCTTCAAGAACGACAACGAGATCGAGGACGCGAGCGTCGACGAGGATATCTGCAAGGTCTCCATCGTCGGTGTCGGCATGAAGTCCCACACCGGCGTCGCGGCGAAGGCGTTCGCGACGATGGCGAAGGAGAACATCAACATCATGATGATCTCGACCTCCGAGATCAAGATCTCCATGGTGATCGAAGAGAAGTACGCGGAGCTGGCTGTCAGAAGCCTACACAGCGCCTACAAGCTGGACCAGTAACCCCGGGCGATGCAGCAGTTTTCCAAATGGATGCTGGAAACCATCCGGTCGGAGGGGGCGATGCTCAACTGGCTGGAGGAGCAGCGCTTCGAGTGGACGGCGACGGTGGCCCAGGCCATCGGCCAGATCGTCGAGGGGAAAACCGTTGTCCTCATCACGGACCATGACCGCAAGTGGTTCGAATCCTACATCACCGCCAGCTACAACAAGACCACCCTTGACCGCCCGATGCTCCCCATCGTCAGTATCGACCGTCTCTACCCCCACTACGACCACATCACCGGCGGGGAGATGATCGACATGCTCGACGGGATGCTGGAGATCGCCTTCAAGGGGGACTACTTCTTCTGGTATATCGGCAAGGGGGACGACCGCCGTTCGGACATCGCGAAACGCTCCGACAACTCCCTGCTCTGGCTGATGGACGAGGATTTCCAGAACGCCATGCCCCTGCGCTCCTACGACCCGCAGCTCGACATCAAGCTCGTACAGCTCTACCGCCTCTTCGATGCGACCCTCGGTGCCGCCCTCTTCGGGGAGATCGATGTCGGCGTCTGAGAAGCTGCGCAGTCACATCCTGATCAGCGACGACGTGGAGGAGGCCTTCGGCACCCTGCGCGAGCGGCTCCAGGGCGAACGGGTCGTGCCGATCCTGCGCGACGATTTCCTGATCGAAGACGCCAAGGCGGCGATCGCCGAAGCCTACATCAGCGAAGCGACCACGAAATATATCGTGATGGGGGCCAAGAGTTTCAATACCGTCTCCCAGAACGCCCTGCTGAAAGTCCTCGAAGAGCCGCCGCGCAATATCGAGTTCATCCTCATCTCCACCTCCAAATCCGCCTTTCTTCCGACGATCCGCTCCCGGATGCCGATCCGCAAGACGCAGCGCGCCCGCCAGGCCGTGCCGGTGGAACTGCGGCTGGGCACCCTGGACCTGAACGCCCTCTTTACATTCGTCAAGGCCCACGAACGGGAGAAGAAGCACGAGGCGAAAGCCCTTATCGAGGGGCTTTTCCACCAGGCGACGGTCAACGAGCAGCTGGTGCTCAGCCGCAAACAGCTCGACGCCTTCGAGAAGGCCTACCGACTTATCGAGCTCAACAGCCGCTTTCAGAGCGTACTGGTGATGCTGCTGATGACTTTCTTGCCGGAGGTGCGCCGTGTGGATTGAAAAACTCTCCAACCGTATTGATGCCGTGAAGTATCTCAAGGCGCTGGGCGTCGACGGCGGCGGGGTGCAGATCCTCGCCTCGAAGGCCCGCGGCCACCTCTTCTACATCCGCGACCTCCATGTCGGGGCGGCGAACATCCTCAAGCAGGACGCCCTCTCCGTCGGCGCCGACCTCGCCGTGCCGCGGGGTACGGTGACAGCCAGCAGCAGCCGTGTCGACGCGATTTTGATCGCGACGCAGCGGCAGCTCGCGGAGCTCAGCCGCAAAGAGCTCTCCCAGCCCTTCGGTCTCAAGGAGCTGGCGAAGGAGCTGGCGCTGCACGCCAAGGGCCACATCCCGGGGCCGACGCAGATCATGGGGATCGTCAACGCCAACGACGACAGCTTCTTCGCGGGGAGCCGCTTCACCGGCAGCGCGGCCGTGGAGGCGATCGAGCGTTTGATTGAAGAGGGGGCCGACATCATCGACGTCGGGGCCGTCTCCAGCCGACCGGGGAGCGCCCCGGTCTCCGAGGATGAGGAGCTCGAGCGGCTCCGCCCCATCGTCGACGCGATCTATGAACAGCGCCTCTACGAGAAGGCACGCTTCAGCGTCGACACCTACATGCCGAAGGTCACCGAATACGCCCTGCGCCACGGTTTCGATATCATCAACGACATTACGGGGCTGGCCAACGACGCGGTGTGCCGGCTCTGCGGGGAGTTTGACGCGACGGCGGTCCTCATGCACATGCAGGGGACGCCGCAGACGATGCAGGCCGATCCCCACTACGAAAACCTCTTCGGGGAGGTGACGGCCTTTTTCGAAGCGCGGCTGGAGAAGGCGGAGCGCTACGGGGTGAAAGAGGTGATCCTCGACGTCGGCATCGGTTTCGGCAAGAGTCTTGACCACAACCTGCGGCTGATCGCCCACATGGAGCACTTCCTGAAGCTCGGGCGCCCGCTGCTGATCGGCGCGAGCCGCAAGTCGATGATCGACAAAATCATCCCGACCCCGACGCCCGAACGCCTTCCGGGGACCCTGGTACTCCACCTCAAGGGGGTCGAACACGGCGCGGAGATCGTCCGCTGCCACGACGTCAAGGCCCACCGCCAGGCGCTCTCCGTCGCCGAAGCCCTCGCCGGGGTCTGAACCCGGGCTAGTAGGAACTCCAGCTCTCCTCCGAACGGTTCACCTTCTCCACGACCTTCTCCACCGCCTGCATCGTCTTGGTGATGTTGCCGATCGTCTCCGATCCGGCGGTGACGATGCTTCGGATCTGCCGCAGGCCGAACCAGATGACGCCGACAAGGACTCCCCCCAGCAGCAGAATGAAAAGCAGCAGCTGGTTGCGCAGACGGTCGAGGGATGGGTCGACGAGCTCCGTGCGGGAGTTTTGGATCAGCGTTTGAGCGTTGAGGGTTGCATGGTCGAGGATGCCCGTGGCGCTTCCCTGGATCTGCTCGAGCTGTTTGGGCAGGGCGGCGGCGACGGCGTTGACGGCATCGGCATTTTTGTTGAGGGCTTCGGTCAGGGAAGCGATCAGCGCGTGATCCTCTGGGGTGAACTCCTTCTTGTCGGAGAGGCGTTCGGTCAGGGTCGCGATCCGGCGCGCCGTCTGCTCGACGGATGCCGCCGTCTCCTGCATCCCGGCAACGGTAAGGGTCACTTCGATGCGGTGGGTTGTTGTCGTATTGGTCTCGGCGGATAGCGGCGCTGTATAAAGCAGGGTGAGCAGTAGGAAGAGATGGTGTAAACGGCGGCCTGTCAATGGATACTCCTTATCCTCTGCCCTGGACAGGGCAAGCTTTTGTCCTCACTTCGTTGCGGAATTTCGCTTCGCTGCATGTGCCACAGCGGCTAGCGTAGCAACAGGGGCTTGGCTCCCGTTGCGTGTCTATCAGGACAGTATCTCCTTGGCGATCTTGAACTGGTTCGCCATCATCAGGTGGATCTTCGGGTGGAGGGCCATCAGGTCGTCGAAGAGGTTCTTGCTCAGTTCGAAACCGACCTTGTATTCCTCTTCTTCGGAGATGTCGTGGGCGGCGCGCAGCGCCTCGATCCAGTGCGGGGGGACGTGGATGCCCGGGACGTGGGCGGCGAGGAACTGGGCGGTGCGCAGCTTCGTGATGGGGAAGAGCCCCAGGATCAGCTGTGTCTCGGCCGCACAGCCGTCGCACTCCTGTTTGGCCGATTCGAGCAGCTCCAGCAGCTGCTTGGCGTTTTCGACGTCGTAGACCGGCTGGGTGATGATCCCGCGGGCGCCGTGGCGCACCTTCTTATGCATCTTCTTCTGCAGGGTTTTGGGATTTTTCGCGAAGGAGTTGACGACGGCGAAAGGGTAGATTGGCTCGGGCTGTTCGGCGAGGGGACGGCCGGCGTAGTCGATGCCGCTGTTGAAGCAGGAGATGATGTCGAGCATCAGCGTGCTGTCGCTTTCGAAGACCCCCTTGGTGTGGGGCTGGTCGGAGATGTGGGCCGGGTCGCCGGTCAGGGCGAGGATCGCCCGCACGTCCGCCTCGTTGGCGCCGAGCAGGTCCGACTGCAGGGCGATGCGGTTGCGGTCGCGCATGCTCATCGTCGCCAGCACCGGCTTGTTAAAGCGGTCCTGGAGCATCTTCGCGGCAAAGAGGGCGTTGTACTTCAGCTTGGCCAGGGGGTTGTCGGTGGTGCTGAAGCCGTCGACGAGACGGTCCAGCCCCAGCTCCGCGATGCGGTCGACGACGGGGGCGAAGCGGGGGGAGTGCGACGGCGTCGTTTCCAGGGTGATGTAGGTTCCGTGGTTCAGTTTGTCGATCAGGGTTTCAAACACGCGAAGCGGCCTTTATGGGAAGTCTATTTGGATATAATTGCGCCATTATAACTAAAGGGCACCCCCAAAAACCCTGAACGGACGCTCCGGGGGCTTCCAAGGCGCCCTGAAAAAGCGAAAGACAACGATGAAACTCTGTGTATTTGACTTCGACTCGACGCTGATGGACGGCGAAACGATCGATTTTTTTGCGGATGCCCTCGGCATCAAGGCGCAGGTGGCGGCGATCACCGAGCGGGCGATGAACGGCGAGCTGGACTTCTTTGAAAGCCTCCAGGAACGCGTCGGCCTGCTCAAGGGGCTGGAGTACTCCAAGGTGGAGGAGATCAGTCACTCGCTCCCCTACATGCCCGGGGCGGTCGAGACGATCGCCGAGCTGAAGAAGGCGGGCCTCACGGTCGTCTGTTTCAGCGGCGGCTTCCGGACGGCGACGACCTACGCCAAGGATATCCTCGGCTACGACGCGGATTTCTCCAACGCCCTGCACCACAAAGAGGGGCGCCTGACGGGACTCGTCGGCGGCGATATGATGTTCAACTGGTCCAAGGGGGACATGCTCGTACGGCTGCAGAACATCCTCGGCATCACCGCCGAGGAGACGATGGTCTGCGGCGACGGCGCCAATGACCTCTCGATGTTCCCCTATGCGGGGACTCGCGTCGCCTTCTGCGCCAAGGAAGTCCTGAAAAAAGAGGCCAATATCATCATTGAAAAAAAGGATCTGACCGAGATCCTGGGGAGAATCTTCTAATGCTCGAAAACTCTATCTGGCACCGCTACCACCCGGAAGCAACGATCCGCAGCGCGCTTGCTGCACTCTACGGCTGTGACGTCGCGCAGATCTCCGGCGACGAGTCCCTGCTCTACGCGGAGCTCAAACGGACCCTGACCAAAAAAGAGCTGCGCCTCTTCATCATGCGCGAGGCGCAGATTGCCGAAACGGAGATCATGGAGGAGCTCGGCCTGGACGAAACGGCCTACGCGGCAAGCGTGAAAAAAGCCTACCACAAGATCCGCAACAAGGTACGCCCGCACATCAAGTCCGAACGCGCGGCGGCCGCAGTCGAGGAAGCACCGGAGGAGTAATCCTCCGTATCAGTGTGCCGATGCAGCGGGTACATTCCCGCTCCCGTCGACTCTGACGATCCACATATCCCGCTCTTCGCGCCCCGGCGCCGTCGTCTCCCCGGCGGCGGCGACGCTGCCGTCACGCAGGACGACGACACTCCGGAAGAGGTCGCGTCCCCCCTCCCCGAAACGTTTTTCCCAGAGTACCGTGCCGTCGTTGTCCAGCGCCATCAGCAGGGCGTCTTTCCCGCTTTTCCCGTTCTCCCGGATATAGCCGGCTCCTACGATCCCGCTTTCACGCAGGGCCAGGTCGTAGAGGACGCGGTCCGCTTTCGCGGGGAGATCGCGTTCGGAGAGGATGCGCTGCTGCAGGTCGAAGGTGAGCAGCCGGATCGTCTCGCGCTCTTTCTCGTGGCGGGAGAGCGACACGGTAAAGCTGCCGTCGCCGCGCGCGACGATGGCGTGGGCCCTGTCGGCGCCGGTATAGGAGCGGTGCCAGAGGGGGTCGCCCGTTTCGCTCAGGCGCATCAGCACCACCGAAGGGCCGGTTTCGCCGTCGCGGTTGGCGACGACGAGGAGGGTGCCGTCGCCGGCTTCGGCGGCGTCGACCCCCTCTTCATCCCCGCTGCTTCCGTATTTACGGCTCCAGAGGATCTCACCCGTCCGCGAGAGCCGGGTGAGGAAGAGGTCGCCGCGGCCGAGACCCTGGAGAAAGAGGGGATCGTTGGCGTCGCGCGTCGTCGCCGAGGAGCCGACGGCCAGCACGCCGCCGTCGCGTAGCATCACCAGCCGTACCATGCGGTCGTAGCCGGAGGTGCCGAAGCGGGTGAGGTAGTGCTTTCCTTCGCCGCCGAGGGCGTTGACGGCCAGCTGCCCGTCGCCGTCGTAACCGCCGGCGATATAGCCGCCGGCGGGGTTCGTCAGCAGCGCGACGGCACGGCTGAAAACGCCCAGGACGAGGGGTCGCTCCCGGATGATGCGGCCGCCTTGCGACAGGCAGATCAGCCGCGCCTGCTCCCCGTTCTGGCGGTGCAGCGCCTCCAGGTACTCAAAAGGGTCGTCGAAGGTCGCATCGATGGCTCTCGAGGGGGGGTGCCGCGTGGCGAATCCCGCTGCTGCAAGCGTCCCGTCGCTGTTTTCGACGATGCTGTAGAGGGCCTCTTCGAAGGGGCCGCCGACCACGGTGCCCGCCGGTGCCGCGGCCAGGGCCCCGGCGGCGAGCAGCAGCGCGGTTACTGCATTGCGCGGCGCGCTCATTCGCGGTTCTCGTCTTCGGCGATGGCACCGTAGTCGATCAGAAGCTCCGCCAGCAGCGTACGGTTGTACTGGGTGGCGATCTTCAGGGCCGTCAGCCCCTTGTCGGAGGTGGCGTTGACGTCCGCGCCGTGCTCGAGGAGCATGTGGACGATGCGCGTGTGGTTGTAGTAGACGGCGAACATCAGGGCGCTCCAGCCGTAGATGTCGATCCTGTCGGGATCGGCGTAGTAGTTGAGGAGCTTCTGGACGATCTCGCCGCGTCCCGTGGAGCAGGCGAGCATCATGGCGGTCCGGCCGTTTCTGTCCCGGTGGTTGACGTCGGCCCCGAGTCGCAGCAGCAGGTCGAGGTGGGCCTTGATCTTGGCGTTCTGCGGCCGCGTGACGCTCTGGAAGAGCGGCGTCCAGTTGAGGTCGTTGATATAGGGGTCGGGGTGGGCCCCCTTGACCAGCAGACGCGATTCGATCCGGCGGAAGGCTTCGGCCTCCGAGGGGAAGCGCTCGATGGCGTCGTGGCAGAGGGTGAGGGGGGTCTCGAGGCCGTCCGTCGTCTGGATATCGGCCCCCGCGTCGAGGAGGAGCTCGACGTATTCGGTATAGCCGCGTCCCATGGCGATCATCAGCGGGGAGTGGCGCCGGCCGTTGCGGTGGTCGACGGTTGCATGGCGGCGGATAAGGTAGTGCATAATCGCCCCCATGCCTCCCTGATAGGCAGCAATGCAGAGCGGCGTGTTGCCGAGGTTGTCCGTCGCATCGATGTCGAGCCCCTTGTTGAGCAGGTAGGCGATCAGGCGGATATTATTACCGCCGACGGCATGGTGCAGCAGGCTCTGGCCGTCATGGTTGCGTACGAAGAGGCGGTCGCCGCGTTTATCGGCATGGGCGATGGTAAGAAGGTCGCCGCGTTTGGCCGCCTCGAAAAGCGAAGGGGGCTCTTTGAGCATCGGGGGGGTCTGCTTGAGCAGTTTTGCCGTCTGCCTGGCCCCCATCTGGTAGGCGAGCTCCATCGGAGAGAGGCCGGCTGCGTCCTTTGCCCCGGGGTCGGCCCCGTAGCGCATCAGCAGGTGCACGGTTTCGTCCTGGCGCATTTTGACGGCCATATGCAGCGGCGAGCAGTGCTGGTGGTCCTTCACGTTGGCGTCGGCGCCGTAGTTGAGCAGGGTCTGGATGATCTCGAAACGTTCGTGCAGAATCGCAAAGAGCAGCGGCGGCGTATGGGTGCACTCGGCGTGGTCGATATCGAAGCCCTCGAGGAGCTTCGCCTCCACCGCCGCGTTGTCGCCCCGGCGGATCGCGTCGAGGAAATCCCGCTGGGGCTGTTCGACGATATGCGCTTCGTTGGGGTGGTGCATCGGTGTCTTGAGGATCAGTGCACTGTGAAGACGTTCCATGAAGGACATGCTGCAACTCCTGTCAGAGAGCTTCGCGCCGTTGCGCTCGGGGGCGATGCTGCCTGTTAAATAATCCTAGCATAAAATCGGTCAACGCGGAAGAGGCTTGAATGATTTGGCCGGAAACGTTCAGCTGGGCATCAGTCGCGACGTCGGCAGTGGATCTCGGGGTGAAAAAAAGGGAGGGGGAAGAGGGTGCGGGGGAGTTCCCCCGCCAAGTACGTTACTTGATGTTCTCGAACGGGTTGGTGACAACCGCTTTGCGAGATACTGTGTACGGGATCAGTGCCGCAGCGCGGGACTGTTTGATCGCGACGGCGACCATCTCCTGGTGGCGTTTACAGTTGCCTGTCAGACGACGCGGCATGATTTTGTAGCGCTCGGAGAGTGAGTACTTCAGGGAAGCGAGGTCTTTGTAATCGATGTAGTCGATTTTCGCTTCACAGTATTTACAGTAACGTTTTTTGTATTTTCTTCTTTCAGCCATGGTGTGTTTTTCCTTGTGTGTCTATTATTCTAGAATGGAATCTCATCTTCGTCGATGTCGATTTCCGGAATGGTGTTTTCCGGCATGCTCGTCTGCGGTCTCTGGTAAGATTGCTGCGGATACTGCGGTGCCTGGTGCGACGGCTGCTGGTAGGAGTTCCGCTGGGGCTGGTTGCCGCCCTGGCCGTACTCGTGTGCCGGTGCGTCGTAACTCTCCTGGCCACCCATCGGCGCTCCCATGTTCTGGGAGTCGGCGCGGGAGTCAAGCATCTGCATGTTCTCCACCGTAATCGAGTGCTTGGAGCGTTTGCCGCCGTTCTGGTCGACCCACTGTTCAAAGTTCAGGCGCCCTTCGACAAGGATTTTGGAACCTTTGCGAAGGTACTGGTTGGCGATCTCTGCGGAACGGCCGAAGAAGGTGATGTCGATAAAACAGACTTCCTCTTTCTTCTCACCGTTGCTGGTGAACCGGCGGCTGGTCGCAATGCCGGCCTTGGCGATGCCCATACCGCTTTGCGAGTAGCGCAGTTCGATGTCGCGAGTCAGGTTGCCGACCAGGATGACTTTATTGAACATGGGTGCTCCTTATGGTGATTAAGACGCTGCTTCTTCCGTTTTTTCTTCGGTTTTCGCCGGTCTTTTCGTTTTTTCTACCATCTCCGTCCACGCTTTGACTTCGCGCTTGGAGTCGTACTTCATCGTAACGAAACGAAGGAGTTCTTCGTTAATACGGAAACGACGCTCGACTTCGGCAATGTTTGCCGGTTCCATTGTGTAATAAACCACGTAGAAAAAACCACGCTCGTTTTTGTTGATCGGGTAGGCAAGCTTGCGAATGCCCATCTCGTCGCGGGCAACGATTTCACCGCCGTTGGCCGTGATGATATCGTCGATCGCAGCCAGCTGGCCTTTGATCTCTTCTTCTGTCAGTGTCGGTTTGACGATTACTAGGTTCTCGTAATGTCTCATAGAGTCTTGTCTCCTTTTGGTTGTGGTGCCCCTTATGGATAACTGCATTACCGTGATGCCGGCAATACAAAGAGCAAGGAACGCGCGAATTATACATAAAGTTTTCTTAAGAAAAGCTCTGGCCTTTTCGGTAGCGTCGCTCCGGGCGGTCGGCGCGTTTCGCATTTTAAGGGGCGATGCGTTAGGCTGTGACCCAGATTCAAAACAGGGAGTGAACGAGATGCGGGGAATGATCGCAGGGGTGACGGCGGCGGTGACGGCGCTGATGATGACGGCGGGGTGTGCGAAGCAGCCTTACAAGGCGGCTGAAGCCGAAGCGGGGAAAGGGATGGTCTACGTCTACTGGGCCGGAAACGCGCAGCAGGGGGAGACGACGTTCGACGTCCTGCTTGACGGCAAGAAGGCGGGAACGCTGCACCCCGACTGCTACCTCCCGCTGCAGGTACCGCTGGGCGCCGTCGCCCTGACGGTACGCAGCAGCGACCCCCTTACGGCGGCTGTGGAACAGCGGCTCCTGCCGCTCGACGTGACGCCGGGTGCACCCCGCTACGTGAAGGTCGTGACCCCCTTCGCGGTGAGCGAACCCGACGCGGCCGCCGCAAAGGCGGAAATCGCCGACACCGTGCTCTGGGAGGATTTGGACGTGAGCTTCCACATGGCCGGCGAGGAGGCCAAGGCCCCGGCAGAGCCGGCGGCGCGTTCGGCGACGGACGAGATCGAACGGCTCTTCGCCCTGAAGGAGAAGGGGGCGATCACCGAGGCGGAGTACGAAACCCTCAAGGCCCGGGTGCTCTCCGGGGAGTAGCTCGCGTAGCCGAGGTTAGAGCAGGCTCTGCAACCGCAGCAGGGTCGCGAGCAAAACGGCGTTCTTGTCGACGGCACCGCTCGATTTCATCGTCAGCTCCGCGTCGAGCAGAAGGTTCAGCATCGCCGTGTAGGCCGGCTGATTGAAGCGGATGCAGAGTTTGGTGCGCTGCTCCTGGATATAGGGTGGGAGCCGGTAGCCGAGGATCTCCGCCGAATCCGCCGTACCGTGGAGCTTGATGTAGACGTAGAAGAGGTAGAGCTGGGTAATGAAACCGCTCAGCGACGTGAGAATGCGGATCTCGTCCTCCCCGCTTTCGAGCAGCTGGTGCAGGTCGGGACGGAAGTCCTGCTTCTGCAGCAGCCGGTCGATCAGCTTGTCCACCTTCACTTCGGCGAGGCCGAAGACGAGGTCGTCGATCTCCTTGACCCCGATGGGACGGTCGAGCACCCGCAGCTTCTCCAGCTCGTTGCACGCCAGGGCGAGGTCGCTGTTCTGCAGGTTGAGCAGGTGGAAGGCGGCGTTGGGATCCAGCCGCACCCCCAGAGCGGCGGCTTCTTGCATGACGATGCTTTTCGCCTCTCCGAAAAAGGGACTGAAGAGGCGTACGGCGTCGCCGCCGGATTTCTTGTCGAAGGATTTCTGCGAGGTTTTGAAGTCGGTGCCGTAGTAGCCGTAGAGGAAGAGGTTGTCGGGGTTCTTCCGGCAGAGTTCCAGCAGGATATCGAGATCTTTTTTCGGCACCTTCTTCTCGTGCTTGACGATCAGTACGTTGCGGTCGCCGAAGAGGGAGCCCTGGGCGAGGTGGGCCTTGGCGGTGGTGAAATCGTACTCGTCGTGGTAGAGGCTCAGCACGTTGGCGTCGGGGAGGCTCCCGATGCGCCGGATGTAGCGGTCGATGAGAAAGTGGCTCTCGCCGTAAAACATCATGGCGTTGGGAAGGGCACCCCCCTGTTCGAGGAGCTTGTCGAGTTCCTGGCGTTTCACAGGGCGTCTGCTTCTTCGGTGAGTTTCCGGACGACGCTGGCCGCGATCTTCGCCGTGGCGAGGTTGACGCTCTCGATGCGCACGAGGACGTCATCGAAGAGCATCAGGGGCAGGGTAGAGGTGATGGCGACCTTCGGGCCGACGACGACGTCGTGAATCTCCGCCGTCACGACGCTCTCGGTCGCATCGATACGGGCTTTGAACTCCTGCCCGATCCGTTCGGAGGCCCAGCGGGCGAACTTGCGGTCCATGTAGCGGAACTCGATGTCGCTCGCCTCGCGCTCCTTCTCGCTGATGGTGATGGCCAGGGCGTCGATGTTGCGCAGGACGTAGGAGCCCTCGACGGTGTCGCCGGCCTGGATCGCCTTGAGCAGACGGTGGACGATAAGGTCCGAATAGCGGCGGATGGGGGAGGTGAAGTGGGTGTAGCGCTCGAACCCCAGGCCGAAGTGCCCCTTGTTGTCCGGGGCGTAGCGTGCCTGCATCTGGGCGCGGATGATGAGGGTGTCCACTTCGCTGGCCAGCCCCCGCAGGTCCGCCTGCTCCTGGATGAAGGTGATCGTCTCGCGCATGGAGGCCTTGGGCTCGACGATAATGCCGATCCCCGCGAGCTCCTGGTAGAGGCTCTGCAGCTTCGCCGGGCTGGGGGGCTCGTGGATCCGGAAGATCCCCCGTTCGAACATGGAGGCGGCCGCCTTGTTCGCCAGCAGCATACAGTCCTCGATCAGGGCGTGCGAGGGGGTCTCTTCGGCGTATTCGGTGGCGACGAGGAGCTGCTGCTCGTCGACGCGCATCTCCAGGTCCGTCGAACGGAAGTTGTATCCCGTCTTCATCCGAAGTTCCTTGAGGCGGTCGGTCACCTTGCGCAGCTTCAGCAGCAGCGGGAAGATGACTTTTTCCTCGCCGTTCTGCGGCTTCAGATTCCCCTCGAAGAGGGCGTCGACCTCCTCGTAGGAGAACCGGCGCTGGGAGTGGATGAGCGCCTCGTAGAGTTTCGTCTCGACGACCTCGAGACTGCCGGGGTCGAGGTGGAGTTCGAAGACGTAGGAGAGGCGGTCGACGTGGGGCTGCAGCGAACAGAGGGTCTCGCTGAGCTGCCGCGGCAGCATCGGGATGGAGCGGTGGGGCAGGTAGATCGAGAAGCCGCGGTAGATCGCCTCGGCGTCGATCGCCCCGAAGGGCTCCACGTAGGCGCTGACGTCGGCGATGGCGACGTAGAGGATGGAGCGCTCCGCGTCGTAGCAGACGGCGTCGTCGAAGTCCTTCGCCGTCACCGGGTCGATGGTGCAGAAGGGGAGCGCGCGCAGGTCCCTGCGGCCCGGGTATAGGGCCGCGTCGACGTTCTTGGGAAAGTCGGAGGCCTGTCTGAGCACTTCCTCGTCGAAGGCGTCGTGCTTGTTGTAGAGCGCCAGTACGATCTTCTCGTCGACGAGGGGGTCGCTGAGGTTGCCCAGCTTGCCCATCACCGCGGCGCTCTGGTTGTTGATCTGGAAGACGTCGCCCGGTTCGCACGCCGCGAGCTCCTCGGGGGAGAGGGGGACGCCGACGGGGTATTCGGTCCGGATGTCGAGCAGGCTCTTGCGCCCCTCCCTGAGGGCGACGTAGCCGACGCTGTAG
>QKCD01000035.1 GCA_003245815.1 Sulfuricurvum sp.
AAGAAGGTCGCCAGGATGAGGAAGATGTTCCCCTCCTTGATGGTCCGGGCGATCCGGTCGCTTTCGGAGACCGGCACGGCAGCCGCTTTTTCCACAGGTTCCGCCGCCTGGAGCGCGGGCGGTGCCGGCTCCGCGGCAGCGGCCAGCGCTGCCTCCGCCTCGGGCGCTGCGGCCTCCCCGGCCGCTACCGGCAGGGCGTCGGCGTTCACTTCGAAGGTAAAGCTTTTACTCAGCGGTTCGTAGCAGATCCCCCGTTCGGAGCAGCCCTGGTAGGAGAGCAGCAGGGTGACGCTGTGTGTCCCGGCGACCCCTTCGCCGCGCGCCAGTTCCGCCTTCAGGTGCGGAGCGGTCACGTAGGCCATATCCCCCTCGTGGTCGACGGCCGGGTCTTTGGTCAGCTTGGCGATGACGACGCCCTCGCCCTCCTGGACCTCCAGGGTCACCTTCTCTTCATAGAGGTAGATATCCTCTCCCAGGTCGATCACCGCTTCGACGACACCGTCGCGGTAGGTCGCTTTGGGCATAAAGGCCTGATCGGGCATCAGGAACTTCTGCTGAAGGGCGAAAAGAGGGATCAAAGGGAGGATAAGAAGAAGGAGTTTGCGCATCACCTTGGGGTCCTTTTACGAAAGTGCTGTGATTGTAACTTAACGAAACTTGTAATAATAACGTGTTTGCAGCTTACGCCCCAGCATTTCAGCTTTTATAAGGGCCTGTAATATCGATCGTGAAAAAGATGCAATTTTTTCACCCGTTTTAGATTACTTTCATAAAAAAGAGTCTATTATTCTGGTCCTGCTCGGGGCGTGGCGCAGCCTGGCTAGCGCGCTACCTTGGGGTGGTAGAGGTCGCCTGTTCGAATCAGGTCGCTCCGACCAGTTTTTAAGTGCCTGTTTTAGGTACTTACTACCCCTTTTTTTCTCATACACTCTTTAATCCGAATCTTTAAAAATCCGAACATTGTCCATCCCTTTTTCAACACCGTCTATCAAGACCCGTTTCCGCTTTCAACCCTACAGATGCAGTCGCAGCACCCAGTCGATCAAGCCGACACTGTAGAAAAAGAGCCAGGCCAGACTGACGACCTTCATCGCCCGACGCCGCTCCATGACCGCTTCGCGATCGACGTAGCCGCACTCCGAGCAGACCCACTCGCCCCGGATCAGGCCGATCCTGACGACGCTGAAGGCGACGGCAAAGAGGAATACGGGGATCCAGAGCCCGCCGGTGACGATCATCAAAAGCAGGTGTAGCACCCAGTTGATCGATTCGCGTTTCTGCTGAAAGGTGGTGATCTTCCCGCAGTGCGGGCAGGATTTTCGCGTTTTTGCCAGGGTTTCCATGGTGGCGGCTCCGCCGCGCTTTGTTATCGGCCCCGAAGGGCGGGTTTTGACGCTCCGCGATTAAATCGCGGAGAGCATCTTCCATTGCCCCAATGTACTCCTTCTTGTCCCCGAATCCCCTAAATGGTTCGACCTATCTCCGGCAATTCAATTTTTTGCAAAGAAATCCCGATACGCCTCAGCTTTCATGGCCATAACGCTAATGGAGTTCTCATCGTCTCTGTGCAACAATAGATGCCCATGAACTTTCTCGCGCATTTACTGCTCTCCAGCCATGACGACGAAGAGATGATCGGCAACCTGCTGGGAGATTTCGTACGCAAGGGCGAAGAGGCCCGCTACTCCGACGCGATGCGCCGGGGCATCCTGCTGCACCGCCGCATCGACGGGTTCACCGACCGCCACCCCCTCTTCCGCCGGAGCCGGCAGCGGATACGCCCCGGCCTGCGGCGTTACGGGGGCGTCGCGGTGGACCTCTTTTACGACCACTTCCTCGCCCGGGAGTTCTCCCGCTACCACGACATTCCCCTCGAGACGTTCGCCCTGCGCGTCTACCGCCTGCTCGAAGCGTACGAGGCCGACCTTCCCGAGCGGCTGCAGCGGGTCCTGCCCGCGATGATCGGGCGTAACTGGCTCTTTTCCTACCGTGAGGCCGAGACGATCGAACGTGCCCTGGAGCGGATGGCGCTGCGTCTGAGCCGCCCCAACGCCCTCGCTGAGACGGCAGAGGATTTCCGGCACCATTACGAAGCCTTCGCCGAGGATTTCGCGCTCTTTTTCCCCGACCTCGTCGCCTTTACCCGACAGGAACGTGCCGTCTTAATGGAAAACGGCACGGCAGGCTGAGCCATGGCTTACCGGCCTCGAAGCACCCAATCTTCCGCTGCAATCTTTCGCTTGGCATAATCCTGCTATCATTGGTCACTTACCCGCACGAACGGGAAGCGACTTCTTCACAAAGGTCACGCCATGAAATACACTGTCCTGGCTCTTGCCCTTCTGGTACCGTCGCTCTGCCTGAACGCCCTGGAGACGGTCATCCACCCCGTCGAGACCGTGATCGACATCGCAGAAGAGCGGGAGGAGCCCGACATGATGGAACTGCGCCAGCAGATCGAGGGTGCTTTTACCGAGGGAGAGGCCGAAGGCACCATCGTCATACGCATCGGCCGTGACCCTAAAGGTGTGCTCCCCTCCTACCTGCACTGGATGCCGGCTGAGGCGCTGGGTCCCTACATCTCCAAGAGCTATGCCGAGCAGAAGATGGTCGTCACCTACGGCGGAGAGACCATCTTTGACTCCGATGAGCACCCCTTCTACAGCCATATGAGCCTGGAGGGGCTCTGCCGGGACCAGCAGGCACAACAGCGTCTCGTCTTTCACCTGCTGCAGGAGGGCTCCGGCAACGGCCATATCGACGACCGCCTCTTTATCTACTACGACCCGGTCACTGCCTCCTTCCGCAGCGAGATCGTCGAAAGCCGTTTTCTCCCGTCCGACGCCTGCGACCTCGAAAAAGCGCTGCTGCGCAAAGCACGTTATCTCGAAGGGGAGCAGGAGCTCTCCGAGATCTACGCGCAGCTGCGCCCCGCCGAAATGCCGACACAGCTCGCCGCCTACCTTCCCGGCAAGGTAGTACCGGCCAAAAGCCTCGAGAACGAGCGGTTTTACCGGCTGCTGGAGCGGTTCAGACAATTCGTCGGCGGCGACATCGTCGGGGGAGAGCGCCTCGACTACGGCTGCGAGATAAACACGCGCGCCGCGAACGGGAGCTGGAGCATCGCCGAAATGATCCACAACGGCTACGACCCCGGGGAGAGCTGGGGGGTGCTGCTGCTGCAGGAGAAGGAGACGAAGCGGTGGAGTGCCTTTTACGACATGGCGTCGGGGGGGTCAAAGCTCCCTCTCCACGTTCCGCAGGAGCTCGAACTCGTCGGTGACCGGCTGCGCGGCTCCTTCTGCACCGACTGCGATCCCGGCTTGGGCAGCTACAAAGATTTCGAGATCGAGCTTTCGACGCTGCAGGTCTACCCGACCCACGCTTTCCGCTTTTTCGACTACCCCGCCGAGCGCTACGACGGTCCCGTCGCCGACCTCAACCTCAGCGACGAAACCGCCGGGATGTTTCCCACCCGCATCCGTGCACAGCTCGCCGAAGGTCCCAACTTTGCAGGACACTACGCCATCACGGAGGCGGGATGCGGAACGGAGTGCCAGCTTATTATCGTCACCGACGTGATCACGGGGAGGGTCGTCGAGAGCCGCATCACCCGCCTCGGCGCGGAGTACCTCGTCGACAGCCTCCTGCTGATTCTCAATCCCGAACCCGAATGTCTCGACGGGGAACTCTGCCGGCAGGAGTTCTATCTGATGGACGGGGGAGGGCTGCGCAGCGTGAAAGGAGAGTAAACCGGCGGCGGAATATCCCGACATAACGTGACATAACTACACGTTTTATCCAATTTTACGACCGATTTAACATATTATTACATGATGTTGAACAAAAAATGTTATTATCCTTCCCACCATAACGGACCGGAGGGAGGTAACATGCTGCATCATCTTCGCAAACGCCTGCAGGAGAGCCCCCTGCAGTACCATAAAGTCGTGAGCTGTTCCGACAAGCGGATTATCCTCAAGGCGACCTCCTCGAAGAACAGCCGCGTCGAAGAGGTGATGCGGATCAAGGAGATGGCGGACCGCCACTCCCTCTTCACCAAATGGGACGGCAACGACATCCACATCCTCCTCGACTGAACCTCCCCTAGATTTTTCCCCGTTCGTAGAACTTCCGCAGCCACGCGTCCAGCGGGTACATGATACGGTAGATCGCCGGTACGACCAGCAGGGTCAGGATCGTCGAACTGATAAGACCGCCGATGACCGCCGCCGCCATCGGAGCGTTGCTTTCGTGGCCCGCCCCGGTTCCGAGCGCCAGCGGCAGCATCGCGAAGATCATCGCGAAGGTCGTCATCAGGATCGGGCGGAGGCGCTTCTCCCCGGCGTCGAGCAGTGCCTCGTCCACGCCTTTGCCCGCCTTGATCGCCTGGTTGGCGAAGTCGACGACGAGGACGGCGTTTTTGCCGACCATGCCCAGCAGCAGGACGATACCGATCATGACAAAAACGCTGAAAGGGTTGCCGCTGATGTAGAGCGCCAGGATGACTCCGGTAAAGCTCAGCGGCAGTGCTACCATGATAATCAGCGGCTGCACCAGCGACTCGTAGAGTGCCGCGAGGATCAGGTAGATCAGCACAACGGCCAGCATCACGGTGAAACCGAAGGCCTCCATCGTCTCCTGCATCCGCTCGATCTCCCCCGTGTAACGGTAGTGATAACCCGCCGGAAGCATCTCTTCAATCCCCGCGTCGATCGCCTTCATGACACTGTTGAGCGGCACCCCGTAAAGGTTCGCCGTCACAAGGATCTTCCGCTCGCGGTCAAAGCGGTTGATGGAAGCCGCCCCCTCGCGCTCCTCGAAGCGGACCAGCCCCTCAAGGGAGACGAACGTCCCGTTGGCACTCTTGATCTGGATCTTGCTGATATCGCCGATCGCGGCGCGGTAGCGATCCGAGAGACGCAGGGTGATATCAAACTGGCGCCCCTGTTCCTCGAAGTTGGAGATCGCCGTGTCGCTGGAGTAGGCGGCGCCGAGCACCCCGGCGATCTGTTCCGCGGTGATCCCGAGGCGGCGGGCGTTCTCGCGGTTGATCGTGATCCGCACCTCCGGTTTGCCCGGTTCGAAGTCGCTGTCGATGTCCGTCGCGCCAGGGGTCCGTTTCAGGAGCTCCATCAGTTCCCGGGAGATCCCCTCCAGCCGTTCGAGATCCGGACCGGTCAGCACGACCTGCACGGGAGCGTTGCTCTGGCCGGTATCGATGGGGGGAAGATCCTCGACGCTGATCACCAGGTCCGTGTACTTCGCAAAACGCTCACGGTAGCTGTTAAGCACCGCTTCGAGCCCTTCGCTGCGCTCCTTGACGGGGACGAGCCGGCAGTAGACCATCGCCTTGTGGATCTCCTCCGCCGGCGTGTAGCCGATGCTGAGGACGACATCCTTCATCTTCGGGTCCGCTTCGAGCTCCGCGACGATCGGCGCCATCTTCTGCTTCATCGCTTCGAGACTGATCCCCACCGGTCCCTTGACGAGGACCCGCATTTCGCTCATATCCTCCGTCGGGGTGAAACTGCCGCCGACCTTGCCGGCCAGCATGCCCGATGCCACGAGAATCGCGACAGCGGCAAAAAAGGTGATCCACCTAAACCGCAGCAGCGGACCGAGCAGGGCACGGTAACCGCGGTCTACGGCGACGAAGAGCGGTTCGGTGAAATGCCAGAAACGGCTCTCCTTGCCGCTGAGAATCCGCGCGCTGACGGAGGGGATGAACATCACCGCGACAAAGAAGGAGATGACGACCCCCGAGGCAACCGTCATTGCGAAGGAGTTGAAGAAACGGCCGACGATGCTTCCCATGAAAGCGACGGGGATAAAGACCGCCAGCAGCATCGACGAGATCGCCAGAACGGAAAAGGCGATCTCCTTCACCCCCTCGAAGGAGGCCTTGAACCCCTCGACGCCCCGTTCGAGGCGCTTGGAGATGTTCTCGATAACAACGATAGCGTCATCAATGAAGATCCCGATCGCCAGGGTGAGGCCGATCAGCGTCAGACGGTTCAGGTCGTAGCCGAGCCAGTCGATGACGGCGAAAGTGCCGATGATGGAGGTGGGGATGGCCAGCGCCGAAACGAGGGTTGCCGTCGTGTTGCGCAGAAAGAAGAAGACGATCAGTACCGCCAGGATGGCGCCGAAGATCAGGTCGAACTTGACGTTGTCGATGTTGACCATGATCTTCTCCGACTGGTCCTCCACCAGGGTCAGTTCCACGTCCTCGCCGGCGATCGCCTGCAGGTCCGCCATCGCCGCCTTCACCCCCTTGATCACCTCGAGGGTGTTGGTGCCGGAGATCTTCTGCACCTGCAGCAGGACCCCTTCGCGGCCGTTGACGGAGGAGTAGCTGCGGACATCCTCGAGGCCGTCCTCGACCTGGGCGACATCCTGCAGACGCACTCCCGGTTTGACAATGATCTCCTTCAGCGCTTCAACGCTCCGGGCGTCCCCGCGGGCCTTGATGACCAGCTCCTCGCTCGCCCCGATCAGCTTGCCGCCGCCGGAGCGGACATTCTCCTCGGCGATGATATTCTGCAGCTCCCGGGCGGAGATGTCGTACTTGTTGAGCAGGAAGGGATCGGCGAAGATCCGCACCTCCCGGTCGCGGTAGCCGACAACGCGCACTTCGGCGACGTTGCGGATCCGCTGCAGCCGCGGTTTGAGCTTTTCGTCAACCCGCTGCATCAGGGCCTTCAGGTCTCCTGTCTTCGTCGCGGCGAAGAGCTTGATGGCCGACGCCCCGCTGGCGTTGACCTTCTGGACGACGGGGATCTCGACATCCCGTTCAAGCCGGACGCTGCCGATCTTGTCCCGGACGTCGTTGGTCGCCACTTCGATATCCTTGGTCAGTTTGAACTGGATGGTGACGACGCTGAGTCCCTCGTAGCTGGTGGAGAGGAGCTTGTCGATCCCGTCGATCCCCGAGACTGCCTCTTCGATCTTATCGGTCACCTTCGACTCCACCGTCTCCGGATCCGCCCCGTAGTAGGCGGTTTGGATCGTCACAATGGGGATGTCGATATTGGGGAAGAGAGCGACCGGCATCGCCCGGAAGGAGATCAACCCGAAGACAATAAGAGCCAGGACCATCATCAGGGTCGTGATGGGGCGGTTGATGGCGAAACGGTACATCACTCGACCTCAATGGTGCCTTCACCGAAGAGGCCGGGCATCAGCCCCTCGGCGTAGAGCTCGGCGTAGGCCTTGCGTGACTTGGCATCCACCGTCGGGTAGACCTTCGCGATGCTTCCGCTGTAACTTTTGTCGGAGCCGTCGACCCGGTAGGTCACCTTCGCCCCCGGCTTCACCTGCCGCCAGTGCTTCTCATCGAAACTGAGCAGCAGTTTGACCCGCTTGTCGCTCACCATGGTAAGGATCGGCGCGATCATCGCCCCGCTCACCCCGTCACCCACCTCCTTGTGGCGCTGGGAAATGACCCCGTCGTAGGGGGCGCGCAGAATGCTCTTCTCCAGCAGGGCCCTCTGGTAGGCGAGTTTCGCCTTCGCGGCGTTCAGCGCCGCCGTGCTCTTCTCGTAAGCCATGCGGAACTGGTCAAACCGCTCTTCGTCGATGACGTCGCGCACCTTCTGGTAGCGTTCATAGCTTTGAAGAGCAAAGCGGCGGTTCACCTCGGAGAGCTCCAGGTCCGCCTGTGCCAGCTCCACCGCCCGCTCAAGGTCGGCGTTCTCCAGGCGCAGCAGCACCTCGCCCTTTTTGACATGGTCCCCGACGTCCACGCGGATCGCCGCGATCACCCCCGTTGCGGTCAGGGTCAGGTCCGAACGCTGCTCCGCCTTGACGTCAAAGGTCGTATAGACCTCCGCGGCTGCCAGAAGGCTCCAGCATGCGATGATGAATAGTCCTGCGCGTTTCATTTCACGTACTCCTTGATATCGAATCCTGCATGGTAATAGTATTGCGCGTAGGCGCGCTGCTGCGCGTTTTTCGCCCGGTTGTACTGGGACCGGGCGCTGCTGCGCTGGTAAAGGGCGTCGAGGTAGGTGACGTAGTCGACGACGTTGGCATGGTACTTCTTCGCGACATCCTCGAAAGTCTTCTCCGAGGCGGCCAGGGCCGATTCCGCGGCGCGCAGCAGTACGGCGGAGCGTTCGATCGCCCGGCGGGCGAGACGGACGTTCGTCTCCGCCGCCCGCGTCTCATAGGCGACCCGACTCTCAAGGGCCTGCTGTTGCGCCTGCAGCGCCTGCTTCTCCTTCGACGCGGCGGAGAAGTCGACAAGGTTCATGCTCAGCGTCAGGGTCAGCCGGTTCTGCTGCTCGGGCCGTTCGATGGGAAAGAGAGTCGGCTCATCTTCGTAGCGGTAGAGAGTGTAGCTGTCTTCGACGCTCAGCGAGGGGTAGTAGGAGGCCGTGCTCTGCGCCGCCGCGAAGGCCGCCGCCTTCGCCTGCTGCCGCAGGGAACGGATACTATCGGGTTCGCTGGGCTCTTCCGAAGCGGGTACCGCCAGCGCCGCCGCCTCGGCCCTCTCGACCTCCGCCCCCGTCAGCTGCTGCAGGGCGATCTTCACCTCGTCGACCCCGTAGCGCAGCTGGGCGATCCGGTACTCCGCGTCGGCGACGGCGGCATTGATCCGCTCGACTGCCGCTTCCGTCACGAGCCCCGCTTCCAAAAAGCGCTGCTGGCGGGTGCGTTCCTCCTCCAGGGCCCGGCGGTTCTGCTCCTGGGCCTCGATATCGCCGTAGAGATCCAGCAGGCCGAAATAGCGCTGCGTCACCTCAAGCGAGAGCGCCTTGCGGTACCCCTCCAGGTCCGAGCGGGCCGCTTCGATGCGCGCCGAGCCTTCGTCGAGGGCGTTTTCGCGCCGGAACCCGTCGAAAATGACGGCCTTCGCCCGGGCGGAGGCGCTGTAGGTCCGCCCCACCTCGATGCTCCCCGTCTCGTCGACGAAAAGCGCGCTGCCCGAGAGATCGACCCGGGGAAAGTAGGAGGCCTTGAGAGCTTCACGCCCCAGCGTGGCCGCCTGCTGCTGCCGTTCGTAGACGCCGACGAGTTCGTTGCGCTGCGCCGCGTCGATCAGTTCGGGCAGCGTCTGGGCCGCCAGGACCGCCGAACTCAGCAGCGACAGGATCAATTGTTTGGTCATTTCGGCTCCTTCACGATCCGCAAAAAGTAATCCACCAGCTCCTCCAGGCGCGCGTTCAGATCGCCCCCCGCAGTAACCGTATACTTGACGATCCCGTTGCTCACCCCTTCGAAAAGATAGGCCATCTCCATCGGGTCCCAGCGCCCCGGAAGGGCCGCGGACAACGGTCGCATCACCTCATCGGCGATGAAACGATAGAGCTTGAGCATCGGGTCGTCGCGCTTGGAAGCGATCTTTTTGAAAAGCGTCGGGTCGTTGACGACGCTCTCTTTGAAGGCGTTTTGATGCTTGACGAACGCTTCAAGCTTGATGCGCCCGAGCTCGCGCAGCTTCGCCACCGGGTCCTCGTGTTTGCGCAGTTCCTGTTCGACGAGCACGCGGTAGTGCTCGATCTGGCTGATCACATAGTGGTTGTAGAGGTTCTCTTTCGAATCGAAAAGCGAGTAGATCGTCCCCACGGAGACCCCGACCCGTTTGGCCAGGTCGGCGATCTTCATATTGGTGTATCCCTCCTCGATAAAGAGCTTACCCGCTTCTTCGAGGATCAGCTCCCGTTTGAGTTCCTGGATCTTGTTCCGGATTGTCATGCTCCCCTCCGAAAATTCCAAAAATAGTATTTCTGATTATAAATGAAAAGATTTTGTTTGTCAATAAATTTCTATATTTGAATACAATTCATTTTTAGAATATATATTTTCATTCTATTGCCCTCACGCAATATCCCGCCGTTTATCCTGGGACAGTATGATAAGAGGTAACGAAGGAGAAACTATGCGTCTTATGCGCTACGCCGCCGCCATCACCCTTCTCCTCTTTGCCGCTGCCGGTTGCGGGGGTTCCTCGGCGCCGCACGCAACGACGGAGCTCCTGAAAGAAACCGTCGGCAGCCTCGATCCCGAAGTGCGGGAGAGTTCCGGCCTGGCCATTGTGGAAGGACGCTTCTACACCCACAACGACAGCGGCGGTGCCCCGCTCCTCTACGAGATCAACGCCTCCAGCGGGGAGACGCTGCGCACGATCACGGTCAACAACGCGACCAACGTCGACTGGGAGGAGCTTGCGACCGATGACACCTACCTCTATATCGCCGATACCGGGAACAATGCCGGGGGCCGTACGGAGTTCTCTATCTACCGTCTCCCCCTTGAGACGCTGGGGCAGCAGGACGCCGTCGACGCGGAGCAGATCCTTTTTACCTACCCGGGTTCCACCCCCCCAGATGCCGAAGCGATGATCGCCTTGGGGGGGCAGCTCTACCTCTTTACCAAGGGGTGGGACGACTACGTCTGCCGGCTCTACCGCCTCCCCGCCATCTCCGGAACCCATGACGCGATCCTCCTCGGCGAGCAGACCCTGCGGATGCTGGTCGCCGGTGCGGCTCTGGACGCGACGGGAACACGCATTGCCCTCGTCGGCTATACCGACCCCTACAACGAAGTGCTCCCCTTCAAGAGTATGCTGGTGACCCTCGAAGGCTTCGGCGGCGATGCGTTCTTCTCCGGCGCGATCGCGACCTACGAGATCGGCGATACCCCGATCGGCGGCCAGTACGAAGCGGCCGCGTTTAACAGCGGCACGGAGCTCTACCTTACCGCCGAGGGGATCGACAGCGGAACCTTCACCCTTCCCGCGAAGCTCTACCGGGTGCAGCTTCCCGAGTAGTCGTTCCCGCGCCTTTAACACTCCCGTTTAACATTTCTATTATCTCTTTTTCCCTATGGTATGCCATTTCATCTGGAGCGTGATCATGGCAAACCGGCTACAATTTGAGGACTCCCCCTACCTGCAGCAGCACAGGGAGAACCCCGTGGATTGGTACCCCTGGTGCGACGAGGCCTTCGAACGGGCGAAACGCGAGCACAAACCGATCTTCATCTCCATCGGCTACAGCAGCTGCCACTGGTGCCACGTCATGGAGCACGACGTCTTCGAAGACGAAACGATCGCCGCGTTTCTGAACAAGCACTTCATCAGCATCAAGGTCGACCGCGAGGAGCGCCCCGACATCGACAAGCACTACCAGGAGGTGCACATGCTCCTCAACCGCCGCCCCGGCGGCTGGCCCACCTCCATCTTCGCCACCCCCGACAACAAGCCTTTCTACGCAGGCACCTACATCCCGCCCCATACCCGCGACCAGATGCACGGCTTCACGGAGCTGACGAAGATCATCGCCGATAAGGTCGCCGCCAACGACGAGGCCCTCTTCAAAAACGCCGACGAGATCCAGGGCTACCTGGGGATCTCCGAGCGGCCGAAAGAGGCGACGCACATCAACGACCGGGTAACGGAAAACTTCGTCAAACAGGCGTTGCACAACTACGAGCCCGCCTACGGCGGCTTCTCCGTCGCGCCGAAATTCCCCCATACCTCCACTCTGAACGCCCTGATGACCATCCAGCGCCTCGCTCCCGACCCGAAGATCACCTCGATGGTCACCCACACCCTCAACAACATGCAATCCGGCGGCATCTACGACCTCGTCGACGGCGGCTTCTGCCGCTACAGCGTCGACACCGAGTGGCTGGTGCCCCACTTCGAGAAGATGACCTACGATAACGCCCTCCTCTGCGAGCTCTACACCCGCGCCTACCGCGCCTTCGGCGACGAAAGCTACCTCCGTACCGCCACGGAGACGGCCCGCTTTATGATGGGCTTTATGATGGAGCACGACCTCTTCTACTCCGCCAGCGACGCCGACAGCGAGGGGGAGGAGGGAAAATACTTCGTCTACGGCTACGACGAAGCCGTCTCGGCACTCACTGCGTCGGGGCTCGGCGACGAGGAGGCGAAGCGCGCGGCGATGCGCCTGAGCCTCTCCCGCGGGGGCAATTTCGAGGGGGCCAATATCCTCCGTTTCGCCGATACGGCGCGCGAAGCGTGGTTCGACGCCGCTCAGCCCCATTTCGCGGCCGTTCGGAAAGCACGCCCCTACCCCTTCATCGACCGCAAGGTCCAGACCTCGTGGAACGCGATGATGATCCGCGCCCTCTTCGAACTGGGGCGGCACGACAGGGCGTTCACGGAGCAGGCGGTCCGTTCCCTCGACGCCCTGCTGGCGAAGATGCGCCCCGAAGGGCGGCTCTTCCACTCCGCCCTTATCGACCGGGAGCCGAAAGTGGAAGCCTTTTTGGAGGATTACGCCTACCTCGGTACGGCGGCGATCGCCGCCTACGAGGCGACTTTCGAGGAGCACTACCTGGTCCTTGCCCAGCAACTGGCCAACAAAGCCCTGGAAACCTACTTCGACAAGGGACGCTGGTTCTTCAGCACCGGCGAGTTCGTTACCGAAGCGGAAAGTTCCGACAGCTCCTACCCCGGCGCCGTCGGCCTCGTCGTCGACCTGCTGCTCTCTTTGGGGGCGCTGGTGGAGGAGAAGTACCGCCGCTTCGCCTTTATGACGATCGAATACTACTCCGCCAAACTGGCCAGGACGCCGATCTACTTCCCCTACCTCTTCAACCAGGCACTGCGCTACGCGAAGGAGGAGCGCATCGTCAAAGCGACCGCCGAGGCCCTGCACTCCATCGCACCGGGTACGATCACCTACCCCTTCGTCCGCACCAAGGCCGACGCCGACGCCGAGGGCTACCTTGTCTGCGGGACCCAAAGCTGCTTCGCGACCGCCGAGACTCCCGACGCCCTCGACGCCCTTATCCGCGGCTCCCTCGGCTAGGGAGCCATCAAACTTCTTTAACCTTCAGCACCCTATAATAAGCTAACAACGCCATCCGCCGAAAGGAACCGCATGGGTACCAAACGCAACATGCTCGATGACGAGCTTAAAGAGAAGGAAGTGGCCGAGGAGCTGACCGACCACGTCCACGGGGACCGCCGTAAGGATACGGCGGCGCAGGCGGAAGAGGAGCGGCGCCACCAGAAGGGGAAGAAAAAACGGGTCCCTATCTGGGTCAAGAAAGAGGTCCTGCAGTACGAGCAGGAACTCAAAGCCCTTCAGATCGAACTGCTGAAGATGCAGAACCATATCAAGGAGAAGGGGCTGAAACTGCTGGTGATCTTCGAGGGACGCGACGCCGCGGGCAAGGGCGGCACGATCAAACGGATCACCGAGCACCTCAACCCCCGGGGTGCGCGGGTCGTGGCGTTGAACAAACCCTCCGACGTCGAGAAGACCCAGTGGTACTTCCAGCGCTACGCGCCACACCTGCCAAGCGCGGGGGAGATCGTCCTCTTCGACCGTAGCTGGTACAACCGGGCCGGGGTTGAACGGGTCATGGGCTTCTGTACGACCGACGAATACGAGGAGTTTCTGCGCAACGTTCCGGAGTTCGAACGGATGCTCGTCCACTCCGGAATCAACCTCATCAAATTCTATTTCTCCGTCTCCAAGGAGGAGCAGGCGCGCCGCTTCAAGAAGCGCAAGCACGACCCCCTCAAGCAGTACAAACTCTCACCGGTGGACATGGAGTCGCAGAAGCTGTGGGAGAAATACACCGTGGCGAAGTTCGACATGCTCAAGAACTCACACTCGGGCTACGCCCCCTGGATCATCATCCGTTCCGACAACAAGAAGAAGGCGCGGATCAACGCCATCAAGCATATCCTCAAGAACATCACCTACCCCCACAAGATCGATCCCGAGAAGCTGCACACCGACGACAAGGTGCTGATCCACGGCAGCGAGGAGATCACGAACATGATGCAGGAGCGGGAGCTGGAAAAGATAAAAGGGAAAAAACGCGATATCGAATAGGGGCCGGCCGAGACCGGGAAGCGCGCGCCGGGGGCGCGGTTAGAGGAACTTGAGGATCTCCTCCTCGATGACCTCTTTTTCGATGACGGTCTGCTGGGCGATCGCTTTACCGAAGAGTCCCTTGATCATCGCAGGGATCTCGATCTTCGCCGCTTTGGCGATCGACTCGAGGGCCTCGATGTCATGGGCGTCTTTTTCTCCGGTCAGAGCGTTGGCGATCGTCGGGGAGAACTTCGTCCACTCCGCCGTGGAGTAGGCGATCGTTTTGTAATCCCCCGTCGCGCGGCTCTCGTACGCCTTGAAACAGGTCGCCGTGTGCGGGTCCATCAGGTAGCCGCCGGCGAAGGCCTCCTTGATGTAGGCCTTGCCCTGCACGCCGTCGCAGTAGTCGGCGGCGAAATGCGCCTGCAGCGCCGCGTGTTCGTCGGCGGTGAGCGCGTAGACGCGGTCGCGGTCGAGTTCCGCCATCAGCTCCTTCGTCCGCTCCGTACCGAAGAGGTCGTAGAGGACCCGCTCGACGTTGGAGGAGATAAGAATGTCCATCGCCGGCGAAGTCGTCGGGATGACGTGCTGGCCGCGGAGGTCGTAGCGTCCCTCGTTGATCAGGCGTGTCAGGACGTTGTTCTCGTTGGAGGCGATAAGGATCTTCGCGACCGGGAGTCCCATTTTCATCGCGTAGTAACCGCCCAGGGCGTTGCCGAAGTTGCCGCTCGGGACGTCGAGGTAGACCTTCTCGCCCATGGAGATGACGTTCTGGCGTACCAGCTCCAGGTAGCTGTGGATGTGGTAGATGATCTGGAAGATGATCCGGCCGAAGTTGACGGAGTTCGCCGCGGAGAGGGAGATGCTCTTCTCCTTCAGCTTCGCCTTGAAGGTATCCGAGCCGAGCAGGCGCTTGAGCGCGCTCTGGGCGTCGTCGAAATCCCCCTTGATGCCGATAACCTTCAGGTTGGGAGCATCCTCGGTGACCATCTGCAGGCGCTGGACGTCGGAGGTGCCGCCGTCGGGGTAGAGGCAGGCGACCCGGACGTTGGCACGGTTCTTGAAGGTCTCGAGTGCCGCCGGACCCGTATCGCCGCTGGTGGCGGCAAGGATCAGGTAGTTCTCCTCACGCTTCTGGGCGATGGAAGAGAGAACGATGCCAAACGGTTGCAGCGCCATGTCTTTGAAGGCGCGGGTCGGCCCGTGGTAAAGTTCGCTGACGTAGAGGTCGTCGCGTACTTTCACGACGGGAACCGGGTTGGAGGGATCGTCGAAATGGTCGTAGAGGGCAAGCGCTTCGTTGATGACCGCTTCGTCGATATCGATGCCCAGCGTCGTCAGCAGGTCGAACGCCAGCTCCTTGTAGTGCGAACCGAGATGCTTCGTCAGAAAGGCTTCGCCGAGATCCGGCAGTGCTTTGGGCACGTAGAGCCCCCCGAAAGATGCAATCGGGCTGAGGATCGCCTGCGAAAAGGTCACTTCCTGCGGATGTTGCCCGTCGTTGCCGCGTGTTTCGATAAATGTCATGCTCTGCACCCTTGAACCCGGATGACGCGGCGGGATGCGCTCCGTCCGATCCCGCTGCCTGTCATTCGGGTTAAAAATATGCGGAATTATAGCGCAACTGCTTTAGAGGGAGATTATTCGCGCTATGCAGGGAGGTTCAGACGATCATCACCCGGTTGCGGCCGGCCGCCTTGGCGTCGTAGAGACCCTGGTCCGCCCGTTTGATGATCGACTCGACCGTATCGCCGTGTTGCAGCGATGCCACCCCGAAGGAGCAGGTTACCGGGCCGGGAATGCCGTAATCCGCCGCTTCCACCCCGACGCGCAGCTCCTCGGCGATCGCCGCGGCGTTGCCGATATCGGTATGCGAAAGCATGATGACGAACTCCTCGCCCCCCCAGCGCGCCAGCATGTCACTCGAACGCAGCCGTCGGTTGAACTGTTCCGTCACGCCCACCAGGACCCGATCCCCGACCAGATGCCCGAAACGGTCGTTGATGCTCTTGAAGTGGTCCACGTCCGCATAGATGAGGCTCAGGGGGTAGTGGTGCCGCTGGGCCAGGATAAGTTCCTTCTCCACTACCAGTTCGAAAGAGCGGCGGTTGGCCACCCCTGTGAGCGGGTCGTTCCTGGCCATCTGCTCCAGGGCGGTGATGTCGGTGAAGACGACGACGACCCGGGTTTTCCCGTCATAATGCATCTGCCGCGCCGTCACGGCGAAGATGTGGGAAGTCCCCGATTTCACCATCTTCACCTTGTGGCTGGAGTGCGGATGCTCCAGGATATAGTCGCTCCAGACGAGCCCGTCAACCTCCT
>QKCD01000095.1 GCA_003245815.1 Sulfuricurvum sp.
TTCTCCTGGCACGTCGGGGGCATTGCTTACTCCAGCGTTACATAGATAAGATGTGCTGTCGATTTCGATGCTCCCTAGGATACCGTTTCGATCGTCATCAAGTCCTACATCGATCCTGATGCCTCCCTCGGTACAGTTGAGCCCCGCAGGCTCGGTGGTCGTATGAATCAGTGCCGTTAAGCCGTCTTTTCCATCACTTAAACAGCCTGAAAACGTCAATGCTAGCCCAAGCAAAGTAGCTCTAACAAATAATGTTGACTTCATGGATTTCCTCCTAGTATAAAAAATATACTATTTGATAAAATCAAAAAAAATACTTAATGTTAGATTATGTATTTGTTGGGGGATATGCCGAAAATGATATGATCAGAAAATCGTGTGCGACAAGGTCAGTGCAGAGCAGTGATTGAAGACATGGCACAACTGACACCCGTTGATGATTCGGATGTCGCGTGCGGCGGGAGGAGAAAACGGAAGCTCTACGCTCCTGGGAAGATGATCGATCCCAGCCGGACCATGTTGGAGCCACAGCGGATCGCCAGTTCGAAGTCGCCGCGCATCCCCATGGAGCAGACTGTGGCGCCCTCCAGGGAGTTGTAGATGGCACGGGTCTTTTCGAAATTGTCGCGGACGACCTTCTCGTCGTTTTTATGGGCGGCAACGGCAATGACTTCCAACCCGGTGACGACCAGGATCATGGAAACTCGTGAGGTATAGAGGGTGTCATAGTTTTGCCGATGTGATAAAACTAACGACAAATGACAGTGGTGTCACCGGGCGGCTCAGCGGCCGGTGACAAGGTGGGCGAAAAGTTTGCGGTCTTCGATGATCCTGCCCGCGCCCAGGGCGATCTCCTGCAGGGGGTTCTGGCCGACGACCGTTCTGAGGGAGAACTCTCTTTCGATATGGCTCTTCAATCCGCCCAGCAGGGCGGTGCCGCCGGTCAGATAGAGACCGTTCTCCCTGATGTAGGGGGCGAAGTCCGGCGGAAGGATCCGCAGGAAAGCCCGGATGAAGTCGCTCAGGCGGCGTATGCCCGGCTTGAGCGCTTCGCGGACGTCGGTGAGGGGGATCTGCAGCGCCCGGGGCAGCGCGTCGCTGCGATTTTTGATCGGGACCGGGATATCGGCGTCGCTGCAGCCGGCTTCGATCTTCAGCATCTCCGCATCGCGCCGGGAGATGCGGCCGCGGTAGCGCGCATCGAGGTAGTCGATGATCTCCTGTTCGAAGTCCCATCCCGCCGAGCGGACGGAGCGCGAAGCGACGACGCTGCCGCAGCTCAGCAGGGAGATTTCGGTAACGCCGCTGCCGATGTCGAGCAGCAGGGCACCGCTGGGGGCCAGCAGGTCGATGCCCGCGCCGACGGCGGCGGAGTAGGGGTCTTCGATCATGACGACGCTGCGGGCGCCTCCCTGGATGCCCGCCTCCCGGACGGCGTTGCGCTCGAAGGAGGTCAGGTCGAAGGGGATACTGACGGCGATCGCCGGCCCGAAGAGGGCCCGCCTGCGCATCAGCATGTCGATCAGGTGGCGGAGGAAGAGGCCCGTCGCGTCGAGGTTGGCGATCGCCCCCTGCGAGAGAGGTTTGATGACCGTCAGGTGCGGGGGCGTCTTGCCGGCCATCTCCTTGGCCTCCCGGCCGATGCAGAGGACCTTTCCGCTGTGGCGGTGCAGGGCGATGTAGGTGGGTTCGTTGAAGATGATCCCCCGTGAGGGTTCAAAGACGATGGTATTGTCCGTGCCGAGGTCGATGGCGTAAAGCCTGCGCGAAAGCATTTGGGTTCCTTCAAAAATCATTAGGGCAATTATACTACAGGGAGGATGAAACGCCCCGGGAGCAGCCGGAGGGCGGCGATACCCTCTGCGTGGAGGGAAGCGGTGCTCGGGGATGAGGCCGTTCAGAGATCAGAGACTTTCGAGCTCCATCAGAGCGAATACTTTTTCGTCCAGGAGCTCCATCGCTTCTTGCTGGTGCTGTCTGACGGCCAGCTGGAAACGGTACCAATGGCTGTCGCGGTAGGTCGCCCTCTCTTTCCACGTATATTCGTCGGCAAAGACTTTGAGCCCGAAGTGGTTGGACTCATCGCGGTCGCGCAGGCCCTTGACGTTTTCGTTGACCACTGCTTCGAACCAGAGGTCGGCGTCGTATCTCGGGAGCGTCGCATCGCCGTAGCCGCTGGTTTCTGCCAGCTCAAGACAGCGGGCCGTGCGCACTTCACTGAGCTTGTTGTTGGGGTCGCGTTCGAACATGATTTCGAAGAGGTCGTTGCGGAGTGCTTCGGCCTCCCGGGTGAGGGTCTTTGCTTTGACGCCCGGGCGGGCGATCCGGGAAAGCTTTTTGTGGAGGGCTACCGCGGCATCGAGGAAACGGGCGCGGTTGTCGACGCGCTCATGCTCCTGCACGAGGCGGAGGTCCTTCCAGACCAGGCCGGGCCAGTCGGGGTTGTGTTTGGCGTCGGCGTGGCCGATATCGGGCGTCGCCTGTTCAAGCACCCCCTTCATCGCGTTGAAGTCGTCGAAGTAGCCGGTGAAGTTCTGGTGCGCCCAGGTATCGACGTAGCCGTGCGCGGCGATCCCGAGACGGTAGAGATCGCCGCTCGCGGCGGCCCGGTCGAAGATCGCGTTGGCGTTGGCGCTGTCGGGGGTCGTGTTGAGCCGCTGCATCCGCCCGTCTTTGCGCCGTGCGGGATCGCTTAGGGGGTCGCCGGGGATGAAGTGGAAGATCGGATAGATGCGCAGGAGTTTCGACTTGGGTTTGAGGATGTTCATGGTCTGGCTGATGTAGTTCTTGAAGTAGTCGGGATCATCCTTGTTGATTTCGAAGATCATGTCGTTGTCGTCGACATGCTGGGAGGCATAGGCGAAGATACGCGCATCGGCGGGAGCGAATCCGGACTTGACGGCTATAAGATAGCTCTGGTAGTAGTGAAATTCGGTATCCATGGCTTGTTCCTTTGTTGGTGTGTAGTTTGGAGTCTGCTTCACTCCCGTTGCCGGAAATACCCGAGACTCTTCTCCCGCTCCTCCGGGGTCAGAAAGGTTGCGCGGCAGTAGGAGCTCGTTCTGCCCAGGCGTTGCAGCTTGTCCCGCCATAGCGGGTTGTAGGGCATCAGCGAGCAGCTGTCGATCCCGAGCCGGCGCAGGTAGTCCGCCAGGTTTTTGAGGTTCCCGGGCGTATCGGTAATCCCGGGAATCAGCGGAATGCGCGGAATCACGGGGACTTCGGCTTCGGCGACCAAACGGCTGAAGTTCTCCAGGATCGTCTCGTTGGAGCAGCCGGTGTAGCTGCGGCTCTGGGCAGCGTCGAAGAGTTTGAGGTCGAAATAGACCAGGTCGAGCCAGGGCAGCATCCGCTCTTCGAAGCTCCGGTAGCTGAAGAGGCCGCAGGTCTCCAGGGCGGTATGGATGCCTTCGGCCTTCAGCGCTTTGAGAAAGTGGTGGCAGAACTCCGCCTGGCGGGTGGGTTCGCCGCCGGAGAGGGTGACGCCGCCCCCGCTGGAGCGGTAGAAGGGCGCGTCCTGGCGGATGCGGTAGAGCAGTTCGTCCAGGCCGATCCATTCGCCGACGGGCTGCCCCTCCAGATCGGTCTCCGGGTGCGGCTCCATTCCCTCCGGGTTCTGGCACCAGACGCAGGAGAGCGGGCACCCCTTGAAGAAGACGGTGGTGCGGAGTCCCGGGCCGTCCTCGCTGCTGCCGCGCTTGATGTCGAAGATCAGGGCGCGCTCTTCCTTGTGGCTGTCGACCGGCATGGGAATAACCTCGCTTCTAACTGTCCAGGGCCAGCTGTACGTTCTTGCCGATGGCGCCGAACTTGAACATATGGCCGAAGTTGCCGGTCAGCTGCACCTGGTTCTCCAGCAGGAGCTGTACCGGTCCCGCGTCGGGGCGCTCGATCAGCCCGAGGATCGCCTTGATGTCTTTGAAGCGGATCACCAGGTCGATCCGCTCCGGGTCTCTTTCGATCTGTTCCGCCTCCTCTTCGGTCAGCGCCTCGGCCTTCACGATGTGGCGGGGGTCGATATCGCCGCCGTCGAAGAGGCGGTCGCTGTCCGGACAGAAGCGGATGTAGACGTTCATATCGTCTTCGGGTTTGCTCGTGCGTATCAGGAACTTCCCCTGGTAGTAGCGGACGCCGCTCTCCGCCTCGGGATCGTTCATCACGAAGTTTTCGTCGAAGAAGGCGCGCGCCCTGGTCTTTTTGACGACGTCGAGGTCGTCGCAGACGAGAAAACCGAACCCCAGCTCGATGAGCCTGGCCATCCCGTGCGCCAGCAGGGTGCCGGCGCCGCGGTCGATCAGACCGGCCAGTGTCCCGTCGCGTTCTCCGGCTTTGACACCGGAAGCGAGCAGTTGCAGAATGCCTTCGGGCAGTGCAGGTATGGTTG
>QKCD01000027.1 GCA_003245815.1 Sulfuricurvum sp.
GAAGATCCCGCCGGAAATCAGTTTGAGACCGACGGCGTTGACGTTCTCGCAGGTCTCGAACCGTTCGTCCCAGGGGTGGGTGGTGCAGATCTGCGGGTAGAACTCCCTGGACGTCTCGAGGTTGTGGTTGTAGGCCTTGATCCCGGATCGTTTGAGGGTCTCGAGCTGGGAAACGGAGGCGGTACCGTTGCAGGCGATCAGGCGCAGCCCCGGAACCTCCGCGTTGACGGCCTCGGCGACTTCGCAGACGAAATCGAGGGTACGGTCGTCAAGCCCTTTGTGCGCGGTGACCAGGCAGAAGCCGAGGGCGCCGGAGGCTTTGGCCGAGCGGGCCTCTTCGATGATGTCGGGGACGGGCTTTTGCTTGTAGCGGGCGATGTCGGCTTTATAGCGGACGCTTTGGGAGCAGAACTTACAGTCTTCGCTGCAGGTCCCGCTGTTGATGTTGCTGATAGCGCACAGGAAAACCTTCTCGGTCATTCCGATTCCCTCTCGAAACTGAAGTGCCGGGCGTGGAACGCTGTTTCGTCCAGCTGCCGACTGTACTGGGTGACGTTGAAGGCGTCATCCGTGATCTCAAGCATAGCACATTCCGAGACCGGTTTGGACCGGGCGCATGCTTCACCGGGGTTAAGATAGAGCGTACCGTTTTTGAAATCGCACTCGAAAGTGTGCGTGTGGCCGAAGAGCACGATCTGGGCGTCGGCACTCATGTAAAACGGCAGGTGCATCAGTTTGAATTTCGTCTTCGCCAGCTTGAAGTAGTGCGGCTCCTGCACCAGGTTGTAGCGGTTATGCACCGCCGCCAGGTGCGGGTCGTTGTTGCCGTAGACGGCGACGTAGCGTTTGCCGGCCGCTTTGAGCTGCTGGAGCATCTCCTCTTTGACGATATCGCCGCAGTGGATCAGGAATTCGGCGCCCTCGGCCAGCAGGTGGTCGATCACCTGCTGGGAATACTCCACCTTTTTATGGGTGTCGGAGAGCAGCCCGATTTTCACGCCTCTTCCTCGATCGGGGTGCGGTGCTTGCATTTGACGCACTCATAGACCTCTTTGCCGCGGTAGGTGCGGCGGGCAAGGACGCCGTCGCACCCCTCCTGGTCGCACTTCTTGTCCGTCGGCTCGAACTTCGAGATGAATTTGCAGGTAGGGTAGTTCTCACAGCCCCAGAACGCCCCGCGGCGCGACTGGCGGAAGAGCAGTTTGCCGCCGCAGTCCGGGCAGGGGACCGTTGCCGCTTTCGGGGCTTCGAGGGGACGGGTGTTTTTGCATTTCGGATAGGAGCTGCAGGCGAGGAACTTGCCGTTACGGCCGCTTTTGATGACCATCGGGCTGCCGCACTTGTCGCAGATCTCGTCGGTCGTCTCCGCTTCCGGTGCCTGCTTTGCGGGTGCACCCTCTTCGGCAACCTGCTCGGTGTATTTACACTTCGGAAAGCCGCTGCAGGCGATGAATTTGCCGTAACGGCCCGAGCGCATCAGCAGTTCCGAACCGCATTCGGGGCAGTTGCGGCCGATCGGCTCCGCCATCTTGAGGCTCTTGATCTCCGTTTTGCCCTTGGTGATCTCCTCCATGAAGGGGAAGTAGAAGTCGACGAGGACGTTCTGCCAGTCATGGTGTTCGTCGGCGATCTTGTCGAGGATCTCCTCCATGTTCGCGGTAAAGTTCGCGTCGACGATCTCCGGGAAGTGCTTCTCCAGCAGTTCGGTGACGGTAAAGGCGACCTCGGTCGGGACGATCTGGCGTTTTTCGATGTCGATATAGCTGCGCGCCTGGAGCGTCGAGATCGTCGGGGCGTAGGTCGACGGACGGCCGATCCCTTCGGCTTCGAGCTTCTTGATCAGGCTCGCTTCGGAGTAGCGTGACGGCGGCTCGGTAAAGTGCTGCGTCGGCGCGATCGACTCGAGGGCGATCCTCTGCCCCTCTTCGAGGGCCGGCAGCAGTTTGTCCTTGTCATCGGTACCGAGGACTTTGTAAAAGCCGTCGAAGAGGAGTTTGCGGCCCGTCGCCTTGTACTCGGCGCTCTCGCTTTTGAAGGTGATGGACTGCTGCTCGAAGAGCGCATCGGTCATCTGGCAGGCAAGGAAACGGGTGTAGATGAGGCGGTAGAGCTTCAGTTCGTCGGGTTTGAGGTACTGGGCCGCGACCTGCGGGGTGAAATCGAGCATCGTCGGGCGGATCGCTTCGTGGGCTTCCTGGGCCCCCTTTGCCTTTTTGCCGTAGGCTTTGGGGGATTTCGGAAGGTACTTTTCGCCGTAGGTCTTGACGATGGTGTCGCGGGCCGCTTCGACGGCCTCTTTGGCCATATTGAGGGAGTCCGTACGCATATAGGTGATGACCCCGGAGGTGCCGCTGGGGGTTTTGACCCCTTCGTAGAGGGTCTGGGCCAGCATCATCGTCTTTTTCGGGGAGAACCCGAGCTTGCTCGATGCCGTCTGCTGCAGGGTGGAGGTCATGAACGGCGGCGGCGTGGAAGTTTTGCGCTGTTTGGTTTCGATCGCGCTGACGCTGAAGGCCTCGCCGCGGATGCGGCCGGTCATCTCTTCGGCCTGGGCCTGGTTCTTGATGGAGAGTTTGTCGAGCTTTTCGCCGTCGTAGCTGTAGAGGCTGGCGTCGATGCCCGGGGTGAAAACCGTATCGATCGTCCAGTACTCTTCGGGTTTGAAGGCCTTGATCTCCCGTTCGCGGTCGACGATGATCTTGAGCGTCGAAGACTGGACGCGGCCGCCGGAGAGCCCCTTCTGGATCTTGGAACTCAGCAGCGGGGAGAGCTTGTAACCGACGATACGGTCGAGCAGACGGCGGGTCTGCTGGGCGTTGACGCGGTCCATGTCGATGGCACGGGCCGTCTCCAGGGCGTGCTCGATAGCGGTTTTGGTAATCTCGTGGAAGACGATGCGCGGCAGGGCGGCAGGGTCTTTTTTGATCGCATGGGCGATGTGCCATCCGATCGCTTCTCCTTCGCGGTCCTCATCGGTCGCGATGTAGATTTCATCCGCTTTCTTGGCCAGATCCTGGATCTGTTTGACCGTGGGCGCATTCTCCTTGGACACGCTGTATTCAGGGGTGAGCGTACGTGCCTCCTCGTCGACCTTGATGCCGAAGCGGCTTTTGGGGAGGTCGCGGATATGCCCCTTGGAAGCGATGACTTCGTACCCTTTTCCGAGGAAGTTCTTGATGGTTCTTGCCTTGGCCGGGGACTCTACGATAATCAGTTTCAATGAGTTTCCTATATATATAGTATTGCGGTTTTGAGTTCGCAAGTGTAGCGAAAAAAGTTTTAACGCTCTGAAACCGGTTTGCCAGATTAAGGCAGAGACAAGTTTTTCGGACGGCCTTGGGGAGGTGCAGGGTTTTGAAGGCGGCGGTTTTGTATAATGGTCCGAAATCATGAATGGGGGAACCATGGAGCTGACAGAGAACCGCCTTGTAGATGAGGCCCGCCGGGAGCCGGTGAAGAACGCGTTTCGTCTGGGGTGGGAATTCGTAGAACGCAACCGCACGCTGGCCCTGACGACCCTGGCCGCTTTTATGCTGCTCTCCCTGCTGGAGCTGATTCCGCTGCTGGGGATGGCCGCTGCCGTGGCACTCGGCGTTTTTGCCCAGGCGGTACAGATCTATGTCGGACGCACCCTGGTCAATGCCGATACCATCGACACCTTTATCGCGTCAGCGGAACAGACGACGTTTGCTGCATTTATGACCCGCTACCAGGCACCCGCTTTCGGGGCCTGGCTGGCCTGGTTCGTGATGGGGATGGGGCTGTTCGTGCTCTGGATTGTGCTGGTGTTTGCGGTGGGAATAGACCCGGCCGTCCTCGAGGAGTCCGCCACGGACGAAGCGCAGCTCATCGCCTTCATGGAAGCGATGGGGATAACGGTGATCCCCATGCTGGTCGTCGGGATGCTGATCGCCTACGTCTACCCCATCGCCCAGGGGCGGGTGATCCTCTCGGACACGTTCGGGGAAGCGTTCAAGGCCGTATTTTCGGTCTTCACGCCCGCGGTGTGGCAGGTCGCGGCCAAGGGAGAGTATTTCCGTTTCGTCTTTTATCTCGGGCTGGCGTTCATGGGGATCGCCGCGCTGGTCATGGTTGTCGTGATGCTGCTGGTACTGATCCCCTTCCTGGGACCGGTCGTGATGGTCTTTTTGATGGCCGGACTCTTCTATCCCGCCATGATGATCCTCGGCATCGCCAACATTCTGGCGCTGCGGATAGCCGTGGGCGACTAAAAGCGGCATCCCCGGTAGGCGTACTTTTCCGTCGCTTCAAGCAGGGCCGCGGCGACCTGTTCCACTTCCGACGATGTGAGCCGGTGGTGAGAGGGCAACTGCAGCAGGGCTTTGTAGAAATCCTCCGTCACCGGTAAACGGACA
>QKCD01000119.1 GCA_003245815.1 Sulfuricurvum sp.
GAGTTGGCGAAGACTTCTACCCGTACCGGCAGCCGTTCCAGGCCGCAGAGCTCCTGCAGGGCCCTGGGAATGAGGTCGTGACGCTGGATATCGGGGCGTTCGAGCAGCCGTTCGGCGTTGGTGCGCGCCAGTTCGACCAGTTTCTTCTTGACGCCGCGCTGGGGGACGGAGAGGGAGGCCTTTTTGCCGAAAAGGGTGCCGAGGTGCTCGGCGACGAGGGAACGTGCCTCGAAATCGTCGGCCAGCAGGATGGGCGCGACGACCGGCGGCCGATCGTGGCCGTAGAACTCCAGCAGGGTCCGCTCGTAGGCTTCGTCGCGGTCGATTCCCTCGTTGAGGGTGATGAAGTCGTGGGAGCTGGAGACGATCTTCCCCTGGCGCATGAAGAGGCGCACGATCGCCGCCTGCTTCGCATTGTGGGCGACGGCGAAGATGTCGTAGTCCTCCCGGCTCGCCAGGTCGATGCCGCTGATCAGTTCGCTCTTCTCGATGCGGTCGATGCGGTCGCGCAGCTGGGCCGCCTCCTCGAAGCGCATCGCCTCCGCGTAGAAGGCCATCTTCTCCCGCAGCTTCCCCAGCAGCCGGGATTTGTTTTCGATATAGCCGAAAGCCTCCTCCACGACGGCGTGGTAGCGCTCCGCGGGTACGGGTTTTTCGCAGGGGGCGAGGCACTTGTCGAGCTGGTAGTAGAGGCACGCCTTCTTCCCCTTCAGGCACCCCTTTTTCTGGACGAGTCTGCAGAGTTCGTAGAGGGCATCGAGGATGTCCCGCGCCCCGACGGAGTAGGGGCCGAAGTATCGGATGTTTTTCCCCTCGATCACCTTGCGGGTGATCTCGAAACGGGGGTAGGGCGTGTTGAGGTCGATATAGATGTAGGGGTAGGTCTTGTCGTCGCGCAGCAAAATGTTGTACTTGGGCTTGAGCTGCTTGATCAGCGAGTTTTCGAGGATCAGCGCGTCGTGCTCGCTCTCGACAACGATGGTGTGCAGGGCGACGGTCTCGTGCAGCATCTTTACGATCCGCGCGGAGAGGGTCGGGTTGGGGGCGAGGCGGGGGGTGAAACGCCAGTAGCTCTTCACCCGTGCCGCAAGGTTCTTCGCCTTGCCGACGTAGAGCAGCCGCCCCTTTGCATCGAAATACTGGTAGATGCCCGGGGCTTTGGGAAGGGACCTAATCTGCTCGAGCATGGATGATGGCCCGGATTTTCTCGATGATGGCGTGTAACTTTTCGTTACTGACGCGGTTGGCGAAGTTGCCCGCCGCACGCTCCCTGTAGCGCAGTGCCGCACGGGCGGAGTCTCCCGAAACAGGGGGCGGGGTATGGGTAACGAAGCTTCGGATCGTCTCGAAGGGACAGCTGCGGCAGGCAGCCGGGGGGTGCGCTTTTAAGGGGGTTTTGATCGATTCTGCTATAATGTCAAATTCCTGTTTCGCCCCCGGGTGGGCGAAAACAAAGAACATGACGCCGTTACGGATGTAGCCGTAGCGGATCATCTTCTGCAGATGGGGCGGGAAGAGTCTCTGCACGCTTTTGATGCACTCGAACTGGGACAATTTTGAAAATTGGGGCTGATGTTGCAGATGGGAAAGAATTTGCGCGCTGTTTTTCATGGGTTGATTATAGCATCAACCCTGTTAACGATGGCTGGCTGCGGCTACAAGGCGCCGCCCTATTACGAAACGAACAAGAGCGGTTAAATGCAGTATGACGTGGTGATCGTCGGGGCCGGTGTCGCGGGGCTTTACGCCGCGATCAACCTGCCGACGTCGAAAAAGGTATTGATCATCAACAAGGTGCACCCCTGGGAGTGCAACACCTTCTATGCCCAGGGCGGGGTAACGACGGCGGTGGACGCGGAGGATATCCCCCTGCATATCGCCGATACCCTTGCCGCCGGGGCGGGGCTCTGCAACGAGGAAGCGGTCCGGGTACTCAGCGAAGGAAGCATCGGCGTGATCGAAGATCTGATCCGCCGCGGCTTCGCTTTTGACTGCGCCGCGGACGGACGGCTGCTCTATACGAAGGAAGCCGCCCACTCCCGCAGCCGGATTCTGCACGCCGGCGGCGACGCGACGGGGCGCTACCTCCACTGCTTTTTGCTGGAGCAGAATCCCCACCCGATGCTCGCCAACGCGACGGTTGTCGACCTGCTGATCGCCGACAACGAATGCTGCGGCGTGGAAGTGGTGCATGGGGGGGTGCGCAAGCAGATCCGCGCCAAGCACGTCATCATCGCCAGCGGCGGGGTCGGCTCGCTCTACGAGTTCCACACCAACGCCTACAGCATCAGCGGGGATATCCAGGGAATCTGCGTCGAGAAGGGGATCCCCCTCGAGATGATGGAGATGATGCAGTTCCACCCTACCGTGTACGTCGGCAACAACTCGGTCCAGAAACAGTTGCTGACCGAGGCGCTGCGCGGCGAGGGGGCGAAGGTCGTCGACGAGGAGGGGTACGCCTTCTTGAAGGAGTATGACCCGGAGGCGGAGCTCGCCCCCCGGGATATCGTCAGCCGCGCCATCTTCGACTACGCCCAGCGGACGAAGAAGCAGGTCTACCTCTCCTTCGAGGATTTCGACCCCGACTACTTCCACGCCCGCTTCCCGAACATCAGCCTGAAGCTCAAGGCTCTGGGCTTCAAGGTGCCCCAGGACCGCGTTCCGATCTCCCCGGCGTTCCACTACGCCATCGGGGGGATCAAGACCAGCCTCGACGGCCAGGTCGCGGGGATGCCGAGCCTCTTCGCCGTGGGGGAAGTGGCATCGACGGGGGTACACGGTGCCAACCGCCTGGCGAGCAACTCCCTCCTGGAGGGGCTGGTGTTTGCCAAACGCGCCGCGCAGGCGGTGCTGGCGTCGAAGGATACCCACTGCCCGCAATCTTTCCCGCTCGGTACGGAACCGCTCGTCCTGGAGGGCGATAAAGCGAAAAAGGATGCACTGCGCCGTATAATGTGGGAGAAAGTTTCCATCGTACGGACCCCGCAGGGGCTCAAAGAGGCGCAGGCACGGATCGGCGAAATGCTCGGCGGCGACGTCGGCAGGCTGCTGAAATTACGCCTTTTGACGGCCCAGGCGATTGTCAATGCCGCATTGGCGCGTACAACGTCGGTAGGCGTTCATTTTATCAATTAACGAGGAGAAGATATGAGCATTCCCGGTGATGCACATGCGGTCGACCTGGCGGTCGAACCGTTCGGTTGGCTGCTTCTGGCCATTTTTGTCGTAGGTTACTACTTTATCGCAGCGGAGGAGAAATACCACCTGAACAAGGCCAAACCGGCCCTCTTCACAGGTACCTTCCTCTTTATGCTGATGGGCGGCTACTATGCGCTTCACGGCCTGGATTTCTCCGCCTTCGAAACGGAGATCGCCCACCTGATTCTGGAGATCGCCGAGATCTTCTTCTTCCTCTACGTTGCGATGACCTACATTGAAGCACTGATCGACCGCGGGGTCTTCAACGCCCTCAAGGCGAAACTGATCGCCAAGGGCTACGGTTACCGTCAGCTCTTCTGGGTCACGGGCCTCCTGGCTTTCTTCATCAGCCCGGTGGCGGACAACCTTACCACGGCGCTGATCCTTTCGACCGTGCTTGTGACCATTGAAAAGGAGCGTAAAGAGTTCCTCGTGCCCGCGGCCATCAACGTCGTCGTCGCGGCCAATGCCGGCGGTGCCTGGAGTCCCTTCGGCGATATCACGACCCTGATGGCGTGGACGGCGGGCAAAGGGCATTTCATCGACTTCCTCTACCTCTTCCCCGCATCGATCATCGGCTGGTTCGCTACGGCGTACCTACTCAGCCGTTTCGTGCCCAACGAACACCCCCATAAAGAGAACGAGGCAGCGGCTGAGAAGATCGAGATCCTTAAAGGGGGCAAGGGGATCATCGCCCTGGGCGTCTTCACCATCGCCACGGCGGTCGTCAGCAAGCAGCTGATGCACCTGCCGCCGATGTGGGGTATGCTCTTCGGCCTCTCCCTGCTCAAGCTCTACACCCACCGTCTGCAGAAGAAGCACAACCAGGATTTCAATATCTTCCACGCGATCAGCAAGATCGAGAACGATACGCTGCTCTTCTTCTTCGGTATCCTGGCCGCCGTCGGGGCGCTGCACTTCGCGGGCTTCCTGGCCCACGCGGTCAAGCTCTACGAGATCTTCAGCCCGACGGGCGTCAACATCGGTGTCGGTCTGCTTTCGGCGATCGTGGACAACGTCCCGGTCATGAGCGCCGTTCTGAAGGCGAACCCGGACATCTCCGTCTCCCAGTGGATGCTGGTGACCATGACCGCCGGTATCGGCGGCTCGCTCATCAGCTTCGGCAGCGCCGCCGGCGTCGGCGTCATGGGTAAACTGCGCGGTGTCTATACCTTCGCGGCCCATATGAAATTCGCCTGGACGATCATGGTGGGCTACATCATCTCGATCAGCATCTGGTTCGTGCAGTTTGAGATCATGGGGCTTTATTAAACTACTTTATTGTATCCTTCCGCTACACAAATAGGGGGGCTCCCCCCCTATCCGCATCCGTCCCCACTCCCGGGGAGCGGCTGCCCCCTACGTAATTTTGTAAAGGTGCACCTTTGAAAGACGTCAGCATTATCGTCCTCGATTTCGGCTCCCAGTACACCCAGTTGATCGCCAGAAGACTTCGCGAAGAGAAGATCTACTGCGAGATCGTCCCCTATTTCACGAAGATGGACGAAATTAAAGAGAAGAACCCCAAGGGGATCATTCTCAGCGGCGGCCCGGCCTCCGTCTATGACAAAGACGCCTACGAAGTGGACAAGGCCGTCTACGACCTCGGTCTGCCGATCATGGGGATCTGCTACGGTATGCAGCGCATCGCCGTTGACTTCGGCGGTTCGGTGATCCGTTCGGACCACCACGAATACGGCAAGGCGGAACTGGTGATCAACAAGGAGCACGGTGAAGGCTCCATCCTCTTCCGGGACTGCGAGGACAACCGCGTCGTCTGGATGAGCCACTCCGACCGTGTCGATGTTCTCCCGGAAGGCTTTAAACCGATCGCGCACTCCGCCAACTCCCCCTACGCGGCGATCGCCGACGAAGAGCGCCGCGTCTACGCGATGCAGTACCACCCGGAGGTTCAGCACTCCGAAGAGGGGTACCTGATGCTTCGCAACTTCGCCCGCAAGATCTGCGGCGTGACCGAGAAGTGGGACATGGGCCATTTCCTCAAGGAGCAGATTGCGAAAATCAAGACGCAGGTCGGCGACGGCAAGGTGCTCTGTGCGCTGAGCGGCGGGGTCGACTCCTCCGTGACTGCGGCACTGCTCTACGAGGCGATCGGCGACCAGCTGGTACCGGTCTTCGTCGACAACGGCCTGCTGCGCAAGGGTGAACGCGAATCGGTGGAGAACATCTTCCGGGTCCACCTCAAGGTGCCCCTCGTCACCGTCGATGCCGTGGACAACTTCCTTGGCAAGCTCGCAGGCGTCACGGATCCGGAGCAGAAGCGCAAGATTATCGGCCACACCTTTATCGAAGAGTTCGAAAAAGAGGCGAAGAAACATTCGGGTATCAAGTTCCTCGCCCAGGGGACCCTCTACCCAGACGTTATCGAGTCGGTCTCCGTCAAGGGGCCGTCCGAGACGATCAAGTCCCACCACAACGTCGGCGGTCTGCCCGACTGGATGGACTTCGAACTGATCGAGCCGCTGCGCGAGCTCTTCAAGGACGAGGTGCGCAAGCTCGGTCTCGAGCTGGGCCTCCCCGAAAGCATGGTCTTCCGCCACCCCTTCCCGGGGCCGGGCCTGGGGATCCGCATCATGGGCGAGGTCAACCGTGCCGATCTCGATCTGCTGCGTGAAGCGGACGTCATCCTGCTCGACGAGCTCAAGGCGAGCGGCTACTACACGAAGACGTGGCAGGCCTTCGCAGTCCTGCTCAACGTCAAGTCCGTCGGCGTCATGGGCGACAACCGCACCTACGACAACACGGTCTGTGTCCGGGTCGTCGAAGCGGTCGACGGCATGACGGCGACCTTCGCCCACCTGCCCCACGACCTGCTCGAGCGCATCAGCCGCCGTATCATCAACGAGGTCAACGGCATCAACCGCGTCGTCTACGATATCAGCTCCAAGCCGCCGGCGACGATCGAATGGGAATAACCGCGTCGCGGTTGCTCCCGGGGCAGACCTTTCCAGGACGGTACTGAAAGATGCCGCTGCCCCTCTACCTCTTTTCCAAAACCCCCCATCCGGACGCGATTCACGTTCCCATCATCAAAACCCTCTACCTGCGCCCCAGCATCGATTTCAGCTGTTACGACGGGATCATTCTGACCTCCAAGCAGGCGGTGAAGGCTCTCGAGAAGCTCGGGACGCAGTGGCGTGATCTGCCGCTGCTCTGCGTCGGGACGAAGACGGCGGCGTACGCCCGCCGCTGCGGCGGCAGGGTGTTGCAGTGTGCCGAGGGGTACGGCGACGGTCTCGAAAGGCTGATCCTCGAAGCCTACGCGTCGCAGCGTTGGCTCTATGCGCGTCCGCGGAAGGCCGCTTCGAATTTCGCAGAGCGTCTGCGGTGCGCCGGGGTGGCGGTGGAGGATATCGTCATTTACGAAACCGCCTGCAACGATGCGGCGCAGATCCCCGATGACGCGGAGGCGGTCATGGCCTTTACCTCCCCCTCGGCGGTGGCCTGTTTTCTGCGTCGTTCGGCGTTCCTGCCGACCCACCGGGTCGCGGTGATCGGGAGGACGACGGCAGCGGCGCTGCCGCCGGGCGTGACCTATGCCATAGCAGAAACGCCGAGCGTGGATGCGCTGGTCCTGTTGGGAAAGGAAATTGCACGCGGCGAGGGCGGAATTTAAGGGCTTCAAAGGAATTTTGCCCTATAATTTTTATTAGCCTGGGTGGTGCGAGTACTCGCATTTCGGGGGTTCTACATATTCACTTAGCGGACTACGTAGTCTCCTTTGTGTGCCGGTGATATCGTTTGAGGGTTCTGCCCGAGAGACCGCCGCCTAAAAAGGGGCTCGCTTCGCTCTTTTTCGGCTTTGAGAACCAAAGCTACTTGCGGAACGGCCACCCGGACATCAGAAGTCTCATGCAGTATTGATGGGACACTATTTCGGTCGTGTCTTCTGAATACTTCGAGTCACTTCATTCCAAATACACATCAAGATCACTTTACGGAGAGCAGCAATGAACGTTATGGTTGTCGGCAGCGGCGGGCGCGAATACTCTATCGGACGGGTCCTTTCACAGGACGAAGCGGTTGAAAAACTCTACTTCTGCCCGGGCAACGGCGCGACGGGAACACTGGGCGAGAACATCGCGATCAAGGATTACAACGAGCTGGCGGACTTCGCGTCGGAGAACGCGATCGACCTCACGATCGTCGGCCCGGAAGCTCCGCTGACAGAGGGGATCGTCGACATCTTCAAGGCGAAGGGGCTGACGGTGTTCGGTCCCTCCAAGGAGGCGGCGCAACTGGAGGGCTCCAAGGTCTACATGAAGAACTTCCTCGCGAAGTACGGGATTCCCACGGCGCGCTACGTTGAGACGGACCATATCGACACGGCCTTCAAGTTCATCGAGACACTTCCGGTCCCCGTCGTCGTGAAGGCAGACGGCCTCTGCGCGGGCAAAGGGGTCATCATCGCCCAGAGCCATGACGAGGCGAAGAAGGCGGTTTCCGAGATGCTCAGCGGCAAGGCCTTCGGCGACGCGGGTAAAAAGGTCGTCGTCGAGGAGTTCCTCGACGGTTACGAACTCTCCATGTTCGCCATCTGTGACGGCAAGGACTACATCCTGCTGCCGGCGGCCCAGGACCACAAGCGCCTGCTCGACAACGACGAAGGTCCGAACACCGGCGGGATGGGCGCCTACGCGCCGACGCCGCTGGTTAACGACGAGATCTACGAAAAGGTGAAGGCGCGGATCGTCCGCCCGACACTTGATGGCATGCAGGCCGAAGGCGCCCCCTTCGAGGGTGTGCTCTTCATCGGATTGATGATCGTCAACGGCGAACCGCTGACGCTGGAGTTTAACGTCCGTTTCGGTGACCCCGAGTGTGAGATCCTGATGCCGCTGCTGAAGACGCCGGCGAGCGAGCTCTTTTACAAGGGCGCGACGAAACAGCTCGACACCCTCAACGTCGAATTCAGCAACCAGTATGCCGTCGGTGTCGTCATGGCCAGCCGCGACTACCCCTACAAAAGCTCCGAACCGGCGGAGATCGTCGTCGACGAGACGGTGCACGACGAGATCGCGAAGTACACCCACATCTCCTACGCGGGTGTCAGTGAAGAAGATGGCAAGCTCTACGCCACCGGCGGACGCGTCCTCGTCTGCGTCGGTCTCGGCGATACGATCCGCGAGGCGCGCGACCGCGCCTACATGCTCTGCGGCCAGGTGCACTACGCCGGTAAAAAGCTGCGGACGGACATCGCCTACCAGGCACTCTGATGGCTGAACGCAACGAAGAGGTCGAAGAGCTGCTCGAACGCGAAGAGCTGCAGCTGGCATCGCTGCGCAAACGCGCCTTCGCCGCGGCTATCGACGAATTCCTGCTCTCGATGATTTTTATGATCATCCTGTGGGACAGCTTTGCCTCCGCCGGTACGACCGAGGAGCTGATCAACCTGACCAACGCCTTTGTACTGGAGTTTATGGCGGTGAAGATCATCTACCAGACCTTCTTCGTCTACCAATACGGTGCGACGGTCGGGAAGATCCTGATGAAGATCCAGGTGCTGGAGCTGCGCACCCTCGCCGCCCCCTCTCTGGTCAGCGCTTTCAACCGCGCCGTATTCCGGGTTATCAGCGAAGCAGTCTTCTACCTCGGCTTCCTCTGGGGGCTGATGGACCCGCTGCGCCAGACCTGGCATGACAAGAGCGCACGCACCGTGGTGGTCGATGCGTAACCTTTTTTTGTTCCTGATCTTCGGGTGTGCGGCACTGTTGCACGCCCGGGAACAGGTACAGATCTTTGCGACCCAGCTGGAGAGTAACGGCACGGTCGCGGAGGCAAAGGGGGATCTTCTGATCCTCTACAAGGAGTACTATCTCAGTGCCGACAGCGTCCGGTATGACCGGGACAGTCAGGTACTCGAACTCTTCGGCAACGTGACGGTGATGAAGGGATCGGACTACCATATCCTGGGCGAGTACGTCCGTTTCGACATTCCCAACGACACGCGCCGGATCACCCCTTTTTACATGCTTGAAAAGCAGCGCCGGGTCTGGATGAGTTGCGTGGATGTCACGGAGCGGGGGAACGAACTTGCGCTGACGTCGGGCATGCTTTCGGGGTGCGACCCCAGCGATCCCTTCTGGACCCTGCGCTTCGGCAGTTCGGACTACAACAGCGACACGAAGTGGCTGAACCTCTACAATGCGCGCCTGATGATCGGGGAACTCCCGATCTTCTACCTCCCCTATTTCGGCTACTCCCTGGACACGACGCGGCGCACCGGCCTGCTGATGCCCTCGTTCGGTCTTTCGAGCAACGAGGGGGTCTACTACCAGCAGCCCCTCTATATCGCGCCCCAGGACTGGTGGGACCTGGAACTGCGTCCCCAGATCCGCAGCATCCGCGGGCAGGGGATCTACACGGAACTGCGTTTCGTGGACTCGATCGCGTCGCACGGCCGGCTGCTGGCGGGCTACTTCAACGAAGACGCCTCCTACGCCGCCGATCACAGCTTGGCCAACGACACCCATTACGGGGTGAATTTCAACTACGAGAACCAGAACCTGCTCAAGGAGTGGTTCGGTGTGGAGTCCGTCGCGCAGTCGGGGCTTTACACAGATATCAACCTGATGAACGATATCGACTACATCAACCTGGCGCAGAACGATCATACGAAGAACGCCACCACGAGCCAGGTCTTCTCGCGGATCAACCTCTTCCATAACGCGGAGAAGGACTATTTCGGCACCTATTTCAAATACTTCCTGGACCTCGAACAGGAGAACAACGACGCGACGATCCAGAATCTGCCGACCGTGCAGTACCACCGCTACCTCGACACCTGGCTGGACGACCACTTTTTCTACAGCCTCAACACGAACGTGACGAACTACTACCGCCGTACCGGCGTGACGGGCCAGCAGGCGGAGGTCGACCTGCCGCTGACGCTGCAGGGGTCGCTCTTCGACCGCTACCTCGATATCAGCTTCAGCACCCGCCTCTACGGCAAATATATCGTCTTCGACGGTCTCAGCGAGAGCAACGCCACCTATGATTCGGGCGGTTTTGCCCGCAACACGAACATCTTCCGCGTCGGCACCTCGCTGACGAAGGGTTACGAGGGGTTCGCCCATACGCTGGGACTGGATGTTATGTTCGTCCGCAACGGCTTTGAAAAGCGCAACGGCTATTTCGAACTCTTCGAAAACAACTGTACGCTCAACCCCGGCAGCGACGATTGCAGTTTCTACAACATCACCGATATCGACGAGGAGACGCAGATCCGCTTCTCCCAGTATCTCTTCGACGCGAAGGGGAGCCAGCTGCTCTACCACCGGCTCTCGCAGTCGATCAGTTCGGTCCAGGACAAGCTGGGCGAGATGGAGAACGAGGTGGAGTGGCGGGTGCTGCCGCAGATGACGCTCTACAGTGACACCGTCTACGACCACAACAAGAGGCGGGTGACCAAGCAGTTGAGCACGGTGCGTTATGCGGACCATAATGTAACCGCCCAGGTGAACCACTTCTACGAGGACCGCGAGCGGCGGGACCAGCCGCTGGACAGCAGCTACCTGACCCTCCAGCTGCAGTACCGCTACGACGAGCGCTACCGTTACTTCGCCAACTACGCCTACGACCTCGAGAACAGTGTGACGAAGAACATCGAGGCGGGATTCCTTTACTCGAAACGGTGCTGGGATTTCGGGCTGCGCTACGTCGAGAACAACCGGCCGGTGCTGCAGAGCGGCGGCGTGGCCAGCAGCATCTACGACCGCTACCTCTACATGACAGTCGCCTTCAAACCGATCGGCGGCAGCGAGTTCGCCTATCAGCTGGACGGATCATGAGAACGCGCCGCAACGTTGACAAATCGCTCCTGATAGATGATAATGTCATGACACCAATAAAGCGCGCCGTTGCGGGTGCTCTGCCGAGCGAGGAGCTGTGATGAAAAGCCAGAGAGAGATTTTCGCGACGCGCCACGCCGCGGCAATGAAGCTGCGCGACATCCTGCCGCTGGACCAGATCAAGAGCGAAGACTGGCAGTTCGTGGCGGTATCGCGCGGCGGTCTGATCCTCGCGACGGAACTGAACGAACGGCTCAAACGCCGTGTCGACTACCTCTTCTCGGAACCGATTTACGCCCCCCAGAACCCGCGGTGCGAGATCGCGCGCGTCAGCGAGAACGAGGAGATCGTCATGCACGAGAACCTCGTTAAATCCTTCGAGATCCAGGTCGACTACATCTACGGCGAGGCGAACCGCAAACACGAGGAGAAGATCCTCGCCTCGATCTACAAGTACCGCAAAGGGCGCCATTTCGAAGATATGGAGGGGAAGGTGGTCCTTCTGATCGACGAGGGGGCCGAAACGGGGATGAAGATGATGACGGCCATCAAGACGATCATGAACATGGGCCCCAAGGCGATCCACATCGCCGTACCGATCCTGCCCGAGGACGTCCTTGAAGAGCTGGAGTCCCTGGTGGACCGCATCTACTACCTGCACGAGATCGAGGACTTTATCGACACGCCGAGCTACTACGGTGAACTGCCGGAGATTGACGACAAAATCATTGCAAAAATTTTAGGAGAATAGAGTGATCACAGAGATATCGATTGATTTGGAAAACAAAACGGAAGCTTACGGCTTCAGCAAAGTCGCCCGTCAGGCGAACGGTGCCGCATGGCTACAGTGCGGCGACACCGTCATCCTCGCCACGGTCGTCATCGACGAGACCGACTTCGTCACGGAGGAGTTCCTGCCGCTGACGGTACAGTACATCGAGAAGAGCTATGCCGCGGGCAAATACCCGGGCGGCTTCATCAAGCGTGAAACGAAGCCGAGCGATTTCGAGACCCTGACGTCGCGCATCGTCGACCGCTCCCTGCGGCCGCTCTTCCCGAAGGGGTTCGCCAACCCGGTACAGATCACGATCATGGTCCTCAGCGCCGACAGCGAAGCGGACCTGCAGGCCCTGGCGCTCAACGCGGCCTCCGCGGCGCTCTACGTCTCCGACATCGACATCTCGACTTCCGTGACGGCGGTCCGTGTCGGTAAGGTGGGCGGGGAGATCGTCATCAACCCGACGATGTCGCAGCTCAATGAGAGCACCCTGGACCTCTACCTCGCCGGCAGCAGAGAGGACCTGCTGATGATCGAGATGCGTACCGAAAGCTCCGTGGAGAGCGAACTGATCTCCTCGGCGATGGTCGACCCGATGATCGACCCGACCCTGACGGCGGAGACGGTGATGCGCTACAGCGCCAACGCAATGCCCGAGGAGGAGCTCGTCACCGTCATCGCCCAGGCCCAGGAGTACCTCAAGACGGCTAACACCGCCTACGAGGAGCTCTTTGCCGGCTATGCGAAGGCGCCGATGCCGCTGGAGTGTATCATCAACCACGCCGACGAGGAGATGGCGGCCTACGTCCGCGCCAACCACGCCGACGACGTCGTGACGGCCCTGAACCAGATGGCCAAGACGGAGCGTTCGACGGCCCTGCGCCTGCTCCGGCACAAGATCGTCGCCGAGAAGCCGGAGTGGGACGAGACGGAGCTCAAGCGCTCCATCGAGCTTGTCAAGCGCGAGACGGTGCGCCGCCAGATCCTCGAGGAGAAACGCCGTGCCGACGGCCGTGCCCTCGACGAGGTGCGCCCGATCACGATCGAGACGAACGTCCTCCCCTCCGTCCACGCGTCGTGCCTCTTCACCCGCGGCCAGACGCAGGCGCTGGTCACCATGACACTGGGCGGCCCGAAAGACGCCCAGATGTACGAGAACCTCACCGACAGCGAGACCCAGAACGAGACCTTTATGGTCCACTACAACTTCCCCGGCTTCTCCGTCGGCGAACCCTCCCCGGTCGGCCCGCCGCGCCGTCGCGAGCTGGGCCACGGCAACCTCGCCAAGCGGGCCCTCGAGGCGGCACTGACGGAGCCGGGCCATACGATCCGCCTTGTCTCCGAGATCCTCGAGTCCAACGGCTCCTCCTCCATGGCGACGGTCTGCGGCGGCTACATGGCCCTGCGCGCCGGCGACGTCGAGATGACGGACCCGATCGCGGGGATCGCGATGGGCCTCGTGCATGAAGGCGACCGTTACGCGATCCTCAGCGACATCATGGGCCTCGAAGACCACGACGGCGACATGGACTTCAAGGTTGCGGGTTCCAAAGAGGGGATCACCGCGATGCAGATGGACATCAAGCTCGGCGGCATCAGCCTCGACCTGCTCAAAGAGGCGCTCACCCAGGCCAAGGCGGGGCGCGCCCACATCATCGGCATCATGCAAGAGGCGGAAGCGGCGATCGAGATCAACGAAGATACCCTGCCGAGCTCCGATTTCTTCCATATCGACCCGGGTATGGTCGGTGACATCATCGGCCAGGCGGGCAAGACGATCCGGGAGATCATCGAGAAGTTCGAGGTCGCGATCGACATCGACAAGAAGGTCGGTGGCGTCAAGCTCTCCGGCAAGAACAAGAAGGGGGTGCAGGGTGCCCGCGCGCATATCGAGAATATCGCCAGCAACGTCCCGGAGAAGGTGGAGTACCATGTCGGTGACAAGGTGACTGGTACCGTGAAGAAGATCGTCGATTTCGGCGCCTTCATCGAGCTGCCCGGCGGCGTCGACGGCCTGCTGCACATCTCCAAGGTCTCCGACCGCCGCATCGACCGGGTTGCCGACGTTCTGAGCGAAGGGCAGTCCATCGACGTGGAGATCCTCGAGTTCAAAGGCAACAAGATCAGCCTCGGCCGCGCCTGAGGGCGTGCCGCCGCCGGATGAAATGTTCCGTGTTTAAACTTGTTTTCAGAGCAATGGAAATATAATGCCGCACACAAAGTGACAAGTAGGGATACGCAAGCCGAACGGACTTTGTAACAGAAAATTTTGGAGAACGATATGAAAAAGATTCTTTTCATGATGGTTGCTTTCGCTGCTGCTGCTTTCGCTGCTGACGGTGACGTTGCAAACCAGACACTTAAAGCTTACTCTATGATCGCTGCAGGCGTTGGCCTCGGTCTTGCTGCTCTTGGTGGCGCGATCGGTATGGGTCACACTGCTGCTGCAACTATCGCAGGTACAGCTCGCAACCCGGGTCTCGGCGGCAAGCTGATGACTACGATGTTCATCGCCCTCGCGATGATCGAAGCACAGGTCATCTACACCCTGGTTATCGCGCTTATCGCACTGTACGCTAACCCGTACCTCGGCTAATCAGCCGAAAACCGGCGAAGGCTTCGGCCTTCGCTTTTTTTTAGACCGCAAATGAAAATTAAGCGGTTTTTAATAACTCGACCGGTATAATTCTGGTCTTCTTAAAATTGTTACTTAAATGCGACCGTGGTGGAATTGGTAGACACGCTATCTTGAGGGGGTAGTGCCAGTAGGTGTGCGAGTTCAAATCTCGCCGGTCGCACCATCCTTTCCCCCAATTTACAAAAATAAAAACCTTCAAAAAAATCCCTGAAATATGACCTTCCAAGTTTAAAGTCATCACATCGTCTTTTTTGAATCGAAACTAAAAATATCTCATCTGTACTTCTTGATGTGAACCATTTGTGTATCTCGTTGCCCTTAATGAGGTGACATAGATTAAATCGTCAGTATATAGCTAGCCTAAATTTTGCAGACCGAAATACTTATCTCCTTGCCTAAATCTTTCTAACTGTGATTTTGGACCGATCAGGAAGCCTGTATGCTATACTCTACTAATTTTCATTTCTATACATGCGGGCTTGAATATATGATGTGGGGGAGGACGTGCTAAATGAATAGCGCGGATAGACTGTCTAAAATATTGGACACTTGTTACAACTCTAAAGAAAAACAGGCAATAAAAGTTTTTGAGGACGTATTCGGGGTGCTAGGCTGTCAAGGAGTGGCAAACAAGCTATTGCTTTGTGAAAAGCAAATCAATGACTTGGAAAAAGACAAACCACATCAACAGTTGATTCGGTTTTTAAGGGCATTTTTTAGCTGTCAAAGTTTGATGAGAGATCTTGATAATGAACGTAAGCAATTACCTCATTATATTATGACACTTGACTCTATGTCAGTGTACATGCCAAAAGAAGATATTGACCCAAAAGCCATTACAGAGCTAGCTGATACGCTGAGAAATATGTATGATGCGATCGAGTCTGCGGATATTCCAGAACATTACAGAGATGTTTTAATTGATTATTTAAATGAAATGATGGAAGGTGTCTCCAGCATTGACATTGGCGGCATTGATTCTTTTGCAAGGCATTTCGAAACAGCTACGGGAAAAGTAGTAATTTATCATGAAGCCTTTGAGAAATCAGGTTTTATGGATTCCGTTAAAAATATCTATTCGCAATCTACAAAAATTTTAAATGATCTCCAGATATGGGGTGGTGCAATTGGATATGGTCTTAGCAATTTGTTAAACTAATCTTACTCCATATAATGTAGTACAAATGAGCAGCTATATTGTGCATGTCTTAAATCCTTAAGTCTCTCTAGGCCCTCCTCGGTTAGCTCTTATATACCTCTTCTATTTCTTTGTAATGCTTCTACTCTTACTGATACTTCTGGAACTCTTTTGTCTTTACCTGTGGAATCTCATGGCGTGCTCTAG
>QKCD01000096.1 GCA_003245815.1 Sulfuricurvum sp.
GAGAAGCTCGAGCGCATTGCCCGCGACGAGCAGGAAGCCCTCGCCGCCGACGGCGTCGATGCGGCGTTGCTGCAGGGGGTGACGGAGCGGCTCGCGGAGACGGAGGCGGCCCTTCGGGAGATCGCGGGGATCACGGAGCTGGTGCTCGACTACCGGCGCGACGTCCGGGAGTATTTCGACGGCCTCGACGCCAGGAAGCAGGCGCTGGAACAGGCGCAGCAGCGGCAGCGGGAGCAGGAGGAGCAGCTCGAAGCCCTCAAAGGAGTCTACATGTCGGAGAAGAAGCGCCTCCAGCACGGCATTGATGCCCTGGAACGGGAGCAGAAGGGGACGGCCTCCGACCTGAAGTGGATGGAGCGGCAGCTGCAGGAGAACAGCCTCTTCCGCGATACCGTGCAGCAACACGAGGCGCGGGAGACCGCGGTGACGGAGGAGCCGCTGCAGGAGATCGCGGGGCGCATCGGCACCCTGGAGCAGCAGGCGCTCGCCGTCGTCGACACGATCCGCGGCGCGCAGGACCTGCTCTACCGGGACATTGCCCCCGCCAACAGCCTGAAGCTCGCCGTCCGCTCCGGCAGCGACCGCTCCAACGTCCTCTATGCGGCGAAGGATCTCAAGGCGTTCATGGCCGCGGGCAAGATCGAGCAGTTCAAAGAGGAGGTCTCCAGCCTCTTCGGCCTCACCGTCAACCAGCTGGCGAAGCAGACGGAGAACCTGCTGGAGGCGCGGCAGGAGGTGGGCAAGGTCGTCGGCCGGATCCGCGATATGCTTCGCGACCTCGAGGGGATCAGCGTCATCGACAGCATCGACCTGCGCACCCAGGAGAGCAGCAACCCCATCCTCTCCCGGCTGGAACAGCTGCAGCGGCTCAACGACGAGCACGCCCTGAGCATGGAGAAGCACCTCTTCAACTTCGACAAGCCCCGCCGCCCCGGCTATACCGAAGCCCTGAAGATCATCAAGGAGCTGCGCCGGGAGCTGGCCGCCTCGAACAAGAAGGAGCTTCTCCTCGACGACACCTACGAACTGGAGATCCGCGCGAGCGAGAACGGGAACGACACCGGGTGGCAGGTCTCCCTCGACGAAGTCGGCTCCAACGGTACCGACGTGATGATCAAGGCGATCGTCAACATCGCCATGCTCGCCATCGCCCTCGGGCAGACGCGCAGTCGCAAAGAGGAGCCGCAGACCTACTTCCACTGCATCCTCGACGAGATCGGCGTCCTTCACCCCACCTACCTGAAGGAGCTGATGGACTTCGCTAATGAGAAGCGCATCCGCTTCCTCAACGGCGCCCCGAACCGGCAGCTCGTCGGCAGCTTCAAGCGGATCTACATCCTGACGAACCGCCAGCAGCACACGATGCTCAAACCGCTGCTGAGCCGGCAGAGCGCCTGAGTCTTCCTGGCGGGTCTGCTTCTCGGCAGCGCCGTGTTCCTTCGCTGCATCTGCCGCAGTGCAGTCAGCTGCGATCGTTAATGGGAAGTTTTGGAAGGATGGAGTAGAGTAGCGGGCACAAAATGCCGATTCAGGAGCAGTTATGAGAAGTGAAATGATCGCCCGTTACGCAGTTATCGCCGCACTGCTGGGAACGTCCGCCCAGGCAGGCTGGTTCGATGTCGTGAAGGAACAGGCCGCTACGGTGTTGAAGTCTGATAACGGCACTGCGACGTCGTCGCTGACGACCGCCGAGATCGACGGCGGTCTCAAAGAGGCACTGCGGGTCGGCACAAAGCTGGCGATCGAGCAGCTGGGCAAAGAGGACGGCTTCTTCGGCAACGCCCTGGTGAAGATCCCCGTCCCTGAACAGCTGGGCATGATGGCGGCGGGGCTGCGCAAGGTCGGGATGGGGAAATACGTCGACGACTTCGTCCTCGCCTCGAACCGGGCGGCGGAGAAGGCGGTCCCCGAGACGGCGCAGATCTTCGGCAACGCGATCACCGGCATGACCCTCGACGACGCCCGGAAGATCCTCGCCGGCTCCGACGACGCGGCGACGGAGTATTTCCGCTCCCACACGGCGGAGAAGCTGAAGGCGGCGATTCTGCCGATCGTGAAGCAGTACACGGAGGAGACGGAGGTGACGACCTACTACAAGAACATGGTCGCCGCCTACGACGCCTACGCCGCGCCGCTGGTGGCGCAGAGCGGCCTCGGAGGGTTGCTGAACAGCGTCGCCGGGACGACGGCGGAAACGACCGGTTATGACGTACGGGACCTCGACGGCTACATCACGGGCAAGGGGCTCGACGGTCTCTTCACGGTCCTGGCGCAGGAGGAGAAGAAGATCCGCGAGAACCCCGCCGCGCGGACGACGGAACTGCTGCAGAAGGTTTTCGGGCAGTAGCCCGGAGCTCTAGACGAAGATCTCCGACGGGAAACCGACGGGGATGGGATTGTGGAGGTGGACGCGGATCGTCTCCTCCTTCTCGGAACGGTAGAGCCGGTAGGGGATGTAGAGGAGCCGTGCGGCAATTTTGTTCGCCTGCGACGCGGCGCGCTCCTCGACGTGGATGCGGATCCCCTCCGGGACCTCCGGGGCGAAATGGTCGGGGATGGTGACCCGCGCCAGGATGGCGACGGCTTTGATCTGACCGTGCTGCGCTTCGGCCCGGAGGGCCTCGATCAGCATGTCGTAGTGCTTCTCCGCATCCGCCTCGCCGAGGTCGAGGAGAACCGCGGCATCGTCGGCTTCGAGGGTCATGGCAAAGGGCTCCAGGGGCACGCCGTTTTCGAGGCGTTTGACCGCCCGTGCAATGCAGCTGTCGAGCATTTCAAAGAGTTTTTCGTCGTCCATCGGGCTTCCTTCTGATTATTTTCCCATTTTACCGGGAAAGTTTGAGGAGGTCCTGAAGCCCTGAAAACAGGGGTTTTCTGCCTTTTTCCCGGAACTGTTCCGAAAAAAAAATTCTCCCGGTATTGTATTGTTGCCAAATATCGTTATAATGTGTTCGATGAAAGATGAGGCTCGAGTTCATCTTTGGTGTGTGACGAGTGTTACTCCTGTTAAACCGAAAGACTCCCCGATTTTTCAATCCGCTCAGGTGGTTGGAAGCCCCTGAGTGAATTTTCCCAAAGAGGTAAGCAATGGCTGAACTGCTGAACGGAACCGTTAAATGGTTCAATGATGAAAAAGGTTATGGATTTATCCAGCAAGAAAATGGCGGCAAAGACGTCTTCGTACACTTCCGCCAGGTAAACAGAACGGGTCCGGGCCGCGTCTCTTTGGCGGAAGGCCAGAGAGTGACTTTTGAACTCGGCGAAGGTCAAAAAGGCCCGCAGGCCGAAAACGTCACCGCGCTCTAATCCGGTACAGTGCGGGCGTTCGGCCCGCGCTACCTGCTTCCCCGCCGCTTCAACTTACTCCAAACTCCTTACGTTACAATAACGCCACGATTTACAAACGTTTCCGCACCGTCGGACGTTTCAGACAAAGGCATACGGATGACACACTCCAAGGAACTCTACATACTGCTGAGCGAAACGGTGATCCCCGAAGTGGAGAGCCTCATGGCGTCGATGAACGCCTACCTCGAGACCAACGAAGCGACGGAGGAGATGCTCCAGGACCAGCAGGGGATCCTCGCGATCTACCAGAACTTCGTCGATATCATGAACGCCATCGAAGAGGGCGATATCGAAGAGGAGAACTGCAAGCAGCTGGTTGAAGAGATCTCGATGCTCCGCTCCATGGGCAGCGGGGCGGGCATCGCCGAGGCGTAGGCCCCGGCCGGCCGTCCCCCAACAACCTCTTACTTCTCCCTGTTTTCCGACTCCATCATTACGTCTAACGCCGTTTTAACGCACTCCCCCAGCGCTGCAAGATCGTAGCCGCCCTCCAGAAAGAAGAGCTTCGGGCCATTGGGTTTGAACGTTTCCGGAGCAAAGCCCCGAATGCTACGCTGGCCGCTATGGCGCTGAAGTTATGCGTTCCGAAGCCAGCATCACGTTCAGGGTCGTTACCACGCATTCCCCCAGCGCTGCAAGATCGTAGCCGCCCTCCAGAAAGAAGAGCTTCGGAACGGCGGAACACTCCATAATGCAGCGGACGATGTCGCCGACGGCCTCGGTCGTGACGCAGAGTCCTGCCAGCGGGTCGGCGCAGTGGAGGTCGTAGCCCGCCGAAACGAGGATGATGTCGGGACGGAACGCCTCGACGGCTTTCGGCAGCGCCTCTTCGTAGATCGGCAGAATCTCGTCGTCGCCGCTTTCGGGATAGAGGGGGAAGTTGCGGGTGAATCCTCTGCCTTCGCCGATGCCCGTCTCCTCCGCTGCACCGCTGCCGGGGTAGGCGGGGTACTGGTGGGTACTGAAGTAGAAGACTGTCGGGTCGTCGTAGAAGATTCCCTGGGTACCGTTGCCGTGGTGGACGTCGAAATCGACGATGAACACCCGTTCGTATCCGCACTCCTGGGCGTAGCGGGCGGTGACGGCGATGGTGTTGAAGAGGCAGAACCCCATGGCGCGCTCGGCCGTGGCGTGGTGCCCCGGCGGGCGGACGGCGGCGAAGGCGGCGCTGATGCTCCCTTCGGCCGCGGCATCGACGGCGGCGATCCCCGCACCGACGGCGGTGAGTGCCGCTTCATAGGAAGAGTGGGAGGTCGGGGTGTCGGGATCAAGGCGTTGCGAAACGTGGCAGGCCGCGGCGACATGGGCGACGTGTTCGGGGGTATGGACGCTGTAGAGCAGGGTCTCCGATACGGCGGCCGGTTCGAGCTCCAGCAGCCGCCCGCGCAGCGGCGCGACGCGCTGCAGGATCGTGCGCAGCCGTTCGGCACTCTCGGGGTGGTAGGGACCGGTATCGTGTTCGAGGAAGATCGGGTCGTAGAGAAAGGCGATCATGACAGGCTCCTTTCGCCCCGGCGGGATTCACTCCGTGCGGAGGTCGATCAGTTCGATGCGGCCGCATTTCCCCTTGAAAAGTTTTTTGCCGCGGGCATCCTCCTCGGCAAGGCTCAGGGCGTCGGCGAAGTCGTCCTTCGCGATGACGAAGCTGTGCAGCTGCTTCTCTTTGGAGAGGTGGATGGCGCCTGTCGTGTCGGCGGCATCGATGACGAGGTTACGCGCCCCCTTGGCAAATTCGCTTTTGATAAGTTTCTGCACCTTCTCGTTGGCAAGCAGTGCCTGGATGTCGAGGTCGATGTTGACGTCGTCGTCACAGAGAATGGCATAGGTGACGGTGATCTGGCCTTCCATGGGCTCCCTTTAGCGGGCCGCGATTGCGCGGCCTTTTCACGTATGGTAGCGAAATGGCGGAGGTTTTGCCAAAAATCAGGCGCGGATCCTCTCGACGAGGGGGGCGTGGATGCGGCCGTTGGAGGCGACGATGATATGGTCGCCGATAGCGTAATCACTGCCGTCCTCTCGGCTGATCCGGCCTCCCGCCTCTTCGACGATCAGCCACCCGGCGGCGACGTCCCACGGCTTGAGGTTCACCTCGTAGAAGCCCTCGAAGGTACCGCGTGCGACGTAGCAGAGATCGACGGAGGCGGAACCGAGGCGGCGGATGTCGCGGGTGCAGGGAAGCAGGCTGCGCATCGTCCGCATCACCCATTCGAAGTCGTCGCCCTGCTCAATCTTGGTATAGGGAAATCCCGTAGCCATCAGGCTCCGTTCGAGCAGCGGTTCGTGGCTGACCCGGATCGGTTCGCCGTTGCAGTAGGCGCCGCAGCCCGCCTCGGCGCGGTAGAGCTCGTCGAGGATCGGAAGGTAGACGACCGCCGCCCTGGGGCGCCCCTCTGCAAAGAGGCCGATGGAAATGGCGCAGAAGGGGATGCCGTGGACGAAGTTGGTGGTGCCGTCGATGGGATCGATGTAGATGGCGTTCTCCGGGGTACCGGTGCCGCCGCCCGTCTCCTCACCGACGAGGGTGTAGCCGGGAAAGGCGTCGGCGAGCCGTTCCTTGAGCAACAGCTCCACCTGCAGGTCGTACTGGGTGACGAGGTCGACGCTCCCCTTGAAGGCGATCTCCTTGGAAGCGTGATACCCCTCCCTGAAGAGCTCTCCCGCTTCCCGTGCGATGCGACTGAGTGTTTCGGTCATCGGGCTTCCTTTTGAGTCATTTTCGAGATTATAGCGCACGGGACGGGAATGAACGTTGTCCGACAGTGACGGTTTAGGCTACAATGAGGCATGGAATTTACAATGAGCGGTAAATGCGGGCGCGCAAGTCGGTGGTATTACGGGGCAGCACTTATGCTGCTGCTATGCACCCCGGCGGCTGCACTTGAATGCGGCGTGACGCCGATCGCTCAGTGGTCCGGAGGCGAGACGCCGGCGGTGCTCTTTCCCGGTTTGAATGTACCTGTTGTTGCAGGGCAGAGGGTCGCCCTGCAGCACTCTGAGTCGCTCTGCGAATTCTACGTACAGCGGCAGGGGCTGCCGGCATGGAACGGCGGCATGGGAACCGTGGCGCCATCAGAGGCACTTGTCGGCGCGCTGATCGACTCCGGCGAACATGGGCTTGACCCCCTAAACCCCCGTTACCATCTGGCCGAAATCGTCCTGATGCTGGGCACGACGACGGCACGCTATCTGCCGGATATGACGCTCGAACGGCTTCTGGGCGATGCTTTTATGACGCTGGGCTACGACCTGCACCGGGGCGTGGCATTCGGCCTCGATATCAACGATACCCACCACAAGGTCGCACCGAAGGAGCTGCCGATGGCACGGCTCCTCGGCGAGGCGCTGCGCAGCGAAACGATCCCGGAGACACTGGAGGGGCTTGCCCCCAAGACGGCAGCCTACCGCCGCCTGAAGGAGGCGCTCGCCGAGTTCAATCGCTGCGCCTGCATGGGGGGATGGGTGAGCGACGAGCGTTTCTACAAGGACCCCGAACGGGTCAGGGAACGGCTGGAAGTCAGCGGCGAGTATGCGCGCCTGGAGGGGGAAGCGCCCGACTCCGAGGAAGCGCAGCGTCGCTACCTCGAGAGCGTCAAGGCATTTCAGTCGCGCCACGGCCTGCAGGTCGACGGCATCGTCGGTCCGATGACGCGCCGGGCCCTCGCCGAGCCGGTCGAGAAAAAACTCGAACGGATCCGGCTGAACATGGAGCGGTGGCGCTGGTTCAGCGCCGAGGCGTTCGACGACTACGTGCTGGTGAACATCCCCGACTTCTCCCTGGAACTGGTCGAGGGGAGGGAACGCCGGCTGGAGATGGCCGTCATCATCGGCCGCGAGGTGCGCAAGACGCCGACGATGGACGCGACGATGTCCTACCTCGTACTCAACCCCTACTGGCGGGTCCCCAAGACGATCCTCAATGAGGATATCGCGCCCAAGGCCGCGGCCGACGTCGGCTATTTCGCCCGCAAACGGATCAGCATCTTCCGGGCAGACGACCGGAACGAGGTCAACCCAGTGGATCCGGCGACAATTGACTGGGCACACTGGAACCGTGACGATGCGGGGCGCTACGTCCTGCGTCAGGAACCCGGGCCTCAGAACGCCCTGGGATACGTCAAGTTCATCTTTCCCAACGAAGAGGATATCTATATCCACGACACTCCCCATACCGAGTACTTCGCCAACGACAAGAAGATGTTCAGTTCGGGCTGCATCCGGGCCGAAAAACCGATCGAACTGGCCAAGTTGCTGATGGAGCGCGAACGTCCCAACATGACCTACAGGGCGCTCTTCACGATGCTCGGCAGCGGCAAGCGGCAGGTCATCCGGCTGGAACACCCGATTCACGTCTATCTGACTTACCAGACGGCCTGGGTGGATGCAGAGGGACGCTTCCAGTTCCGCCCCGACGTCTACGGCTACGACGCCGACCTGACGGCACTGATCGGGGAGCTTCTGCCTTGACGTAGAGCGTGCGGTAAACGAAAAATTAACTAAAAATATGGTATAATATATATAATAAGAGGTAATAGAAAACCTCCTATTGAATATCGTGAAAAGGGGAGAAATAATGTCATTTGACCGCAGAAAATTTTTGCAATTCGGTGCCCTTACGGCCGGTACGCTGATGGTGCCGGAGCAGCTCTTGGCGATGGGTGAAAAGGAGTCGTTCCGTTCTCTGTCGTTCTACAATCTGCATACCGGTGAATCGCTCCGGACGACCTACTGGGAAGAGGGGATTTACATTCCCGAAGCCCTGGAGGAGATCAACCATATCCTGCGTGACCACCGGGCCGACAAGGCGGCAGCAATGGATATCGGGGTGATCGATCTGCTTCATGCCATTCGCAGCGAGGTGGGCACCCGCAAACCGTTCCAGATTATTTCGGGTTACCGTTCGCCGCGGACCAACGCGATGCTGCACAACAACACCTCCGGCGTCGCAAAGAAGAGCCTCCATATGGAGGGTAAGGCGATCGACATCAACCTGCCGGGTCTGGCGCTCTCGGACCTCCGGAAGGTCGCGATGCACCTCAAGCGCGGCGGGGTCGGTTTCTATCCGAAGTCCAACTTCGTCCACGTCGACGTCGGACGGGTCCGCTACTGGTAGGAAGGCCCCTCTCCCCGGCTTTTCCGAATACCATTCCACCGAAAACTTTTCCCGATATACTTTTCCCACAATCCCCGCTCTGATCGCCTCCCGCGGGGGCGCAGCACCAAACCGCAGAAATTTGGTCGGTTTAGAGGGGATCTTTACACGGATGATGCTATAGTGTGGCCCGATTACGTCAGGCAAAGGCAGCGTTATGATGCACTATTTCCACCGGCAGGTACAGCTTTGGGGCGAGGAGACGCAACAGGCTCTCCAGCAGAAACGGATCGCCATTATCGGCAGCGGCGGCCTGGGATCGTCGCTCTCCTTCGCCCTCGGGGCTTCGGGGATCGGCGAGATCCACCTGGTTGATTTTGACGAGGTGAGCGTCCACAATATCCACCGTCAGATCGCTTTCAAGGTCGGTGACGAAGGAAAGAACAAGGCGGAGGTCGCCGCCGCGGTGATGCAGGAGCGCTGCCCCTACGTCGAGGCGGTCGCCCACACCTGCGATTTCGACGCATTTGCCGCGAAGGGGATCGATGTCGACCTGATCATCGACGCGACGGACAACCTTCCGACCCGCGGAAAGATCAACGCCTACGCAAAATCCGTCGGGACCCCCTGGGTCTACGGCTCCGTCGAAGCCTTCAACGGCCAGGTCTGCTTCTTCGAGCGGGCCTCTTTCAACGATGTCTTCAAGATCACGCAGAAGACTCCTGCGGGCATCGCCGCCCCGATCGTCATGCACATCGCCTCGCTGCAGGCCAACCTGGCACTGCGCTACCTCGCAGGACTCAGCGTGCGAAAGGATTACCTCTATTACCTCTTTTTTGACGAGGCGGGGGAACTGATTACCCAGAAGTTCGGTCTGCCTACGGCGTAACGCGTCGAGCGTCAGGGATTTGAATGACGGAAAGGAAGAAGGGGGCCGCCGCCGGGCGACGGCGCGGGAGTCAGAGTTTGGAGATGTAGAGGGCGAGCGCTTCGATCTGGGCTTCCTGGAGGGGCTTGACCTGTCCCTGCATCATCCCCTTCATCGCACCGCCGTAGGTACCGGCCTTGTAGCCTTCGAGCGCACCGGTTACCTTGGCGACATCCCATCCGGCGATCACCTGGGAAACGTTCAACGCGGATTTCTCCGCGTTCTGCCCGTGGCATGAGGCGCACTTCTGTTTGAAGAGCATGGCGCCGTCGACAGCGGCTACCGGCGCGGGTGCCGGTGCAGGCTCGGTGGCGGCGGGAGCCGGTTCTGCAGCGGCTGCCTCGACCGGCGCTTCGGCCTCTGCAGCAGCTTCCTCGGGTGCCGGGCTCTGCGGGGCGGGTGCCTCCGCTTGTGCCGGGGTTGCCGCCGCGGTTTCCTGGGGTGCCTGTGCCGTTGTGGCAGCCGTCGTCTTTTCTCCGCCGCCGCATCCGATCAGCAGCAAGGCAGTCAAGCCAGAGAGTAGGATTTTCACGAGATACTCCGATTCATGTATGGAATGTTGATAGATGGGGGGATTGTAGCACTTAACCGGTGAGTTTCAGTTAAGGTGCTGCAGGACCGCCGACACAAAAAGCTTCGATTAAGAATGGTTCATCCCTCCTTTTTCATCCCTTTGAGGAAATCGTTGAGCTCCGAAGGAAAGGGGAAAACGATGGTGTTGCTGCGGTCGTTGGCGACGTCATTGAGGGTCTGCAGGTAACGCAGCTGGATCCCCAGCGGATTGCGCCCGAGGACGTCGGCCGCCTTGAGCAGGTCCTCGCTCGCCTGCAGCTCCCCTTCGGCGTTGATCACCTTCGCACGGCGTTCCCGCTCCGCCTCCGCCTGCTTGGCAATGGCGCGGATCATGCTCTCGTCGAGGTCCACGTGCTTGATCTCGACATTGGAGATCTTGATCCCCCAGGCGTCGGTCTGCTTGTCAAGGATCTCCTGGATATCGTAATTGAGCCGTTCGCGTTCGGCGAGCATCTCGTCAAGATCATGGCGCCCCAGCACCGAGCGCAGGGTCGTCTGCGCCAGTTGGCTGGTGGCGTCGTAGAAGTCCTCCACCTGGATGATCGCCTTCTCCGGGTCGAGGACGCGGAAGTAGACGACGGCGTTGACATGGACGGAGACGTTGTCCTTGGAGATGACGTCCTGCTTGGGAACGTCCAGGACGATGGTACGCAGGTCCACGCGCACCATCTGCTGGACGAAGGGGATAAGGATGATCAGCCCCGGTCCCTTGACCCCGGTGAAGCGCCCCAGGGTAAAGACGACGCCGCGCTGGTACTCGCGCAGGACGCGGATCGCCATCGCAAGCAGCAGAAGCAGAAAAAACGCACCGTAGATCAGGGTCATGGAAAACATGGTTACTCCTTGGTTAGGGTGAGGGTCAGAGCGTCGATGGCGCTGACGCGGACCCGCTCACCGGGTGTGAGCGGCTCTTCCGAGACCGCCTGCCAGATTTCGCCGTGGCAGCGGACGCGGTAACCCCCGGCGTGGACCTCGAGCACCTCCGCCTCCGCGCCGACCATCGCGTCGCTGCCGCCGAGGGCTTTCTGGCGGCGCACCCGCCAGAGAAAGCCCAGGATCAGCACGAAGAACCCGACGGTGATGAGGCTGAAGGCGATGATAAGCGGCAGGGAGATGTCTTGGCCCAGGGTCTCGGCGTCGAAGAGCAGCAGCGAGCCCGCGGCGAAGGCGACGGCCCCGCCGATGCCGAGCACCCCGAACCCCGCGACGAAGACTTCCGCCACCATCAGGCCGATCCCCAGCAGCATCAGCAGCAGCCCCGCGTAGTTGAAGGGTATGAGGTTCAGGGCGTAGAGGGCGAGAAGGCCGCTGATCGCCCCCACCGTGCCCGGCAGCAGCGTGCCGGGGCTGAGCAGTTCGAAGAGGATGCCGTAGAGGGCGACGAGCATCAGGATATAGGCGATGTTGGGGTCGGTCAGCGTGGCAAGAATACGGCTCTTCCAGTCCGCCCCGAAGGTGACGATTCCGGCTCCCGTCGTCTTCAGGATACGGGTTTCGCCCCCGATCCGGACGCTGCGCCCGTCGATCTTGCGCAACAGTTCTTCGGGGGTCTCCGCGATCAGGTCGATAACGTCCAGGCGCAGGGCGTCGGCGGCGGAGAGGCTATGGGCTTCGTCGACGGCCTGCAGGGCCCAGCTGGCATTGCGGTCGCGCATCTGGGCGAGACTCTGGATGGAGGCGCGGGCGTCGTTACGCACTTTGTGCCCCATCGCCGGGAGATGCGAGGCGTTGGCATCGCCGGGCAACATGGAGACGGGGGTGGCGGCCCCGATATTGGTCCCGGGGGCCATGGCGGCGATGTGCGCGGCATAGGTGAGGAAGGTGCCGGCGCTGGCGGCACGGGCCCCGGAGGGGGCGACGTAAACGGCGACGGGGAGCGGGCTGTCGGCGATGGCGAGGACCATCTCATGCATCGCGGAGAGCAGGCCGCCGGGGGTGTCGAGCTCGATCAGCAGCAATACGGCGTTGATACGCTGCGCTTCCGTCACCGCCGCCTCGAGATAGCTGCTGCTGGCGGGGGAGACGGCGCCGCGGATCTCGATGCGCAGGACCGTTGCGGCGTGGAGCGAAAGGGTGAGGGCGATCAGGAGCACGACGTACCGAAAGGGTTTCATGGCTTCACCTTATATTAAAACTCATAATAGCTTAGTTGACTTCGGGAAGTCAAGCGAAGCAACTTAATGCTTCAGGTAGAGCCAGGCGTGGATGCGCTCCGTGTCAAAACGGCCGGTGAGGGCCCACCGGAAGAGGTTGAGCAGCAGCCAGAAGAAGAGCAGGGGGAGCAGCAGGTTGAGAGCGACGAAGAGGGTCATCAGGTTCAATACCTCCTTCTGAGCCCGCTCCATGCTCGTTTTAAGGGCGTCGAGCTGCGCGTTGATGTCAAGGAAACGCTTCATCCGCTCGTAGGAGCCGCCCAGGCTGCCGAGGATGCCGACCCCCTCATCGGAGGAGGCCTCCTGGCGGCTCCGGGCGGCGACGGCGTCGAGTTCGCCCTTGGTGTCCGTCAGTACGGCGAGGGATGCGTAGTACTGCGGCTGCATAAGCCCGTCGTATACGAGCTGCTCGGTGTAGATGAAGGCGGTCGCCCCGAAACGCAGCAGCAGCACGACGATGAAGAGGCGCAGCAGCGGTACGAGGGGGAGGTGGCGCTGCAGGGGACGGTACCAGAGCGACCCCGCCGCCAGCAGGGCGAAAAGGGCGATCAGCGACTTGATCCAGGTAAGCTCGCCGACGGCAAGCAGCAGTTTCTGGATGCCCAGCGAGACCGAAGCGGCGAGCATGATCCAGGAGAAGCGCTCGACGAGGTCGTTCATCGGGTCGAGGATCTCCCCGATCGTCATGGTGACGCCGACACCGAAGGGGGTGGCGTTGATCTCGGTCCCCTGGATCAGGGAGATGACGGCATTGAGGCCCCTGGCGACGGCGAAGGCGCCGACGGAGCGTTCGAAGGCCGCGTCGTGGACTGCCATGGCGGCGTCGCTGAGGGGGGCGACGAGGGCCAGGACGACGAGGGCAAGCAGGCCGAGGGTGATGAGGGATTTGTGTCTCATGGGCCGCATCCTTTGCAGGTGAACATGGTGCCAGTATAGCGCATTTCCCGTGGGATGGGCTTTTAAGCAACTTCCCGGTATAATCGCGTACAACTCACTCCGTTAGGACCTGCATGCGTTTTGAACCCTATCCGTTTGAAAAACTGGCCGCGCTTCTCGAACCGATCACCCCGAACCCCGACTACGACCCGATCACGCTGACAATCGGCGAGCCGCAGTTCGAGACCCCCGCCTTTATCCGGGAATCCCTCGAGGTGAACAGCGCTGAGCTGAGAAAATACCCCAAGACCGCCGGAGAGGCCTACCTGCACGAAGCGATGCGGGGCTTTGTCGAGAAGCGTTTCGGGGTCGCCCTCGAACCCGGGGAGCTGATCCCGACCTTCGGTACCCGGGAGGTGCTTTTCAACTTCCCGCAGTTCCTGCTCTTCGACAAACCTTCCCCGGTGATGGCCTTCACCAACCCCTTCTACCAGATCTACGAGGGGGCGGCGATCGCCAGCCGGGCGAAGATGCTGCTGATCAACCTCGACGCGGCCGGCGGGTTCAAACCGCGCATCGACGAGGAGACCCTGGCGGGGTGCGACCTGGTCATCCTCAACTTCCCCAACAACCCGACGGCCTCGTGCCTCTCCGTCGAGGAGCTGGGCGCATGGGTGAAACTGGCGCTCAAGCACGACTTCGTCCTGCTTAACGACGAGTGCTACAGCGAGATCTACACGGGCGATCCCGTCCCCTCCCTGCTGGAAGCGTCGCAGCATGTCGGCAACGACCGTTTCAAGAACGTCCTCGTCATCAACTCCGTCTCCAAGCGCTCCTCGGCGCCGGGACTGCGTTCGGGATTCATCGCAGGCGACGCGGAGATCCTGGAGGGCTACCTGCAGTACCGCACCTACATCGGGTGTGCTGCGCCGCTGCCGCTGCAGCGCGCCGCGGCGGCGGCCTGGAGCGACGAGGCCCATGTCGCCGAAGCCCGGGAGGTCTATAAACGCAACTTCGCCCTGGCGCGGGACGTGCTCGGGGTGGAGACCCCCGAAGCGACGTTCTACGTCTGGCTGCAGGTGGGTGACGCCCTGGAGTTCACGCAGCGGCTCTACCGGGAGTACAACGTAAAGGTGTTGCCGGGCGAGTACCTCGCCCGCGACGACGCCCGGGGCGAAAACCCCGGCAAAGGGTTCGTCCGCATCGCCCTCGTCGAGAGCGAGGCACGGACGAAAGAAGCGCTCGAGCGCATCAAAAGGTGTATGGCATGATCGAAGCCCTCAAAGAGAAGATCCTCAAGGCACAGGAGGCGGGTAGCATCGCGGGACTCTTCGTCCTGGAACAGGAGGCGAACGAGCTCTTCGACGAGGAGACGCTGCTGCAGTACTACGCCAACATCCTCGAACTGGCCCTCGAACGCCTGACGGACGCCCTGGAGAGCGCCCGCCGGCTCGACATGGAGGATGTCGAGGACTTCGCGACGATCCGTGCCCTTTACGAGTACGCCATCGAGCACTACAGCGCCGGGAAACCGATCGACGCGGCGGCGCTTTTCGAGATCATCGGCGGCCTGACGGAGGACGAGACCCTCACCGCTGCGATGCGCATCCACATGGAAGCGGCTAAAGCGGGAATGAGTCTGGACGATTTTATCAATACGGTCGCCGATATCGAGGCGACACAGAATGCGGGCAGCTTCTATGTCTGCGCCTTCAAGGAGGCGGCACGGGAGTTGCTGGCAAACGGGGAGAAAGGAGTGTCATGAAGATCCACTTTATCGGCATCGGCGGCATCGGGATTTCGGGGCTCGCCAAGTTTATGCGCAGCCTCGGGCACGAGGTGAGCGGCTCGGACATCAGCGAAACGGTTATCACCAAGGGATTGCGCGAGATGGGGATCGCCGTCACGGTGCCCCACAGCGCCGAAGCGATCACGGATCAGGAGCTCGTCGTACACTCGGCGATCATCCGTCCCGACAACCCGGAGATCGTCGCCGCGAAGGCGAAGGGGATCGAGGTGCTTGCCCGCCGCGAAGCCCTGCCGCGTATCCTCAAGGGCAAGCAGGTCTACTCCGTCGCCGGCGCCCACGGCAAAAGCACGACGACGGCGATCCTCGCGGCGATCATGGAAGGTTCCGCCATCATCGGCGCCGAGTCCAAGGCGTTCGGCTCGAACGTCCGCTGCGACAGCGACAGCGACCGCATGATTTTCGAGGCGGACGAGAGCGACGGCAGCTTTCTCAACTCCAACCCCTACTGCGCCATCGTCATCAACGCCGAACCGGAGCACATGGAGTACTACGACTACAACTACGAGCTCTTCTACGATGCCTACCGCCAGTTCGTCGCCTCGGCTGCGCTGCGGGTCATCAACGCGGAGGACCCCTTCCTCGCGACTCTCGATATGGAGGCGATCCGCCTCTACCCCAGCCGCGACATCAGCGATATCGAATACGTCCTGATCGACGACGAGCCCCACACCCGTTTCACGCTCAAAGAGCTGGGAACCTTCGACGTCTGGGGCTTTGGCGAACACATCGCCCTGGACGCCTCCCTGGCGATCCTGGCGGCACGGGAGACGATGGAGATCGACGAGATCCGTACCAACCTGCTCGGTTTCAAGGGGATCAAGAAGCGTTTCGATATCCTCTCCAAGCACCGCGAATCGGTCCTCATCGAC
>QKCD01000115.1 GCA_003245815.1 Sulfuricurvum sp.
GGCGGCCAAGGCCCGCGAAGCCGCCGGCAACGTCATCGAGAAGGTCCGCAGCGTCACCGGCATCGCCTACTGACCCTGGCTGTGCCGCGGGGTCTCTCACCGTGGCGGTGCTAACACCGTGTTAGCTTCAGCACCGGCCCACAACGTCCCCTACCATACCTTCAAAACACTTTTCTCTGCAATCCATTTGCCATTCCAACAGCGTTTTCCCGAAACAGTTTGATATCTTTTCTCATCGCGCAAGTCCGAGGGACCTGCGATCGATGCCGATGGAGAGGTATGAAGGGTTAGAAGCGGTAGGTGACCTTGTCGATGAACATCTTTTTCGACCAGATCTCCTCTTTAAGTCCGAGAAGATCCCGCACTTCGTCGTTGACCAGGCGGTAATAGAGCTTGACGACGGCGGTACCCGCCCCCTCGACGGGAGTGAACTTCACGGTGCGTTCGCCGTTCGCCGGGATCGAGAGCTCCTCCGTCGCCGTTTCGGCGAGGTGCGGGATCGTCGGGTTGCCCCGCTTATCGGTATAGTGGGTCGTCAGGGACATGCTCTGCGTCTTGAGCAGTTTCGACCCGGAGAGGTAGGAGACCTCCACCAGCAGCTCGCGGGCGCCGAAGCCCGTCGGGATGTTGTGGGGATTCGCGTTCTTCATCGTGACGAGCAGCGCCTTGTTGCGCAACGCCACATCAAGGGTGAGCGCCCCTTCCCACATCGACTCGGTATGGGCACCGATAAAGCCGTGTTCGCGTACCATCCGCTCTTTCGGTTTGCCGTCGGCGATCGGCAGGTTACTGGCGACACCGGGCTTTTTGGGGCTCATATGACAGTCGGCGCACTGTTTCTTCGTCTCCTGATACTCCTTCTGGGTATCGGCGATCACCATGCCGCCGACGGCGCGGTCGTTGGCGTGACAGACGAAGCAGAGCCGTTTGGGGTCTTTGCCGAAGAAGTCGCGGTACTGCACCTTATGGTAGGGGGACTTCGCGTCCTCGATCGGGCCGCTCATCACCCCGGCAGGATTCCAGGAGATGCGGTGCACACCCCGCTTCGTCTCGTCGAGATTGTCGTGAATCTTGTCGACGTTGTGGCAGACGAGGCAGTTGATTCCTTCCGAGAGTACGTCGCTCTCGAGAGCTTTGTTGACGTCAGAGAGGTGGTCGAGCTTGACCGCCGCCTGGATCTCGTAATCCATACCGGTTTCGGTCACGGCGATACGCGGGTTGTGGCAGGCAGCGCACTGTACCTTGATGGCATTGAGGGAGCGGCGGTCTTTACGTCCCACGTAGTCCATGGACGCCCGAAGGTACTCATTGCTGTCGTAGTGGGACATGGCGTGGTAGGAGCCGCTCCACTCCCCAACAATCCGGGTATGGCACGATTTACATTTACTGGAATCGTGATATTTCGGATCGAGCTGCGGTGCCGCTTCGTCCGCACCGAAGAGTGTTATACAAGCTGCCAGTATGGCGATTCCCGCTTTGAGCATCGTTACCCCTTTACTATCGCTGTTTGTCGAGCCAGACCATCAATCCCTTCTGTGCATGGAGCCGGTTCTCCGCCTCGTCGAAGACGACGCTTTGCGGCCCTTCGAGGACCTCTTCACTCACCTCCTGCCCGCGGTACGCCGGCAGACAGTGCAGGAAGATCGCATTCTCGGCCGCCAGGCCCATCATCGCGCTGTCGACGATGTAGCCTTCGAACTTGCGAATGCGTTCCTCCTTCTCGTCCTCCTGCCCCATCGAGGCCCAGGTGTCGGTCGTGACGACCGTCGCACCCCGTACCGCCTCTTTCGGGTCGTTGCCGACGATAATGGTCGCCCCGCTGTCGACGGCCAGTGCCATCGCCTCTTCGAGGATGCTTCCGTCGACTTCGTACCCTTTCGGCGTCGCGATGCGCAGTTCGAAGCCGAGTTTCGCCGCCAGCATCAGCCAGGAGTGGGTCATGTTGTTGCCGTCGCCGACGTAGGCGACCACCGGATCGTTGTCGTGACCGTGCTCGATCATCGTCATGTAATCCGCGAGCAGCTGCACCGGGTGGTAGGAGTCGGTCAGACCGTTGATGACCGGCACCTTGGAGTAGGAGGAGAACTCCTCGAGCATGCTGTGGGCGAAGGTGCGGATCATCACCATGTCGCACATGGAGGAGATGACCCGGGCCGTGTCCTTCACCGGCTCCCCGCGTCCGAGATGGATGTCGCGGTTGGAGAGGAAGAGGCCGTGGCCGCCAAGCTGGAAGATCCCCGTCTCGAAGCTGACGCGGGTGCGCGTCGAACTCTTCTCAAAGATCATCGCCAGGGTCTTGCCCGGCATATAGGGCTTCAATTCGCCCGCCTTGCATTCGCGCTTGATCGCCAGACCGAGCTCGATGATCTCGAGGATCTCCTCTTTCGTATAGTCCTTCAGTGTCAGAAAATGTCTCACTGTACCCTCTGTCATATCGCGTCCGTTTCAGGACGTCGGATTATTATAGTATTCTTTTGCCAACCGCCGGACACTTAAAGCATGGCGGCGATCTCTTTGGCATGGTAGCTGATGATGATATCCGCCCCCGCACGCTTGAAGCCCACCATCGTTTCCATGACGACGCGGTCGTAGTCGATCAGACCGTGCTTCCCGGCCAGCTTGAGCATCGCGTACTCCCCACTGACGTTGTAGGCCGCCAGGGGGAGGCGCGTCGCTTCGCGGATGTCCCGCAGGACATCCAGGTAGGCCAGGGCCGGTTTGACCATCAGAATGTCCGCACCCTGCGCCTCGTCGGAAATACTCTCGTTCACGGCCTCACGGCGGTTTGCCGGGTCCATCTGGTAGGTACTGCGGTCGCCGAAGCTGGGCACCGACTCGGCAACGTCGCGGAAGGGACCGTAATAGCCGCTGGAGAACTTCGTCGAGTAGCTCATGATCGGCAGGTTCTCGTAGCCGCCCGCGTCGAGTGCTTCGCGCAGGGTCGTGATGATCCCGTCCATCATCCCCGAGGGGGCGATCAGGTCCGCTCCCGCCTTCGCGTGGACGATCGCCTGCTGGGCGGAGATCTTCAGCGTCGCGTCGTTGTCCACAGTATGGTGGACATGGTCGATGATGCCGCAGTGGCCGTGATCGGTATATTCGCAGAAGCAGAGGTCCGTGACGACGAACATCTCGGGGTGGGCCCGCTTGATCGCCCGCACCGCCGTTGCAATGATACCGTGGTCGCAGAGCGCGTCCGACCCGACGGAGTCCTTCGTCTCCGGGATACCGAAGAGGATGATCGCGTAGATGCCCAGCGCCTTGAGCGTTTCACACTCCTTCACCGCTTCGTCGATGCTCATCTGGTAGACTCCCGGCATGGAGGCGATCTCGTTTTTGATCCCCTCCCCCGGACGGACGAAGAGCGGGTAGATGAAGTCATCGGCGCGGACATGAGTCTCGCGCACCAGTGCCCTCAAATGCGGATTGAGGCGCGTACGGCGAAAACGTTGGAACATTCGGGCCCTTTATCGTGTTATGGATTGGAAAGTGACGATTATAGCTTATCTACAATTAAACACCACGCTTTCCAAACGTGATTTATCACCGCCAAACCTCATGAATAAATGTTTTGTGATATATTTACACTCTTTTTTAGCATTCAACTATTATAATTCTGAATTCTAGAGCACCGCAAAGCCAAGACCTTTGAATCGAGAAACGTATGAAATTTGAAAAGTCTACCATCGCCAACCTGCCGAGCAAATACGGCCAATTCAAAATCAAAGTCTACAAAGAGGGCGATCAGGAACATATGGCGATTTTCACCGACGGCTTCGAAAAGCAGGAAGCCCCGCTGGTGCGCATCCACTCCGAATGCCTCACCGGCGACACCCTCGGCAGTATCAAATGCGACTGCAACAACCAGCTCCACAAGGCCCTCAAACTGATCGCCGTGGAGGGCGGTCTCGTCATCTACCACCGCCAGGAGGGGCGCAACATCGGCCTGCTCAACAAGGTCAACGCCTACGCACTCCAGGACCAGGGCAAGAACACGATCGAGGCAAACCTGGAGCTCGGGTTCCAGGTCGACGAACGCACCTACGACGTCGTCGAAGAGGTTTTCAACGACTTCGGTCTGAAGAAGATCCGCCTGCTGACGAACAACCCCAAAAAGGTGGAGATCGTCGAAAAGACCGGCGTCGAGATCGCCGAGCGCATCCCGGTCATCATCGAACCCAACCCCCACAACGCAGGGTATCTGAAGACGAAAAAAGAGCAGATGGG
>QKCD01000005.1 GCA_003245815.1 Sulfuricurvum sp.
GCACCTGGTCAGAGAACTTGACGCCCTCGGCGGTGAGATGGGACTGCTGACCGACGAGGCGGGGATCCAGTACCGTATTCTCAACGCGGCCAAAGGCCCCGCCGTACGCGGCAGCCGTGCACAGATCGATATGGACAAGTACCGTATTGCGGCGCGTAACGTCATTCTGAACACCCCCAACCTCGACCTGCTGCAGGAGACCGTCGAAGGGCTGCTTTATGAAGCGCAGACGGTCACAGGGGTGCGCACGAATCTGCTCAACGAATACCGTGCCAAGCGCGTCGTTCTGACGACGGGGACCTTCCTTAAGGGGGTCGTGCACATCGGCGAGGTGAAACAGACGGCCGGCCGTTTCGGGGAGTTTTCGGCGGAGAACCTCTCCGATTCGCTCCGCGCCCTCGGGCTTAAGGTCGGCCGCCTCAAAACGGGTACCTGTCCCCGCGTCGACTCCAAAACGATCGATTTCTCGGTGATGGAGCAGCAGCCCGGCGACGAACTGCCGAACCCTTTCAGTTTCCGGACCGACCGCAAAAAGTTTGCCGAAGAGAAGCGGCAGCTCCCCTGCTATATCGCCTATACGAATGAAGATACGCACGGCATCATCGAGGGCAACTTCCACCGCGCCCCGCTCTTTACGGGCCAGATCGAGGGGATTGGCCCCCGCTACTGCCCCAGTATCGAGGACAAGATCAACCGTTTCCGGGACAAAGACCGTCACCACCTTTTCATCGAGCCGCAGACCGAGGAGAACACCGAGTGCTACATCAACGGGATGAGCACCTCGCTGCCGCCGGATGTACAGCAGGCGATGGTCCACTCGGTGCGGGGGATGGAGAACGCGAAGATCGTCCGCTACGGCTACGCGATCGAGTATGACTACGTCGACCCGACGGAGCTGAAGCACTCGCTGGAGACGAAAAAGGTGCACCATCTTTTCCTGGCCGGCCAGATCAACGGGACGACAGGGTACGAGGAGGCGGCAGCCCAGGGGCTGATGGCGGGGATCAACGCCGCGCTCTCGCTGGACGGCCGGGAGCCGCTGGTCCTGGGCCGCGACGAGGCCTATATCGGCGTCCTGATCGATGACCTGGTGACGAAGGGGACCAAAGAGCCCTACCGTATGTTCACTTCCCGTGCCGAGTACCGTCTGCTGCTGCGCGAAGAGACGGCCGACATCCGCCTGGGCAAATACGGCCACGATGCGGGACTTATCGACGATGCGACTTTCGAACGGTTCGAGACGAAACGCAAGCAGATCGAGGAGGGGGTGGCCCTCGTCAATGCGACGGAATATACCCCGAACAAGGAGTTCCTCGCCTTCCTGGAAAGCATCGGCGAGGAGCGTGTGACGGACAAAATTACCGCGCAGCAGCTTATCGCGCGCAAGAGCTTCACCCGCGAGAAGATGCTCACCCTCCTTCCGGAGCTTGGCAAGTACGATCCGTATATCCAGGAGCAGATCATGGTCGAGGCGAAGTACGCCCGCTACGTCGAGAAGCAGCTCGACGAGATCGAGAAGATGAAGAAGAACATCAGCATCAAGATCCCTGAAGGGTTCGACTTTGCCTCCGTCAAGGGGCTCTCCAACGAGATCGTCGAGAAGCTGAAAACCTTCAACCCGCCGACCCTGCAGGCAGCCTCGCAGATCAGCGGGGTGACGCCGGCGGCGATCGAGATCCTGCACATCTATATCAAGATGGCACAGAAAAAGGCGGCAGGATGAGACTCTTTTATTATGTACACACCGGGCACCGCATCGGCCTGGACCGTTTCCGCCGCGCCGCGACGATCATCCGCGCCCTTGGTGACGTCGATATCACCCTGCTGACTTCCGATTTCCGTATCGCTTCGATGGCACGCGAACACGGCATCAAGCGTGCCGTCGGCGTCGACGTCGTACGCAATATCCCCCAGATCGCGAACAACGGCGACAAGATCATCTTCGACTCCGCCGAGATCAATCCGGTCATGCTCGACGACATGACCCGCTACTTCTCGACCTTTATCCGCATCAGCGACGATCCGAACGAGCAGAAGCACCCCGGCGAACTGCTCGTCTCCCCCTACCTCGAAGGTGAAGGGATCTTCAAAGGCGTCGCCGTGGACGACGCCTGGTTCGATATAAAACCCAAAACAATCAAGCGGGCCTTCTTTTTCGGCGATGACGACTACGAGGAGGACCTGGCGGCGAACGCCGAGACTTTTGCAGGGCTGGAGCTGGAGCTGCTGGAAGGGTTCTACTGGTTTTACGGCTACGGCGGGAAGCTCAAGGAGCGTTTTACGGCGCTGCATGATGAAGAGGCGTACGATACGGTCGTCGCCGGAAGCGAATGCCTGGTGACGTCGTCTCCCCAGGCGGTGCTGGAGCACCTTGCCGCCGGCGGCAAACCGATCTACCTTCAGCGTGCCGATTACCCGACCGATTTTATCCCGCTTTTCGAATCCCTCACCATTCCCGTTATTCACGGTTTTAATAAGTCAGCATTATCGGCAGCATTAAACGAAGTGCAATCACATACCTATCACGCTTGTCCCAAAAATAGCGAAGAATTAGCAACCTTTCTTAAACAAAATCTAAATTTATATTGACTTAATCCTATTTTATATAAGATAGAGCGAAATGTTTTATAAGTGAGGACAAAACTATGGAGCAAAGCCGTAGGGGTTTTATGGGTAAAGTCTTCGGAGCGGTTGCCGGTGTCGGCGCCGTCGGAGCACTTTATGCTATGAAAAAATCGTGGGACCCGCTTCCGAGCGTTAAAGCGGCGGGTTTTACGACAGTCGATCTGAGCGCTGCTGAACCGAACAAGCTGATGGTCGAGAAGTGGCGCGGGAAGCCGATTTTCATTCTGAAAAAAACGCCGGAAATGGTCGCGAAAGAGAGTGCTGAACAGTCGGCGCGCGATATCATCGTGAACGGGGAGCACTTCCTGATCTGTATCGGTCTGTGTACGCACCTTGGGTGTATCCCGGCGTACCGCGAGGCGAAGCAGGACTTCAAATGTGCCTGCCACGGGGGGGAATTCGACAGCAGCGGTATCGATACCCTTGCGCCGCCGCCGAGCCCGATGGTGATTCCGCCTTTCAATGTCAAAGGCAATACCGTGGTTCTGGGCGAAGAGGGCGAAACGTATCGCCAAATGAGAGAAGCCGGCGTGCTGGCGTAAGTGAGGAGGGGAAATGGCACACTTTACTAAAGCAACCAGCGTACATGACTGGTTGAACCAGCGCCTGGCGATTGATACGCTGCAGCGCGTACTCTCAAAAGAGTACTGGATTCCGAAAAATATCAACTTTCTTTGGGCAATGGGGATGGTCCTGGCGTTTACGTTCGGCATCCTGCTCGTTTCTGGGATTTTCCTGCTGATGTACTATCAGCCACACGTTGACACGGCCTTCGACAGCGTCAACTTCACGATCATGCGTGAAGTAGAGTTCGGCTGGCTCTGGCGTCACGTCCATGCCGTCGCGGCTTCCGTCGTCTTCCTGATCATCTATATTCACATGCTGACGGGGATTTATTACGGTTCGTACAAGAAGGGCCGCGAGATGATCTGGATCTCCGGTATGCTCCTGTTCGTCGCGTTCTCCGCCGAAGCGTTCAGCGGTTATATGCTGCCGTGGGGCCAGATGAGCTACTGGGCGGGGATGGTTATCACCAACCTGTTTAGCCTCGGTTCACTGGAGTTCAACGGTCTCGTCGAATGGATCCGCGGTGACTACGTCCCGGGCCAGGCGTTCCTGGACCGCTTCTTTATGCTGCACGTCCTGCTGATCCCGCTGGCGATCCTTGGCCTCATCGGGCTGCACTTCGGTGCGCTGCGTATCCCGCACGTCAACAACCAGGACGGCGAGGAGTTCGATTTCGACGAGGAAGCGGCCAAGTACAAAGCCGGTAACAAGAAAGAGTCCAAGGTCATCGCCTTCGCGAACGACTTCCTTTCCAAGGATATGTTCGTCGTGAGCATCTACCTGATCTTTTTCTTCTACCTGGTCTTCTGGCACTTCGGTTTCGCGATGGACCCGATCAACTTCGACCCGGCTGACGGCCTGAAGACACCGCCGCACATCTATCCGGAGTGGTACTTCCTCTGGTCGTATGAGATCCTGCGTCCGTTCCCGAAAGATCCGGGCCTCGTCGCTTTCGGGATCGCTCAGGTGATCTTTTTCCTGCTGCCGTGGCTTGACCGCAGCCCGAACGCCGTGCCGGCAAGCCGCCGCGG
>QKCD01000084.1 GCA_003245815.1 Sulfuricurvum sp.
GCCGGAGCTCTCCGGCGGGCAGCTGCAGCGCGCCGTGATCGCCATTGCCCTGTCGCATGCACCGAAACTGCTGCTGCTCGACGAGCCGACGACAGCCCTCGACCCCGAGACGCGGCGCGTCATCATCGCCCTGCTGCGGGAGCTGCAGACACAGATGGGCTTCAGCATGCTCTTTGTCACCCATGACATCGTCTCGGCCCGCGCGCTCTGCGACGAGGTCTGCGTCATCCGCGAGGGCGCTGTCGTGGAACAGGGTGCGATGGCGCAGGTGATGGCGTCGCCCCAACATGCATATACGCGCACACTGATTGAATCAAGTTTCGCCGGAAGGGAGTTTAGAACGTGAAAAAAATGCTGCTGTGGGGAGGCCTGGCCGGTGTGGTCGCCCTGTTCCTTTTCGTCGCTTACTTCGTGGCGCAGTACGGGCATGAGACCCGCAAACTGGTCCGCTACAATCCGCCGCTGACCACCTATATCTTTGACCGCAACGGCGAGAAGATCGCCAATATCTTCGACAAGGAGAACCGTGCGTTTGCAACGTTCGACGAGATCCCGCCGCAAATGATCGAAGCGCTGCTTGCCATCGAGGATACGACCTTTTTCGAGCACCGCGGCGTCAATGTCGATGCCATATTCCGGGCTATCGTCAAGGATATCAAGGCGGGCAAACTGGTGGAAGGGGCCAGTACGATCACCCAGCAGCTCGTCAAAAACACACTGCTGACACGGGAGAAGAAGTTTTCGCGCAAGCTCAAGGAGCTGATCTTCTCGCTGAAACTCGAAACGGAGCTGAGCAAAGAGGATATCCTCGAGCGTTACCTCAACGCCATCTACCTCGGGCACGGCTATTACGGCATCAAAACGGCGGCGATGGGGTATTTTCACAAACCGCTGAACCGCCTGACGCTTAAAGAGACGGCCGTGCTCGTCGGGCTGCCGAAAGCCCCCTCGTTCTATGCGCCGACACGCAATTACGAACTCTCTCTGGGGCGGGCGAACCGTGTGATTGCGCGTATGCATGACTTGGGATGGGTGGACGACGAAACGTACAACACGGCGATGCAGGAGCGTCCGGAGGTGTTCGACGAAACCCTGACGCAGAATCAGGCCCCCTACGTCACGGACGAGGTCCTGCGGCGTGCGGAGGTGCTCTATCCCGATATCCGGACGGGAGGGTACACGATCAATACGACCGTGGACCTGCGGCTGCAGGAGGCGGGGCGGTCGGCCCTCTCGTATGCTTACGACGGCATCATCAACCGCGCCCTGGAGCGCGACAAGGATGCCAACGCGAGCCAGTTCGAACAGCTCAACGGCGCGCTGGTCAGCATCGACCCGGTCACAGGTGAAATCCTTGCACTTGTGGGCGGGGTGGACTACACCAAGAGCGCCTTTAACCGGGCGACGCAGGCCCGCCGCCAGCCGGGTTCGGCCTTCAAGCCCTTCATCTACCAGGTGGCGCTGGACCTGGGGTATTCGCCGGCGACGGAGCTCGTCGACATCTCACGTACCTACGACTATGAGACGGAGGGGAGCGAGAAGAAGTGGCAGCCCAAGAACTACGAACGCGACTACAAAGGGCTGATCACCCTGCGCGAAGCGCTGGTGCATTCACGGAACCTCGCGACTATCAACCTGGTGACGGATATCGGGCTGTCGCGCATCTACCGCGAGCTCTCACGTTACCAGTTTGCCGGCCTGCCGAAGGACCTCTCCCTGGCCCTGGGCAGTATCACCCTATCGCCGGTCGAACTGGCCGGCGCCTACAGCTCCTTTGCCGCGGGCGGGGTCCAGAGCGAACCCTTCCTCATTACAAGCATCGACAAACACGGCACACACTACGATGCGCAGCCGAAGCATCGAGAGATTACGAGTCCGGCCCAGGCGTTCCTGATGACGACGATCCTGCGTGACGTTGTGTTGCGGGGGACGGGGCGTGCCTCGGCTGTCGGCGGGATTGAGACGGCCGGGAAGACGGGCACGACGAACAACTCCATCGACGCCTGGTTCGCCGGCTATTCGCCGAGCGTCGAGACCATCGTCTGGTTCGGGAACGACGACAATACGCCGCTGCCGAAAAAAGAGACGGGGGGGCGTGCGGCGGCCCCGGCGTTCCGGAAATACTATACCCAGCTTCTGCACCTCTTCCCGCAGGTTCAACGCAAATTCGAGATGCCCGAGGGGGTGACGAAGGTTGAGCGCAACGGTGCCGAGGAGTTCTTTACCAAGGCCTCCCCGCCGCCGGTGGAGAAGATGCCTTCCGAGGCCGAGGACGGCCTCCTCTTCTAAACGCGTGTGCTACAATGGCCCCAAGGAGTCCCTATGAAAAAGATCACCCTTGGGTTAATGGCGACGGCGCTCCTGCTTCAGGCGGGGGTTTTTGACCGCGGGTCGAAGAGCGTCGCGGTGACAGTGGGCAGCGGCACCGGCTTTGACAATACCTACACGATTGTAGGCGTCAGTGCGAACTATTTTGCTTTGAACGGTCTTGCCGTCGGCATCGGCTACCGTGGCTGGTTCGGCGGTACGCCGACGATGAACGAAGTCGACCTCCCGGTGACCTATTTTCTCCCCCTCAGTGCTACATTCCGACCTTATGCCGGTGTCTTTTACCGGCACACTTTCATCAGCGGTAATTATGACGATTACGAGACCCTCGGTGCCCGGGCCGGCATTGCCTACGCCGAAGGACGCGTCTACCTGTCAGTAGGATGGGCTGAGGAGTGGTACAGCCGCAGTAACGGCGATACGATCAGACGCGGTTACCCGGAACTCACCGCCGCCATCAGTTTCTAATCTCCAACGAAAGCGCTTTAAGGGTTGAGTAGAGGGATTAATAAATGATTTGGGGAGGGAATCATACGCCGTTGCCGATGTAGCCTGGCGGAATTCCGCAGGCACGAGGACAAAGCAACGTTCAGGGAAACATCGCTACGCGAGCGGTACCCTTGTTTTGTGCTTCAGTGCCACAGCGGCAAGCGTAGCTATACGGGGCTTTCAAGGAAACATCGGCTTAAGCCGAGCGGTACCCTTGTTTTGCTCCGTATAGCGTTCTTATGAGTGATACGCCCGGTTCAGGGCGCTGAACATCGCCATAACGCCGGCGATGGTGATGTCGTTGTCGCGTCCGACACCGAAGAAGGAGCCGAAATCCTCCGTCTCGATCTCGATGTAGGCGACGGCCTTCGCCGAGGACTGCTCCCCGCAGGAGTGCTCGGCGTAGGAGCGCAGCACGAAGGCGTGCGGGAACTTCTCGGCCAGTGCCTTGCGGCAGGCGTCAATAGGCCCGTTGCCCTGTCCCGTGCTCGTAATCTCCTCGCCTTCATAGCGGTAGGTCAGTTTGACGGTGACGATCCCGCTTTTTGACGTTTCGGAGTTGACGGCCATATCGACGAACTCGATGTACTGCGGTACCTCGAAATAGGTCTTTTCAAAGATCCCCAGGATCTCCTCCGCCGTCAGTTCACGCCCTTCGACATCCGTGACACCCTGAACGATACGTCCGATCTCCGGGTGCATCTTCTTGGGCAGCTGGTAGCCGAATTTATCCTCGAGGATGTAGGCGACACCCCCTTTGCCCGACTGCGAATTGATGCGGATGATGCTCTCATACGTCCGGCCGACGTCGGCCGGGTCGATCGGAAGGTACGGAACCTCCCAGAACGGCTCGCTTTTCGCACGCTGGTAGGCCAGGCCTTTGTTGATGGCATCCTGGTGGGAGCCGGAAAAGGCCGTATAGACCAGTTCGCCCACGTAGGGGTGGCGGACATGCGTCTCGATATCCGTGCAGCGCTCGACGACGTCGACGACGGTGTTGACGTCGCCAAAATCGAGTCCGGGATCGACGCCCTGGGTGTACATGTTCAGCGCCAGGGTGATGATGTCGACGTTCCCGGTCCGCTCGCCGTTGCTGAGCAGGGTCCCTTCGACGCGGTCGGCGCCCGCCAGCAGTGCCAGCTCGGTTGCCGCGACGGAGGTGCCGCGGTCGTTGGGCGTGTGCGTCGAGATGAGAATGTGCTCCCGGTTGTCCAGGTGGCGGCTCATCCACTCGATCTGGTCGGCATAGATGTTCGGCGTCGCCATCTCCACCGTCGCCGGCAGGTTGATGATCACCGGACGCTCTGCGCTGATGCCCCAGC
>QKCD01000132.1 GCA_003245815.1 Sulfuricurvum sp.
GCTCTGCGCCGGGCATTGTGATGACGAAAGGGACGCCCCCCTTCTCGCACTCGAGCACCCAGAGCGTCAGCTGCGACAACCGTGATTCGTCGTCGTCGCCGCACTCTTGAAAATCGAAACGCAGTTTCCGGCTCGCCTCCTCGTTCAAAAACTGCTTGCTCATCACCGTCTCCCCCTTCGCGACGGAGGGCCAGTAGATGAGCGAGGCCGTGTCGCCGCTCTCGTAGCGGCGCACCCCGTCGAAGTCGTCGCGCTCCCCGAAAAGGGAGCGGCGGCGGGCGATCAGCTCCCGCAGCGGTTCCCCCCGGGGCTCCGGGTAGATGAGCACTTGCCGGTCGCGGTCGAAGCGCTTCCCGAAACGCATGTGCGGCAGCGGGTAGAAGCTGCGCAGCTCCGTGGCGGGGAGGCTGGCCCGGCCCCGTTCCGCGAAGGTGACGGAGAGCCTCGCGATCTCCGTCGTGCGGGCGCCGATGCGCCCGACCCGGGCGCTGCTCTCGCCGTTCTCCGCCCAAACGTCGTAGGAGGGAGCGTCCGAGCCGTTCACGAGGGCGACCGTGTACTCCGCCGGAAGATTGGCGAAGAGACGGCCGCAGGAGAGCAGCCGCGCGTCGATCCGGGCGAGGTTTGCCCGCCCCAGTATCTCGGAGACGATGCCAAAGCCCACCAGAAAAAAGAGGCTGATATAGACGATGTTGAAGTTATGCATGTACGCTTCGAGGAAGAGGGCGACGATAAGGACGACCAGCACCCAGAAATAGCCCGTAATCCGGGCCGTCGTCCCCCTACTCGTCCGCCGGGACCGCTGCAAAAATCTCATCGCTGATCTTCCGGGGGTCCTGCTTCCCCTCCCGCCGCACGAGACGGTGGGCGCAGACGTAAGGGAGCACCTGCCTGACGTCGGCGGGGATGGCGTAGTCGCGCCCCTCCAGCAGGGCCCAGGAACGGGTCATCCGCGCCAGGGCCATCGCGCCCCGGGTCGAGAGCGGCACCCGGTAGAGCCCGCTCTCCCGGGTAAAGGCGACGACGTTCTGAAGGTAATCGAGCAGCGCGTCGCTGAAACGCACCCCCTCCGCCGCCACGATCAGCTGGCTGCAGACGTCGGGCGCCACCGGCGCGACGACCTCGTCGATCCGCGCCTTCCGGTCGGAAAGGATCGCCCGCTCCGCCTCCCGGTCCGGGTAGCCCAGCGAGAACGAGATGAGGAATCGGTCGAGCTGGGAACCGGGAAGTTCGAAGGTACCGACCTCTTCAAAGGGGTTCTTCGTCGCCATAACGAAGAAGGGGCGTTCCAGCGGCATCGCCTTCCCTTCGACACTGACCTGGATCTCCTCCATCGCCTCGAGCAGGGCGCTCTGGGTCTTGGGGGTTGCTCGGTTGATCTCGTCGGCAAGCAGGAACTGGGAAAAGAGCGGCCCCTTTTTAAAGACGAAGGCGGACTGCTTCGCATCGAAGTAGTTCACCCCGAGAATGTCCGAGGGGAGCAGGTCGCTGGTGAACTGGATCCTCCCGTACCGCAGCCCCAGCACCCGGGCAAAGGTCTTAGCCAGGGTCGTCTTTCCGACTCCCGGAAGATCTTCGATCAAGACGTGCCCTCCCGCCAGGAAGGCGGCCAGGGAGAGCCGCACCTGCAGCTCCTTGCCCCGGATGACCTTCTGGATCTCGGCGATGATCGCCGCGATGCTATCGCGTTCGTCGTTCATGCCCATCATCTCCTCTTCTGACAAAATCTACCTACTGCCGCGTCTCGGGGAGATCGCGGATCTTAATCAGGATGTCGTTGGCGCGGTCTTTGAAGCTGATCTGCCCCGCTCCGACGCAGTAGAGGATGTCGTACCCCTCCCCCGCGAGCCGCTGTTCGAACCCCTCCCCCGTCGCGACGCGCTCAGCGCCGCCGAAGATCGGCCGCCCCGTCAGCACGTTTTGCAGCAGGTCGTCGGGGTAGCCGGCGTAGAGGTAGTCGGCGTTGAAGGCGCTTTTGCCCATGCAGCCTGCCGTCACGCAGACGAGATGGTTGATCTCGATGCGTTCGACCGCCTGTCCCGCGCTGAAGAGCTCCGCCTGGACCGCGTCACCCCCCCTGCGGATAAAGCCGACGTCGTTGAAGCGCAGCAGCTTCGTCTTGAGAGTGACCAGCTTCGGTTCGCTCGTGCGGTACTCCTTGACGGCGCATCCGCCGAAAAGGAGCAGCACGCTAGCCCATAGGATAAAGGATCTGATGGTGCACCTCGTCACAGGCCGCCAGGACGTCGTCGGCGAGTTCCAGTTCCATTGCCGCCAGGCTTGCATCGAGCTGTTCGGGCCGGGTCGCCCCGATGATCGTCGAGGCGACGAAGTCGAACTGCTTGCTCCATGCGATCGCCAGCGTCACCGGGTCGAGCCCCACCTCCGCGGCGATCTTCAGGTAAAGCTGCGTCGAGGCGAGGGTCCTGTCGTTCATAAAACGGGTCGCCATCAGGCGCTGGCGCCGGTTCGGGGATTTCAGGTAATCGGAGAAGCGCCCCTTCGCCCCGGGATCCTGGTTGTACTTGCCGCTGAGCACCCCGCCCGCCAGCGGCGAATAGGGGAGCAGGCTCACCTGCTCGCGGCGCGCCAGCTCGGCGAGCTCGTCGAGGAAGCGGCGGTTGAGCAGGGAGAAGTTGTTCTGGATCGACTCGAAGCGGGCGAACTTCTCGTACCGGGAGACCATCAGCGCCTTCGCCGTGCCGTAGGCGGTGTCGTTGGAAGTGCCGATGTAGCGCACCTTGCCGCTGCGCACAAGGCGGTCGAAGGCCTCCATCGACTCCTCGATGGGGACGACCGTGTCGGGCCAGTGCATCTGGTAGAGGTCGATGTAGTCGGTGTCGAGGCGCTTGAGGGAGCCCTCCACGGCCCGCTCGATATGGAAGCGGTCGATGGCCGTCAGCCCGTGACGGATCGGCGGTACGAACCACCCCGATGCCGCCCCGGCGACCTTGGTCGCGAGAATGACGCTCTCTCTCGGTTTCGTCTTCAGCCAGCGCCCGACGATCTCCTCGGTGATCCCCGCCAGCTTTGTCTGCGGCGGCACCGGGTAGAGCTCGGCAGTATCGAAGAAGTTAACCCCGGCGGCGTAAGCCTTGTCGAGGATCTCGAAGGCCGTCGGCTCGTCGCACTGGGTCCCGAAGGTCATCGTTCCCATGCAGATCGGGCTGACGCGAAGGCCGGTTTTGCCGATGTAGCGGTAGTTCATAGGAGTCCTTGGTCTGGTAGATGGCGTGCTGCTCCGGACAGAACGGAAAGCGATCTCCATATTATACGCTACCCCGGGCGCATCCCGCCGGCCCTCCCCGTCGCTTCAGGGGCTCTTAAGAACGCGCTTTCGGCTCCAGCAGGGTCCCCGCGCAGAGGGGCTCGTTCAGCGGCTCACTGAAGTAGTATCCCTGGAACTCGTCGATGCCGATATCGCGGCACACCTCGTAGACCGCCCGGCAGTGGACGAACTCGGCGATCGTCATGATCTGCAGCTTCCGGGCGAAGCCGACGATCGTCTCGACGATGGCCCGGGCATTGGGGTCCTCGTGGATCGAACGGATCAGCGAACCGTCGATCTTAAGGTAATCGGGGGCGAGTTTGAGGATGTAGGAGAAGTTGGAGTAGCCCGAACCGAAGTCGTCGATAGCGATCTTCGCGCCCAGACGGCGCACCTCTTCGACAAAACGCTCCACCTCCTCGAAATTAAGGATACTCTCCGTCTCGACGATCTCGAAGACGACCCGCTCCTGCTCCGGGAACCCCTGCAGCAGTTCATGAATCAGGGCAACCGTCTCGGCGTCGAGAATGTCATCGACAGTGATATTGACGCTGAAACTGCAGTCGTGATCGGCAAAGGCCGCGAAACTCTTTTTCAGGACGATCCGCGAGATCGCTTTGTAGTAGCGGGTGTTCTTGGCGAACTCCAGGAACTCCGCCGGCGAGAGCACCCGCGACCCCTCTACCATCCGTACCAGCGTCTCCTGCTTGCTCAGCCTTCCGTCGCGGCCAAGGATGGGCTGGAAACGGAGTACGAAACGCTCCTCCGCGATGGCGTTTTTGATCGCCTCGGTGAGGGCGATGCTCTCGAGGTTCGTCTCGTAGAGCCCCATGTCCGCCGAGTAGACCAGGCAGTTCTTGTGTTTCTCCTGCGCCGCATGCAGGGCCAGGTCCGCCGTTTCGACGAGGTACTCCCGCTCGAAACTGATCCCCGCCGCCAGATCGATGAAGATGCCGGTCCGCTCTGATCCGACGATGAAGGCTTTCGCCTCCGCCTCGGTTACGAGGGCGGCGACCGCTTCCTCGAACCCTTCGGTATCGCGGCGCGGGACAACGGCGAACTCGTCCGAACCGAAACGATAGACCGCCAGCCGTGCCTTGGCGCAGCGGCTTTTGTAGAAGAGCGCGACCTCCCGGAGCAGTTCGTTGCCCACCTCGATCCCGTAGAGGTCATTGATCCGCTTGAATCCGTTGATGTCGATGAGTGCCGTAGCCGGGGCCTGCCAGGCGGCGATATCCCGGAAAAAGGCGTTGCGGTTCGGCAGACCCGTCAGCGTGTCGCTGTAGAGCTGGTGTTCCAGGCGGCTGTTGGCCTCGAAGAGCGCCTGCGTCTTCTTCTCGACGCGGCGCGCGAGACTCTTGCTGAAGTCCTTCAGGGCGTGTCCCATATCCACGATGTTGAGCTGCAGCGCCGCGATTTCGTCGCCGCCGCTCTCCTCCTTCAGCGCCTTGGCGTCGTACTCGGCGAGGCTTTCGAACCGCTGCGCCTTCAGCTCCTCCGCCAGCCGGCTGATCGCGGCGATCCGCCGGCGCGTCTTCTGCACATAGTTCTGGGTCAGCAGGAAGAAAAGGAAGCCGATGCAGACCAGCAGCAGGAGGTTCTTGATCAGGCGGCTGTAAAAGCGTTCGTAGAGGTAACCGACATCGTTGAGGACCCCCACATACCCCATCACCTCGCCGTTGAAATCCTCCAGGGGATAGGTATCGACCACGTACTTCGTGCCGTCAACCTCCAGCGTCCCGCCGGAGTGTACCAGGTCGATCTGCCCCATCATCGCCTCGGAGAGCGGCAGGGTTCTTTCCGCGAAGAGGTAGTCGCCGACCCGCGTCTTGTCCCGGATAAAGGCGTTATAGTAGCTTTCCGAGAGGTTCTCCGCCGAAGCGGCGGTATAGACGAGAAACGCCTCTTTCCCCGTCAGACGTTTGAGCATGGCCGGAATCCAGTCCACTTTCTTCCCCAGGGAGATGCCCCCGAGCATCGTACCGTTGGCGTCGACGATCGGGTAGGTCGCCCGTACCCCCGCGTAGGTCTTGCACATCATCAGGTGGGTGCTGTGCCGAAAGGAGGAGGTGATCCAGACGATATCCTTGCGTACCCGCTGGACATCCGCTCCGATAGAGCCGAAATTGGAAAAGTTGACGAAGGAGACGGCGGGCGGCTTGAAGAAGTGGATCTCGTACACAAGGTTCTCCTCCTTCACCTGCTGCCAGAAGGGGAGTTTGTCATCCACGATCAGCTGAGGGTTGTTCTGCTGATAGGCCCGGATCACCACGGGATCCGTCGCCAGCTCCAGGGCAAGCGCCTGCACGCTCTGCTTCTGAAGGTCCAGCACGGTCTTGAGGTGAATGCGGTCCTGTTCGTACCACTCCTCTTTCGACTTTTCGAAACCGGAGTAGACCGTCACCCCTTCATTGGCGACGACGAAGAGGATCAACAGTGCGATCAGCGTGATGAAAAACTTGTTGCGGATATTCATAACTGCCCATTATAACGGCCAAAAGTTACTGCATGGATTTGCGCCCTGCCATTTTTTTTCCTTCCCGCCCGATTCGGCACTAGACTGTCGGTTATGAAGATCCATATCGACCTCGACTGCTTTTTCGTCTCCGCCGAACGCACCCGTGACCCCTCGCTGCACAACCGTCCCGTAGGCATCGGCGGACGGGGGGACCAGCAGATCTTCGCCCGCGACAGCGGCCACCAGACGGTGAACCTCGAAAACAGCGGCTCCTTCGTCGGCACCTTCTTCCAGGCCTATGAGCCGCCCGTTTGCAGCGATATGGAGAAGTTTACCGACCCCGACGGGCGCATCCGGGGGATCCTCACCACCGCCAGCTACGAGGCCCGCAAGTACGGCATCAATACCGGCACCACGATCCGCGAGGCGCTGCAGAAGTGCCCCCACCTCATCGTCAGGGCGCCGGATATGAAGCTCTACCAGCGCCTCTCCCACGAGCTGCACGCCTTTTTGCAGGCGCGCATCCCCGTCATCGAGCAGGCGAGCATCGACGAGTTCTACGGCGACCTCGGCGGCTGGGTCGCCGACGCGGAGGTGCCATGGTTCATCGACATGCTCCGCCACGAGATCAGACGCGCCCTCGACCTCCCCGTCTCCATCGGGGCGGCACGAAGCAAGTATATCGCCAAGCTGGCGACGGAGCAGGCCAAGCCCTTCGGCTGCAAAACCGTCACCCCCGAGGAGTTCGGCGCCTTCATCACCCCCATCCCCGTCCGGAAGTTCCCCGGCATCGGCCGCAGCATGCAACGTAAACTCGCCGCCTACCGCATCGAGACCCTGGGCGAACTGCTGCGCGCCCGTGGCCTCGTGGAGTCCTGGGGACCCTACGCCCGGGAGCTCTGCCGCCGGGTCGCCGGCACGGACGACGCGGAGGTCGTCCCCGACCACGTCCGCAAGTCCATCGGCATCTCCCGAACCTTCGACCCCCTGCGCGACCGGGGCGAGATGCGCCGCCGCGTCGTCATCCTCGCCCGCCATCTCGCCTACGCCATCATGCGTATCGGGGTGATCCCGACGACCTTTCACGTCGGCATCCGCTACCAGCAGCACCAGAGTTCCCATGCCAACATCACCGAGAATCGCCTCTTCGGCGAGAAGTGGTTCAAGGAGCTCGTCCTCTCCCTCTTCTACCGGGCCGATACCCACAAGGAGCTCGCCATCGTCCGCCTCTCCATCCACTGCTCCCACTTCACCCATATCAGCCGCCGCGAACTCTCGCTGCTGCACTTCGAGGAGGACCGCAAGGCACACCGCCTCAGCGAACACACCCAGAGCGTCCGGGAGAAGTACGGCCTGGATATGCTAAAGTGGGGAAGTGAAATGGGGAAAGGATGACACCATGGGAACCCCGGATTTCGACGCACGCTGCTACGCCCTGCTCCGCTTGATCCCTCCGGGCAGGGTGACGACCTACAAGCTCCTCGCCGAAGCGCTGGGCACAAAGGCGTGGCGCGCCGTCGGCAACGCCCTCTCCCGCAACCCCGACCTTGTCACTGTTCGCTGCCACCGGGTCGTACGCAGCGACGGGGGCATCGGCGGCTACGCCGGGGGCACCGCGCGCAAGATCGCGCTGCTGGAGGCGGAGGGTGTTACGATCCGGGAGGGGAAAGTCGCCGATCTGCCGCGGCATCTGTTCCGCTTTTGAAAAAGTGCGGCTATAATACACCCATACCATCATAAGGGATGCCCGATCAACCTGCCTGCCGATGCGATGCTCCTGCGCCAGTTCCGTTCCTTCCATGTCCGCCACTTCCCCGACGACATGGAACGCCTGATCGAATACTTCGCCGTCTTCGGCGGACTGGGATGGGAGATCGACGTCGACCAGCCCCTCGAGTCGCTGATCGTCACCCACATCCTCGACAACTACGGCCACCTCTACAACGAGATCTGCCGCCGTGCAACGGATGACCCCTCCTACCACCGGCTGCTCAGCGCCGTCGCCGTCGGCGACCGCCGAATGCACTCCGCCTTCAAGCGCTCCCATATGAGCGAGACAAAGGGGGGACAGGCCCTGAACTACCTGCGCGACAGCGGTATTCTGGAGATGGAGTACTCCCGCGAGGCCCCGCCGGTGCGTGACTACCCCAAGCAGAAACTCAAGCGCGAAATCGCCCGCCACCGCATCTCGCACAAAATGCGCTTCACCTCCCCCTTTCTGCGCTTCTGGTTCTACTTCGTCGCCCCGCTGCACCGGGAGATCGAAACGGGGCGCTACGAGAAGCTTCTCGAACGCTTCGCGGAGCGCCGCCAGGCCTTCACCGGGCGGGTCTTCGAGGCGCTATCGAACCTCTTTCTCGAGCGGATGCAGCAGGAGGACCCCATCGTCGAGGCGGGGAGCTACTGGGACCGCCAGGTGGAGATCGACATCTTCGCCCGTACCGCGTCGGGACGCGTCATCATCGGCGAGTGCAAGTGGACCAACCACAAGATCAACAAGAGCGAACTGACGAAACTGCTGGCCAAGTGCGAGACGATCGAACTCGAACCCGACGTCGTCGCGATGTTCTGCAAACGGGGGTTCTCCAAGGAGCTCGAACAGATGAAGGGGAGCGCGCTGGAACTCTACAGCGCCAAGGATTTCGAATGGCTGCTGCAGGGGGTCACGCCGGGGGAACTGATCCGGGGGTACGCGCCCGCGACTAGCTGACGATTCGCAGAGCCGTGTAGGCTTCCTGCAGCAACTGGAACTTCCGCGTGTAGCGGTTGACGGTTTCGACGTCTTCGGAGTGGACCCGGTCGGGGTGATAGACCTTCACCAGCTTCTTGTAGCTTTTGCGCAGAGCATCCTGCGATGCGCCGACAGGGCACTCCAGCACCGTATAGTAGTGCAGCATCTCCCCGATCTGCAGCTGCTCCTCATCATCCTCCCAGTCGTAATCGGCGTAGTCGGCATAGAGGCGCTGCATAAAGCGGCTGTCGTAGCGGTATTCGATCGTGTAGTGCAGCAGCTGGCGCCGGTTCAGGGCCCGCTCCAGGCGGGACTTCGCCTTCAGGTCCGAAACGTCCAGGACGAGCTCCGTCTCCCCGACGCTGGTGACGCAGGAGGCCAACTGTGAGCGGAGGTAGCCAAGCACCCAGCGGTTCGGCGCGTAGAGGGAGAGGGTCACGCTCTGCGGGTCCCGGGCGTAGAGCTCCACCGTCACCCGCTCGGGCGTCTGCATCTGGTCGAGCTCCACCTTGACCGGCCGCTCCAGGCAGCGCATCAGCGACCGCAGGAAGAACCCTTCGTCGAGCTCGTGCCGGCGGGCGTAGTGGCGGCCGAGCGTCTCGAAAAAGGTCCGTTTGCGCTCACGCTGCCACTCGGTATGCAGCACCAGTACGGCACGGGGAAGAAAGAGCATCTGCTCCGCGGAGCCAGCGAGGAACTCCGACATCCAGGGGGTTTCGAGGGTCGCAAAGTCGGTCCGTATCAGCACCATGTTGGGCTGCAGGACGATCTCCATCCCCTCGACCCGGGTGTCGTAGTGTCTCTTGAGGGAGCCGATGCGGCCGGCTTTCGCGGCCGTGCGGCCAAAGCCGGTCGGTTCGGGAGCGGATAGTTGCTTTCTCATGCACGAGGAGAAGCAAAAGCAGTGCCAACACGACACCATGCAGACAGAACGTACCGGAGCCGCTCCGTCACGGCGGAGGGGTTCTGCCGGGCAGAAACTTATTTCGGCTGGGTCAGCTCCCCGTAGCACTCGGGACGGCGGTCCGCAAAGAGGGCCCAGTAGTCGCGCTGCTTTCTGTTCTCCTCCAGGTCGAAAGAGGCGATGAGGATCTCCTCTTTGTCCCGGGAGGCGTCGGCGATCTTGGAGCCCGTGTAGTCGGTGATGAAGGAGGAGCCGTAGAAAGTGAGGCTGCAGCTCTCGCCCGCCTCCTCGCCGATGCGGTTGGCAACGATCACCGGGATCGTGTTGGCGGCGGCGTGCCCCATCTGCACCCGCTGCCAGTGGTCCTTGGAGTCGACGTGGATCTCCGGTTCGCTGCCGATCGCCGTCGGGTAGAAGATCAGCTCCGCCCCCAGCAGCGCCAGCGAGCGCGCCGTCTCGGGGAACCACTGGTCCCAGCAGATGCCGACCCCGATCTGCCCGAACTTCGTCTGCCAGACCGTGAAGCCCGTATCCCCCGGTTTGAAGTAGAACTTCTCCTCGTACCCCGGCCCGGAGGGGATGTGGGTCTTGCGGTAGTTCTCCATCACCCGGCCGTCGGCGTCGATGACGACGAGAGAGTTGAAGTAGTGTTTCCCGTCGCGCTCGAAATAGCTGATCGGAAGGACGACGCCGAGCTCTTTCGCCAGCGCGGAGAAACGGGCGATGACGGGGTTCCCCTCCAGGGGACGCGCCCATTCGAAGTACTTCTCGTCCATATCCTTGCAGAAGTAGTACCCTTCGAAGAGTTCGGGCAGCAGGATGATCTGCGCCCCCTTCGCCGCCGCTTCGCGCACCATCTTCTCCGCCTTCTCGACGTTCGCCGCCCTGTCCGCCGACATCTGCATCTGTACTGCTGCTACCGTAACCATCACTGCTCCTCCATCGTCCGGAATTATCAAGGGAATTATACCAGTGAGCGGAGCAAAGCAAGAAACGCCTCGCCGTAGCGTTCGAACTTCACCTCCCCGACGCCGCTGATTTGCAGCATCGCCGCTTTGTCTTCAGGCTGCGATGCCGCCATCTCCTTGAGAGTCTTGTCGCTGAAGACCATGTAGGGGGCGATCCCCTGCTCGTCCGCCAGCTCCTTGCGCAGTACGCGCAGCGCCTCGAAGAGGCCGACGTCGTAGTCGACCGTCTCGAGCACTGCCTTGCGGCTTACCCGTTCCCGGACGCTGAGGCGTTCGCGGGCGATATCGAGGCTCTCGCCGGATTTGAGCCAGGCCGACCCCTGCGGGGTGATGTAGAGCCCCTTGTGCTCCCCCTGGCCGACGAGCTCGAGCTCGAGCAGCCGCTCCCCGATAGCGAGCCACTGCTCCCGACCGCGCTCCTTTCCGATGCCGTAGACGGAGAGGGTTTCGTGGCCGTTATCGAGGATGCGCTTCTCCGTCGAACCGCGGAGTACGTCGACGACGTAGTGCATCCCGAAGCGCTGCCCCGTGCGGTAGAGCGCCGAGAGGAACTTCTGGGCCTCGACGGTGATCGCCTCCTTCTCCTTCTCGGGGTTGATGCAGTTGTCGCACATGCATTTGCAGGGGTCGATCGTATCGCCGAAATAGGCGGCGAGGAGCTGGTGGCGGCAGCGTTCGGCGTTGGCGTAGCGCACCATCGCCTGCAGCTTGTCGTAGGCGTGCTGCTTGTAGGGTCCCTCCTCCAGCTGGTCCACGAGGCCCCGGCGCTGGGCGATGTCGCCGGCGGAGTAGAGCAGCATCACCTCCGACGGCTCCCCGTCGCGCCCTGCCCGGCCGATCTCCTGGTAGTAGTTCTCGATCGTCTTAGGCAGGGACATATGGACGACGAAGCGGATGTTGCTCTTGTCGATCCCCATCCCGAAAGCAACCGTGGCGACGACGACCTCCACCTCGTCGTGGACGAAGTCGTGGTAGGTGGCGTTGCGCTCGGCGGTGTCGAGCCCGGCGTGGTAGGCACGGGCACGGACCCCCTGGCCCTGCAGGTAGTGCGCCAGGCTCTCCGCCGCGTTGCGGGTGAAGGTGTAGACGATGCCGCTTTCGTCGCGGTGGCTCTGCAGAAAGGAGAGGAGCTGCGCCCGGCCGTCCTTGATGCGGTGGCGCACCTGGACAAGGAGGTTCTCCCGGAAGATCGTGCCCCGCAGCAGTACCGGGTCCTGCAGCCGCAGCTGCTCAGCGATATCGGCGTGCACCTTCTGGGTCGCCGTCGCCGTGAAGGCGGCGATGCCGACGCCGGGGAAACGCTCCTTCAGCAGCCCGAGGCGGCGGTAGTCGTCGCGGAACTCGTGCCCCCACTCGCTGACGCAGTGGGCCTCGTCGATGACGAAGAAGGCGATGGGAAGCTGCGAAAGCATCTGCAGGAAATAGCTGTTGCTCAGCCGCTCGGGGGCGACGTAGAGGAGTCTGATATCGCCGGCGAAGAGGCGCTGGCGGATCGCCTCGGAGGCCTCGGCATCCTGCATCGAGGAGAGCATCTCCGCCTTGACCCCCTGCGCTTTGAGCGCGCTCACCTGGTCGTGCATCAGCGCCAGCAGCGGGGAGACGACGATCGTGATCCCCTCCATCAGCAGGGCGGGGAGCTGGTAGCAGAGCGACTTGCCCCCGCCGGTCGGGAGAATCATCAGCAGGTCCCGGCGGTTCAGGATCGCGTTGACCGCCTCCTCCTGCAGGGGGCGGAAACCGGAAAAGCCGAAGACCGACTGCAGGGTATGGCGGCATCTTTCGTCCAAGGGGGATCCTTTACGTGGTAATGTTACAGCAGTTTCGTGCAGCGTAGCAGCTTGATCGCATTCGGCACTTTATTATGACAACGTGACACATAACGCACCCCTCTGCCTCGTATGAGGCTAGCTTCAATGCCATAGCGGCCAGCGTCGTCGGATGGGACTTGGTTCCATTTGACGTTTACAATACAGACGTATCGACGACGATCGTCACCGGCCCGTCGTTTTGAATGGTCACATCCATATGGGCGCCGAAACGGCCGCTCTGCACCGGCACCTGTTTGGAGGCTTCGGCGATAAAGTAGTCGTAAAGCGCCTCCGCGCGCGAGGGCTCCGCGGCGTTGTCGAAGGAGGGGCGACGCCCCTTCTTGATGCTCGCCCCCAGGGTGAACTGGGAGATCACCAGCATTGCCCCGCCGATGTCGAGGAGCGAGCGGTTCATCTTTCCCGCCCCGTCGGCGAAGATCCGCAGGTTCACGATCTTGGCCAGCGCCCTGTCGATATCCTCTTCGCTGTCCTCTTTCAGGACACCGAGCAGAATATTGAGCCCTTGGCCGATCGACCCGACGACCTCGCCCTCAACGGTGACGCTTGACGATGAGACACGCTGCAAAATGGCGATCATGACAGCTCCAGTGGTGTCCCGGATGCGATTCGAACGCACGACCTTCGGATTAGGAATCCGATGCTCTATCCTGCTGAGCTACCGGGACAGGGGTAAGACACACAACGGCATCAACGCATCGTCGCTGCCAGGGATGCGTATTTTACAGAAAATAGCGGGTTGAATCAACCGCTCCCCGCCCAAATCCCCGCTTTCGGGCGATATGCGCGCAGAAGTGACATTGCCTAAAGGGAGATGCCCTATAATGGCGGCATGTGGTACGAATGGAAAAACGGCAACACCCTGATCCTGCGCCTGCGGGTGCAGCCCAAGGCGAGTAAAGACGAACTGGCCGAAATGATGGAAGATGCGCGCAAGCTGCGCATCACCGCCCCGCCCGTCGACGGCAAGGCGAACAAGCATATTGTCGCGCTGATCGCGAAGATGTGCAAGGTGGCGAAATCGGATGTGAAGATCGTCAGCGGGGAGTTGGGCAGAAGCAAAACGGTGGCTGTCACGGCACCGAAACTGCTGCCCGACGGGGTTGAAAAAGGAGCATAAAACACCTCTATGAGGTGTTTTACATCTTGTCCTTCGCGGTGATCCCCATCATGGAGAGGCCGACACGCAGCGAGAGGCCGACGACCATAAAGAGTTTGAGGTACTTCGCCTCGTCCTCCGTCCCGATGATGCGGTAGTCGTAGTAGAACTTGTGCAGCCGCGCCGCCAGGGTCTTGAGGTACTCCGGCAGCTTCTGGACCTGGCGGGAGGTGAAAGCGTCTTCGATCACCTCCGGCAGCAGCAGCGCTTCGAAAAGGAGCGCGTCGCCGTCTTCGTTCAGCCCCAGCAGCGGCGCCGCCGCGATCTCCTCGCGGGAGAGGTCGCTCTTTTCCAGGATCGTCTGGATGCGGGCGTGGGCGTAGTTGACGTAGAAGACCGGGTTGGAGCTGTCCTGTTTCTTGAGCTCCTCGACGTCGAACTCGAGGGAGGTATCGCTCTTTTTCGACGCGAAGATAAAGCGCAGGGCGTCGGGTCCGATCTCGTTGACGATGTCGCTCATCAGGATGACGTTGCCCGCGCGCTTGCTCATCTTGTAGGGTTCGCCGTCTTTGAGCAGGCTCACCATCTGCGACAGCAGAATCTCCAGGCTCTCCGCGTCGTGGCCGAGGAACTGCGCCGCGGACTTGACCCGGGAGATGTAGCCGTGGTGGTCCGCGCCCCAGATGTTGATGTGGTGATCAAACCCCTGCTCGAACTTGCGGTTGTGGTAGATGATGTCGCCGGCGAGGTAGGTCGGGCGGCCGTCTTCACGGACGACGACACGGTCCTTCTCGTCACCGTGCTCCGTCGAGCGGAGCCATACCTTGCCGTCGGCTTCGTAGGCCCCTTCGCCCAGCTTCGCCATCACGCGGTCCCACTCGCCGTAGAGCGACGCTTCGCTGACGAAGGTGTCGAAGTGGATGTTCGCGTCGGCGAGGTCGCTGACGATCAGTTCCATCACCTTGTCCTTCGCCCAGAGCGCGAGTTCCATCTGGCGGGATTCGTCGGCGAAGACCTCTTTGCCGAACTTCTCCGCCGCCGCGGCGGCGAGGTCGCTCAGGTATTCGCCGCGGTAGTACTTCTCGGGCCATGCGACCGTCTCGCCGAGGATCGCCGCGCGTCCCTCGAGCTGCAGGGAGAGTCCCAGCAGGTCGATCTGGTTCCCCGCGTCGTTGACGTAGTACTCCGCCGTGATGTCGTAGCCCAGACGGCGTCCGAGACGCAGCAGGGTGTCACCGTAGACGGCGCCGCGGGCGTGGCCGATATGCAGCGGCCCCGTCGGGTTCGCGCTGACGAACTCCAGCAGGATCTTCCCGCTGCACTCCGCATTGCCGAAAGCCGCTTCGTTCTCCAGCGCCCAGGAGGCGTACTCGTTCAGAAAGTGCTCGGAAAGGCGGAAGTTGATGTATCCCTTGACCGACTCGACGGCAGAGAACATCTCCGACTCGCCGAACGACGAGGCAAGATCTTCGGCAATCGCCATCGGGGATTTACGGAGTTCTTTGGCCAGGGAGAAAGCTATGGGAGTGGCGTAGTGGCCGAAGGAGCGGTCCTTCGGCTTTTCCAGAACGGCGTCGCGTTCAAATTGGTTGCGCAGGAGCGCCTGTACACGCTGTTTCAATGCTTACGCTTGTTTTTCGGTTTCTTTGGGTGCTTCCGTTTTCGCACCTTCGCTGGAGCCCTCTACTTTTTTCGGCTCGCCTGCGGACGCAACTTCCGTTGTATCATCATCATCTTTTACAGATTTTTTGAAGTTTTTAATCCCTTGACCCAGACCTTTTGCAAGTTCCGGAATCTTTTTACCTCCGAACAAAAGCAATACGACTGCCAAGATCAGAATGAGTTCAAATCCGCCAGGAATCTGAGGCATATTGTTCCTTTCCAGTGGGTCTTGGTTGACCCGTTATAAAATTCAGGCGCACAGTATAACTATGCTTTGCTGTAACTGTCCTTAGCTATCTATAAGGTATCTCTATACGTATCTTTAAGGCCCTCAGGCGTTCGCTTCCCACTCCTGGATGAACTGGCTGATCTCGAGGCTGGGGACCTTCAGCCGCGCCGCGTTGGCGATGGAGATCAGGTAGGAAGCCGCCTCGTCGAGATCGTCGTTGATGATCAGGAAGTCGTATTCGCTGATACGCTGCACCTCGCGCTTGGCCATGTGGATCCGCTTCTCGATGATCTCCTCGGCATCGGTGCCCCGCCCGTCAAGGCGCTGTTTGAGCTCCCGGAGCGACGGGGTGGTGACGAAGACCGACGTTGTGATGTCGCCGAGGCGGTTCTGCACGGCATCATGCCCCTGGACGTCGATGTCGAAGATCACGAGCTTACCGTCTTTAAGGGCCTCTTTGACCGGTTTGATGGAGGTGCCGTAGTAGTTGCCGTGCACCGTCGCATACTCCAGGAAATGCTCCTCCTCGATATCCTGTTTGAAGGCTTCCTCGGTGACGAAGTGGTAGTGCACCCCGTCGACCTCCCCTTCGCGCATCGGCCGCGTCGTCGTCGAAATCGAAAAGTAGTGGGGCCCGATATGGTCGATGATCTTGCTGATCAGCGAACTCTTACCGGCTCCGCTCGGTCCTGAAAGTACTAGAATCGCTCCCGTCTCTTTATTCACTCTGTTGTTCTCCAAATGTTATGTTGATACTGATGTTCATCCCTTTCAGGGATTTGGCGACCGCTTCGTTCTGCAGTGCCTTGACCAGCGACTGCAGTACCTCCAGCCCCTCCTTGGCCGAAACCTCGGGGGCTTCGGCGCTTTCTGCCTGGGCCGGAGCCGCCTCGGGCGCTTCGCCCAGCGCCTCCTTCAGAGCCGCGCTGTCGAGGGTGTCGAGCTCGTCACCCCCCTCCTCTCCGTCCTCGGCATCGACCTCGTTGACGATCTCGAGCAGCGTCTCCTCGTCGATCTCCTCCGCCAGTTCGTCGTCGCTCAGACCACTGACCGCACTCTCGATCTGCGCCTCGAGCTCCTCGAGTGAGGCATCCTCCGTCTCCTCGTCGATCAGGGGATCGAAAGCGGCATCCCCGCGTTCCTCCGGTTCCGGGAGCGTTTCATCCTCCAGTTCAAACGCCTCCAGCTCACCCAGTTCCGCGTCATCTTCCCACGACGCGTCGGCTGCCTCCTCCTCGGAGGCTTCGGAGAACTCGATGGCGCCAAACTCGGCATTCTCGGTTTCGGGTGCGATATCCCCGAAATCCGCTTCGTCCAGAAGCACATTCTCATCCTCTGTCACCAGCTCGCCGAAGCTCTCGGACTCCCAGCGCTCTTCCGCCTCTTCGACGGCCGGCAGATCGTCCGGGGAAACCTCCGCTGCCTGCGTTGCCGCTTCCTCCAGCTCGCCCATGTCGGGCTCGAGCTCGTCGGGCTCCCATGCCGCAAGATCCGCCGTTTCCGGCTCCTCTTCGGCCGTCGCTTCGGCGAACATGTCACCCTCATCTTCCAGCGGCTCCGTTTCAACGGAGGGCGCGGTTTCCACCACCGTCGGCTCCTCCGCATCGAAATCGAAATCTTCCAGCACCGCCGTATCCTCAAGCGCTTCTACCATATCGAAGTCAAAGGCCTCCTCTTCATCCAGCGGCGTGACCTCCGCGGCCGACTCCTCTTCGAGATCCCCCAGTACGGCCTTCACCTCGTCGAGGGTATTGCTGTTCAGGCCGACCAGTGGTGCCTCCTCCTCGAAACTGTCGGGAGCCGTTTCCGCTTCCGGAGTTTCAGTCTCTTCCAGCAGATGCTGGACCTCCTGCAGCTCCTCCGCGTCGAGGACCGACCCTTCCTCTTCCTCCTCGGTTTCGGGCAACTCGTCGTCCAGGGTATCGAGGACGTCCAGGTCGTCGAAATCGTCCAGATCGTCAAAAGCATCAGCCCTGTCGTCAAGGGTGAACTCCAGTTCGTCGGTCATTGCCTCGTCCGTATCGAACGCCAGTTCTTCGAGCTCCGGTGCTTCCGCCTCCGCAACGCTCTCGTCAAGTACCGTGAAGTTGAGCATCTCCTCGACCTCGGACATCAGTTTCAGCAGGTCCGTCGGCAGAAAGGGCTTGTTCAGCGAACGGTCGAACCCCTCGGGCACTGGCGTCGACTGCGCGCCCATGTAGAGCGCGCTGTGTACCGTCGCTTTCTCCTCGATGCCCTCCATCAGAAACGGCTCATACACCCCCTCATCGACGATCAGCAGGTCGATATTGCCCTCGGGTACATCGGCAAGTCCCGCCGCCACGACGAGTTCGTCCCCCGTCTTCTGGGCACTGAGCGTCACCAGTTTGTTGACAACGGGGTTCTGGCTGAGTAAAAGCATCTTCATGGAGGGGCTCCTTGCATGGGGATCACGGGCGTCCTCCCCCGGAGGTGCCCAAAGGCGCAAATTGGTATTATTGTAGCAAAATTCTGCTAACAGCGAACCGCCTCCGCCCCGTGCCGCTTCCGGTTCGCCGGAAGGATCGGTCGCATATGAAACGCCTCTTGCCGCTGCTGCTCTGTCTCACGCTCCACGCCGTGTCCGAGCGCACTTTCCTGCTGCCCGACAACGCCCACGACGCCCGGGCCCACTTGCGCCAGATGCTGCATAGCGCGCGGCAGCGCATCGTCATCGTCACCCCCCTGCTCAAGACATCAGGCCTCACCGAGACGCTCGGCGAGGCGGCAGAACGGGGCGTAAATATCACGCTGATCACGGCGGGCAGCGCCGACGATGCCCAGGCCCTCGTGCGTTTCGCCGCAGTACGCCTGCTGAACCTCGGCGGCCTCCGGACCGACCGCTACGAAGGCGACCTTGCAACGACCATCGTCGTGACCGACGGTGCGGAGAGCTGTCTGGGCACCTTCCCCCTTGAGCGCAATGCCATGGAACACGACATCGGTCTCCTCGAATGCAGCGGCGATCCCGCTCGGGCCGGGCGCTACGGGCAGCTTCTCGAAACGCTCACCCGACGCGCCGTCTCCTACCTGCAGCCCTAGAAGAGCGCTTCGAGCCAGTTGAACGCCCCCTCCACCTGGTGGCGTACGATCAGCAGGGTCGATCCCAGCGTCACGATCAGCACCACCAGCGCTACGGCGATCTTGATCGGGAATCCTATCACCAAGAGGTTGAACTGGGGCATCGTCTTCATCAGCATCCCGAAAATGATATCTTCGAGAATCGTGATCGCGATGATCGGGAACGCGATCATGAAACCGACGCGGAACATATCCGCCGCCGCCTGGACCAGGTAGCCGAAGAGGTGCTCCGTCAGCATAAACCCCCCCAACGGGACCGCCGAAAGGGACTCGTTGACGTAGAGCAGGATCCAGTGGTGCATGTCGATGCTGAACAGGAGCATCAGCGCCAGCAGCGACAGGAACTGGCTGATGATCGGCATGGAAACGCCGCTCTGGGGGTCAATCGCCGAAGCGAGGGAGAAGCCCATCGTAAAGGAGATCTGCCCGCCGGCAAAGGTGATGACGTGGTAGGCCAGCTGCAGCGCCACGCCGACCACCAGGCCGAAGAGCAGCTCCCCCAGGACCGCTACCGTCAGAGCCGGCGCGCTGATCTCGATGGCCAGCGGCGGCATGGAGGGGTAGAAGAGGACGGTGAAGAAGAAGGCCATCGCCGTCTTGATCGTTACGGGAATGCTCTGATGGGAGAAGATCGGGGTCGCCATGAACATCGCCCCGAAACGGATAAAGAGCAGTATGAAGCCGACGACCCGTGCCTCGCTGAAGATCTGGGCCCACTCCACGGTTAATGCCTATTTGACCGGTTCGAAGAGCTCTTCGTGTAGGCGGTAGACCCGGTCGCAGCGCATCGCCAGCTCCTCATCATGGGTTACCAACACCAAGGAGGCATCGTGGCTTTTGATGTATTCGTCGAAGATCGCCATCACCTCCAGCGCCGTATCGTGGTCGAGGTTGCCCGTCGGTTCGTCGGCGAAGATCAGGCGCGGTTTCTTGGTCAACACCCGGGCGATGGAGACCCGCTGCTGCTGTCCGCCGGAGAGCTCCGTCACCTTCTGGCCGATCACCCCGTCGATTTTCAGGCGCTTCAGCAGCACCGGGTCGATCGGTTCCCCGGCGAGGATCGCCGCCACCTCCAGGTTTTCGTAACCGCTGAAACCCTTGAAAAGGTAGTGCGACTGGAAAATCATCCCCAGGTCGTCGCGGCGCAGCGCGACCAGTTCCTCCCCCTTGAGTGCATAGAGCTCTTTCCCGAAGAGCGTCACCGACCCCGCTTCGGGCTCGAGCAGCGTCGAGAGGATGTGCAGCAGCGTCGATTTGCCGCTGCCGCTGACTCCGATGATCGCCATCGACTCGCCGGCCGAGAGGGTAAGATCGAGGTCACGGAACAGGGGGTAGTCAAATGAGTGCGCCAGGGCGCGGGCTTCGAGTATCGTCATGGGTGGCATTATAGGCAATTCCCCCTTAAGGGCCCAGCGGGCTTTACTGCCCCAAAGCCATCGAAACGGCCCGTGAAAGGTTGATTTTTCCGTAGCCGTAGTAGTCGTTCCTGCCGTCGCCGTCGTAGGCAAGCGGACCGATTTTGTCGCTGGTGGCCGCGAGGATCTCCATGATCTGCTCCCGTGTCAGCTCCGGGTTGACCTCCAGCAGGATCGCGATCACGCCCGTGACCGTCGGTGCGGCGGCGGAGGTGTAGGCAAAGATCGTACCCTGTGCCAGGAAATAGTCCCCCCTCAGCACACCGTCGCTTCCCATCGGGTCCAGGGTCGGGATGCCGATGACTCCGGGATAGCCACCGGGAGCCATCACGTCGAGTTCCGGACCGTAGTTGCTGTAATCGGCCCGCACATTCTCCTGCTGCGTGGCGCCGACGGCGATCACCTCGGGAATGGCGGATTCGTCGTTGCCCATATCAACGTCGTCGTTGCCGGCGGCGAAGACAATGGGCAGCCCCTTGCCGTTGCGCCCGTTACGGGCCAGATCCTGGATCGTGCTCTTGACAAGGGGGAAGACGTCGTAGGTGCCCCAGCTGCAGTTAATGACGTCGGCCCCGAGCTCCTCCGCCTTGTTGAAGAGGGTGATCCAGTCGCTGTCGCTCATCACTGACTTGTGACGCAAGAAGATGACCCGGGCGGCCGATGCGACGCCGCGGATTCCGAGGCTGTTCGCCCGGGCCGCCGCGATCCCCGTCACCGCCGTGCCGTGGTAGCCGGAGTCGCTGCTGCGGTGGGAGACGTCGCCGGTGCCCGTCTCGAGGTCATAGGCCGCATCGACTGCGCTGTCCAGGTCCTCATGGAAAACGTCCACGCCGTCGTCGATAACGACGACCGTCACCCCCCTGCCGCCGAAGCGCTGCAGAGCCTCGCCCGGGTGGATGTTGGCATCGCCGTCGATGCTGTGCGCCGCATAGAACCCGGCGTCATACTCCAGGTTCCACTGCTGGGCGAAATAGGCATCCTCGACCGGGAGGGCCGGGGGGAGTTCCGCGTCTGGAGGCGTACTGTTGTTGTCCTGGGTCGTGTTATCGTCGCCCTGCGTGACGTTTTCGTCCAAGAGGTCGTCGCTGGGGAGCACCACCGTCGGCTCGCCCGAACTGCTTCCGCCCCCGCCGCACCCCTGCAGCAGCAAAACGGCCGTCAGAAGCGGCCAGAGTGCGCGCATCACCGGCGAACCGCTTTCTTGATAAAATCGGGCTGGGCGTAGACCACCCCCGTCTCTTTACAGAGGGCATTGGCAACGGCGATCGTCTGGCTGCGGGAAGCCACCTGCAGGAGGTAAAGCCCCCTCCCGAACGCCTTGAGCAGCGTCATACCGTAGCGGTCAACATACGTTCCGACCGGGATGCCGGGCCGCAGCGACAGGATGAGTCGGTCACGAACTCCGACGACCACGCCCTTCTCGGTACGGTAGTAGTCTGCCGCCGCATCCTGCCCTTGAGCCCGCTCCAGCGGAACGAGACGGCGCTTCTCACTGCCGTGCAGATAATAGACATCATTGGCACCGACCGTTCCCATCAGCAGTATCAGGACTAGATAAAGGGTTTTCATCATCACAGGCTCCGCCGTTAATTGTTAAGGGGGCATTGTAACATACATACGTTGTCGCCGATTGCCGGTAATTGTGGTAATATAAGAAAAGGGGAAGTTAGGTCGAAGCGAGTAAGCCAGCGAATGGATGATGCCCCCTCCGCCCGGTCGGGGTGTCACATGAAAAAAGCTGTAGCGGTTAACAGTGCCGAGGCCGACCGGCACGTCAGGAGTTATCGGTCGGGCGCGGAAGCATCATCCATTCACTGTATTCGTATCATAATATGTAGTTGTTACATTTGGCGTTACATTCTGTCATTTTCTTCATAACGGCAGCAATTTTCCCGAAATAGACCGTTCCCATCCCCATGAAAGCCCCAGAACATGGGCCTTTCAAGCCATTTGGCGGAAATATAGGTGCGTAAAACCGCATTATATTTTCACACCCTTTCGACGCTTTCGGTAATTTCTACTGTATCCTTATCGCTATGAAACCTTTACGAACGATGCTCCCCCTGCTCCTTTTTTGCTGTCTGGCATGGCTTCCGCCGCTTTCTGCCGAAACCCTCTCCGTCTCCGAAACGACGGAAGCGCTCCCGCTTCTCGAACATGCGGACCTCTATATCGACCGGGGCGCGGCGCAAGGGTTCGCGGCGGTACATGCCCGGCCGGGACGCTTCCGCCCCTACGGCGAACCCTTCGTGAATATCGGGCATGTCACGGACGAAGCGGTCTGGGTGCGCTTTTCACTGCACAATGCCGGCGGTACGCCTCTGCAGAAAGAGCTGCATATCGACAACCGTCAGCTCGACAGCATCACACTCTTCGAAAACACTCATGAGATGGGCACCGTCGGCAGACTGATACGTCCCCGATACGACGGGATCACCGATTTCCATTTCCCCATCCTGCTCAAACCCTACGAATCGCGTACCTACTGGCTTCGCGTGGCCTCCAACAGCGCGGCCACCTATTTTCATCTGACGCTCCTGAGCAAGGAGCAGCTCTGGCTCGAAAACAATACCCGGCAGTTGATCCTGACCGCCTTTCTCGCCCTGATGGGAACCCTGGTCATCTATAACGCCCTCGTCTTCCTCTTCACCCGAGAGCGGGTCTACCTCTTCTACGTCCTGACGCTCGGCGCATTGACCTACAACCACCTGGCCTATACCGGGATGACCTTCCCGCTGCTCTCATCCTTCTACAGCCATGAAAGCCTCAGCAAGCTCGTCTACCTCAATGCGCACTTCGGGATCTACTACTATGGCGCCATCATGGTCTTCCTCGCCCTTTTCGCCCGCGAGCTGCTGCAACTGCGGCGCCACCCGCGCATCGAGCGCACACTCTTCGGGTTCATCGGCGTCATCCTCCTTATCGCCCTGGCCAGCTTCGAGTCCCTCTTCCTGCCGGACCCGCTCATCTATCTCGGCCTCATCGAATCGTTCTTCCTCTTCGGTACGGCGGTTTACCTCGTCTACAAGAGGGAGGCGAACAGCCCCTACTACGTCGTCGGATGGGGGGTCAACCTGGCCGGCCACCTCGTCTTTCTGCTCTACCATGCCGGTTTCTGCTGCGTCGAGGAGCCCTACAACTACTTCTTCGAACTCTGTGTCTCCTTCACGGCCCTGCTCTTCTCCATTGTCCTAGCCAAGCGGCTTGCCAAGACCCGGGCCCTCGAAGAGGCTCTGGCCGCCCAGAAAGTCCTGCTGCGCGAACTGCACCACCGGGTGAAGAACAACATGCAGTTCATCACCTCCCTCTACCGCCTCAAACTGAGCCGGGAGCTCAACGCGACCCAGCGTAAAAAGCTCAAAGAGGCCGAAAGCGGTGTGCGTGCCGTCGCACGCATTCACGAGATTCTCTACGACGGCGGCCGCCATACGCGTATCGACGCCGCCCCCCTGATGCGCGAAATCGCCCAGACCCTGCGCGACGGCCTCGCGGAAGCCCAGAAGGTCACCGTGCGCATCGAGGGGAGCGCGGCGCTCTCCATGGAACAGGCGATCTCGCTGGGTATCATCGTCAACGAACTCCTCAGCAACGCCTTTAAATATGCCTTCGGAGCCGAGGGCGGCATGATCACGATGACCTTCGAGACCGACAAAAAAGGATGGGTGCGCTTTCTTTTCGAGGATAACGGCAGCGGCTACGAAACGGGTGAGGAGGGTACGGGCTACGGCCTTGACCTCGTGCGCTCCATGGCGCAGAGCAGCCTGGGGGCAACCTGGTCGTCGGACACGTCGGGACCGACCCGTTACACGCTGGTCTGGAAGAGCTGAGGCGCTGCCCTCAGTGCAGGATGTACCCCTCGCGCGGAAGGGTACCGAAAGAGAGGTCGGGGAGTTTCGCCCGCAGACGGTGAAAGAGTTGCCGCCTCGTACCGGCGTCGACGCCGTACTCCTGCCAAACCGCGGCATCGATCTCATCATAGGAGACGACCGAACCGCGGTTACTGTAGAGCAGTGCGAAGAGGAGCGCTTCTTTCGCCGTCAGCACAACCTCCTGGCCATGCCGTTCAAGACGCTTCTCCCGCCGGAAATAGCAGTACCCCGCCCCGATATCCACCGCTTCCCTGACCGCGTTCTTGTTCTTCATCACGGCCAGCTGCAGCAGCGCTTCAAGCTGCTCGGGGGAAAAGGGCTTGACCAGGTAGCCGATATACTCCGTCCCGGAAGCAGCCCGCAGCGTCGCAGGGTCGCTGTAGGAGCTGACGAAGATCGTCACCGTCTTGTAGAGGCGCTGCAGGATGCCGGCGACCTCGGTACCGTCCATATCCCCCCGGATATGGATGTCGGCGATGACGATATCGATGGGGTGGGCCGACGCCAGGGCGGATGCCCCGGCAAAATCGGCTGCGCGGTACGTAGCGAAGTCGCCCGCACCCTCGACGATCATGCGGATGTCGGCGGCGATGACCGGGTCGTCTTCGAGAATTAGAACATTGTTTTTCACGGACTACCTTGCTGCTTGGAACGGAAACTGCCCGCCGTTTGGAACGGACCCGTGTTCAAGTCTCTCTATTATAGCTCGTTGTATAAAAGCGGTAAAGGGGAAACCCGCGCAAACCGCCAGGGGTGCACGGGATATCGATAGAAGGGTGACGGCCTTAAGCCATCTGTGCGGCAACTTCGGCAGCGAAGTCGTCGACTTTTTTCTCGATGCCTTCACCCACTTCGTAGCGGATGAATTCAACGATCTCGGCAGTACCGCCGTGGGCTTTCGCTTCGTCGGCGATCGCCTGGGCAACAGTTTTGCTGTCGTCCATAACGTAGTTCTGCTCGAGCAGTGCCTGCTCTTTGTCAAGCGTCGTGTTGTCGGCAACGAAGCGGTCGAGTTTACCCGGAACGATTTTGTCCCAGATCTTCTCGGGCTTGCCTTCGGCTTTGAGTTCCGCTTTGATCGCCTCTTCGGCAGCAGCCATAACCTCAGCATTCAGCTGGATACGGCTGATGAACTGCGGAACGTTTTTGAGCGGTTTGCCGAGGCGCGCCAGCTCTTCGTTCTCGTTCTTGATCGCTTCGATGCGTCCCTGAGTCTCTTCTTCGACAAATTTCGGATCGAATTCGTCTGCGGAGAGCACGGTCGGCTTCATTGCCGCCGCGTGCATCGCGATGTTTTTCAGGGTCGGAGCGATCAGCTCAGCCGTCTTTTCACTGTCACACTGAGCAGCGACGAGTACGCCGACACGTCCGTTGGAGTGGATGTAGCCGTTGACCGCACCGTTTTCTTTCGCGTTGAGCGTTACAAAGCGGCGAACTTCGATCTTCTCGCCGATACGCGCTACGGACTGTGTGAAGTACTCGGAGAAAGTACCCGTTTCGTAAGCCGTCTCGTTAAGCTGGTTGATTTCGCTGACACCCGTTGTGAAGATGTGGGCAACTGTGTCGCCGACAAGCTTCTGGAAGCCGTCGTTTTTCGCGACGAAGTCCGTTTCGGAGTTGATTTCGACGATAGAAGCCGAAGTAAACGTATCGGCAACTTTCAGGCCGAGGGCACCCTCTGCAGCAACGCGGTCCGCTTTTTTCGCCGCTTGGGCGATACCGCGGTCACGCAGCCACTCCATCGCTTTGTCGAAGTCGCCGTCAGTCTCTGTCAGGGCCTTCTTACAGTCCATCATCGGCGCATCGGTCGCCTGGCGGAGTTTTTTTACGTCTGCTGCTGATACTGCCATGATTACTCTTCCTCTGTCGTTTCTTCTGCTGCTTCTACAACTTCTTCCGCTGCAACTTCTTCTTCAACCGCTTCTTCCGCGTTGTCGGCGTTCAGCGCTTTACCTTCGTTGATCGCTTCAGCCATCTCTTTACAGAACAGCTGAATAGAGCGGATCGCGTCGTCGTTGCCCGGGATCGGGAAGTCGATGACGTCCGGGTCACAGTTCGTGTCCAGCGGTGCGACAACGGGAATACCGAGGTTGCGAGCTTCCTGGATCGCGATGTGCTCTTTGACGGCGTCGATGACGAACATCATGTCCGGCAGTCTTTTCATGTTGCGGATACCGCCGAGGTACGCTTCAAGCTTCTCTTTCTGGCGGTTCATCATCAGGGCTTCTTTTTTCGTCAGAAGCGCCATCTGGCCGCTCTCTTGCATCTCTTCGATGATGTCGAGTTTACGGATCGATTTCTGGATCGTTGCGAAGTTGGTCAGCATGCCGCCGAGCCAGCGGTTGTCAACGTACGGCATACCACAGGATTCCGCCGCTTCGCGGATTGCGTTGCGTGCCTGTTTCTTCGTACCGACGAAGAGTACTGTTTTACCTTCTGCAGCCGCGTCTACTACGATCTGGTACGTGTTGCGGAAGTAGCGAAGCGTCTTCTGCAGGTCGATGATGTAGATGTTTTTGCGGACACCGAAGATGTATTTTTTCATTTTCGGGTTCCAGCGGCGTGTTTGGTGACCGAAGTGTACACCACACTCCAGCAGGTCTTTCATAGTTACCATGAATGTTCCTTTGACAGGGCCTGATGCCCTGGATTTTGATTGACCGGTTAACTGCAGTACCGCCGGCAGCGTTGCCTATTTTTTCAGGCAGGCTGCACCGGTTTTTGGCGTGGCACTTGATGAATTTTGACTATCGGAGCAGCGCTGGTGCGCCGATTACAGATAGAAAATCGCGGAATGATACTGAATTTTCGCTTAAGTTTAGCTGTGTTTAAGGAGGGGATCAGAGGGGGTTTCGGAACGGCGCTCAGGCGCGCAGCTCCGCGAGTTTGGCCCGGACGGCTTCGACGTGCCCCTTGACCCGGACCTTCGTCCAGGAGGCCGCCACCGTGCCGTCGGGATCAATGATGTAGGTCGAACGGACGATTCCCATGTATTCTTTGCCGTAATTCTTCTTGAGCTGCCAAACGCCGAACTCCTGCATCATCTCCGTACTCTCGTCGCAGAGCAGCGTGATCGCGAGGTTCTGCTTCGCAATGAAATTGCGGTGGCGCTGGGCGGAGTCGGCGCTGACGCCGAGGATCACCGCGCCGAGCCCGTCAAAATCGGGCATCGCCTCGGTAAACTCGCACGCTTCGGTCGTACAGCCGGGCGTGCTATCCTTGGGGTAGAAGTAGAGGACGATCCACTTGCCGCGCAGGTCGCGCGAGCAGATCTCGACCTCATCCTGGTTGGGCAGACAGAAGTCCGGGGCCTGTTGTCCGATTTCAATCATAGTTATGCTCCTTCTGGTTCAAATGGTGTTTCATCGCTGATCGCGATCTCGGGAAACGCGTCTCGCAGCATCTGCGCCGCGATGCCGTCGCCGAAGCCGAGCAGTTCCCTGCCCGGGCCGAGTATCGGGGTGCTCCCCAGCCCGCAGCTGGGGGACTTGGATTTCAGCACGATCGCCTCCAGGTCGGGGTGGGCCGCGATCAGCTTTCGGGTCTGGGTTTCGAGCAGCGCCGTCACGTCGCGGCCGCTCTCGTCTGTGATGACCCGGAGCCTCTCCGCCGTCTTGATGACCGAGATCCGTTCCCGCGGCGTCCCCAGCACGGGGGCTTCGGGGCAGAAGGGGATGATCTGCGCGCCCGCGAAGGCCGCGGCAACGCCGGGGACGCACTTCGTCTCCCCGTCGTAGCGGCAACGCTCCCCCAGCAGGCAAGCACTGACGGCGACTTTTTTCACAGGATTACGACGGATTTGATCTCCGTCATCTCCTCGATGGCGTAGCGCGGCCCTTCCCGTCCGACCCCGCTGAGCTTCACCCCGCCGTAGGGCTGGATGTCGAACCGCAGGGTCGGCATGTCGTTGATCACGATCCCTCCCGCCTCGAGCTCGTCGATGGCCCGCTGCGCCAGCTTCAGGTCGTTGGTGAAGAGGGAGAACTGCAACCCGTAGGGGGAGTGGTTCATCCGCGGCAGCGCGTCGTCGAAACCGTCGACCTTCACTAGGCTGACGATCGGCGCGAAGACCTCCTCGCAGACGATCGCCATCTCCTCGGTCACGTCCGCCATGACGCAGGGGTAGAACATCGTCCCATCGCGGCGGGGTTCAGTCATCGCCCGCGCCCCTTCGGCGATCGCGCTTTCGACCCAGTGCATCGCCCGTTCCGCCGACTCCTCGTTGATCAGCGGCCCCATGAACGTCTGTTCATCATAGGGGGAACCGACGACGAGGCCGCGAGTCTCCGCCGCCAGTTTCCCGGCGAAGGATTCGTAGACCTCGGCGTCGACGTAGATCCGCTGCAGCGAGATGCAGACCTGACCGGAGTTGACGAAGGCCCCCAGAGCGCAGCGGTTGGCCGCCAGGTCCAGATCGGCGCTTTTGTCGATGTAGGTCGCCGCGTTGCCGCCGAGTTCGAGGCTCACCTTCTTGATCCCGGCACTTTTGGTGATGATATTCCCGACGGGGACAGAACCGGTGAAACTGATCACCCGGGGGATATCGCTCGACACCAGCGCACCCCCCACCTCGGCGTCGCCGTAGACGACGCTGAGGGCGTCTTTGACGGCGTAGTCGCTTTCGACGAAGAGCTTCGCGAAGCGGTAGGCCGTCAGGGGCGCCTCGGGGGTGGGCTTGAGCACGACGGCGTTGCCGGCGACGAGGGCCGGGGCCAGCTTGTGGGCGACGAGGTTGAGCGGGAAGTTGAAGGGGGTGATCGCCGCGACGACCCCCACCGGCTCCCGGCGGAAGAAGGCTGTCGCCTTGCGCCCGCTGGGCATGGCGTCGGTGTTGATCGTCTCACCGTGCATCGTGCGCATCGTCTCCGCCGCGAGGGTCACCGTCTCGATGCAGCGCTCCACCTCGACTCGGGCGAAGGCGATCGGCTTACCCACCTCGTCGGTGATCGTCCGGGCGAGTTCCTCTTTCGTCTCACGCAGGCGCCGGGCGACGTCGAGCATCCAGGCGCAGCGCTGCGCCAGGGTCGACTTCCGCGCCGTAACGGCGGCACTTTTGGCGATCTCCAACGCTTTTTTGACATCCGCCGCGCTGCAGACCGGGGCGCGGCTCACCACCTCGCCGCTGTAGGGGCTGTGCCGTTCGCTCCAGACACCGGTCTCCGCTTCGAGGGATCCGAAATATACCTTTGCATGCGTCATGACGCCTCCTTTAACGCCAAATTATACTGGAAAATTTTCCAACGCGCCTTAGGCCTTCATGTGGAAAATCTACCCGCTTACGGCCTCGCTCTGCGCAATCGGCCGGGGCTTCAAAAACTTTTTACCGTCGGCACCCTAAAATAAGCCGAACTGTTACAATATATTAAGGTTGAGCACTATGAATCTGAAAATCACCGACGGGCAGCTCGGCGTCCGTCCCCCCGTTACGAAGCCCCACCCAGGTTTTTTCCTGCAGGTGGGGGAAGCGCGTTTCCGCAAACTCGTGGATGACCACTATGAACTGATCCGCAACAGCGACATCGCCTTCATGTTCCCCATCCACGACGAGGAGGAGTTCAACGCCGCCAAGAAACACGCGGCGGACTTTTTGATCCAGATCTGCGGCGGACCGGACTACTTCAACCAGACCCGCGGCGAACCGCGCATGGTCGGCCGCCACGCTCCCTTCCGTATCGACGAGCATGCACGCCGCCGCTGGCTGGAGTTCTACGCCCAGCTGCTCCCGCCCCTGGTCGGCGAAGGCATCGACGAAGCCTACATCCAGTCCTTCTGGGACTACCTGGATGTCTTTTCAATCTGGATGATCAACACGCCATCCTGAAAAAACATCCACGGGACTCCGGCGTCGCTCCTTCGGAGACCGCCTCTGGTTACGAGCCTGAAAACGACAGGCAGTTGTCGTTTTCCCAACGGCTCTCATCGGGATGATCAACACCTCCTCGTAGCCCGACCCTGCATGCCCCGCCCCTTCGCGGGGCGCTGCTCCCAAAACTCCGTCTCCCGAACATCACCATCTCAAATTGAATTTATAACAGATGCGATAGAATATCCCAATTTTTTATCGGACACCCGAGACCATCTGGAGAATGCTCAATGAACGAAGCCAAATACATCTGGAAAAACGGCGAATTCCTCCCGTGGAAAGAGGCGACGACCCACGTCCTCGCCCACTCCCTCCACTACGGTAACGCCGCCATCGAAGGCACCAAAGCCTACAAAACGGAGAAGGGCTACGCCATCTTCCGCCTCAATGACCACACGAAGCGCCTGCTCGAATCGGCGAAGATGACCCTGATCAACGTCCCCTACACCGTCGAGGAGCTCAACGCGGCACAGCTCGAACTGCTGCGCAAGAACGAATTCAGCGGCGGCAACGTCTACATCCGTCCCATCGTCTACCTCGGCTACGGCGTTATGGGCCTCTACCACAAGGACGCCCCGGTCGATACCGTCCTGGCGGCATGGGAGTGGGGCGCCTACCTCGGCGAAGAGGGTCTCCAGCGCGGTATCCGCCTGAAGATCGCCTCCATGACGCGCCCCTCCAACCGCTCCAACATGGGCAAAGCGAAAGCGAGCGCCAACTACCTGAACTCCCAGATGGCAAAATACGAAGCGGTCGAGTGCGGCTACGACGAAGCGCTCCTGCTCGACGACGAGGGGTATGTCGCCGAAGCGAGCGGCGCGTGCTTCTTCCTCGTGCATAACGGCCGGCTGATCACGCCGCCGAATGACAACAGTCTCAACTCCATCACCCAGAGAACGACGATCGAGATCGCCGAAAAACTGGGGATCGCCGTCGAGCGCCGCCGCATCAGCCGCGAAGAGATCTACGTCGCCGACGAGGCCTTCCTCACCGGTACCGCCGCGGAGATCACGCCGGTGCGCGAAGTCGACGCCCGGATCCTCGGCAAGGGCTGTCGCGGTCCGATCACGGAGAAGATCCAGAGCGCCTACTTCGACGTCGTCCAGGGACGCGACCCCGACTTCGAACACTACCTCACCTACATCTGAGAAGGGCGTGCGCCGACGGCGCCCCCTTTTTTCCCACCCCGAAACTCCGGCTGGAGCGAGCTTTTTTCCGAAAGTTCGCTCCAACCGGCCCGTCCGGTCGCTTAGGACTCCGTGCTAGGCGGGGCGTGTCAGAAAAACCGATGCAAACATTTGAGACAATGCAGCGCATATTCAAGTAAGAGGAAGAGACTATGGCAAGTGATATGAACGACTACTTCAAGAAGAAAAGCGGCGGCTCCGGCGGCAGCGGCGGGGGAAGCGGTGGGGGCGGATTCACGCCCCGGGCCCCGCGCCCGCCGAAATTCGACCTCAACATGGGTGGCGGCAAGGCGGCCATCTTCTACTTTATCGGGGCCGTAATCGTCTTCTTGCTCCTCGCCAAACCCTTCGTGATCATCACCGAGGGGGAGCGCGGTATTCTCGCGACCAACGGTAAGTATGAGCAGCAGGCACTCCTCCCGGGTCTGCACTTCATCATCCCGGTAATCCAGAAGGTCTACCTCGTCGACACGAAGGTGCGGATTATCAACTACGCCTCCAAGATCGAACGCGCCGCAGCCGCGGGCGAGGGGATCGACATCAAGCCCGCCGTCACCGTCCTGGATAAGCGCGGCCTCCCCGTCGCCATCGAGCTGACAGTCCAGTACCGCCTCAACGCCCAGTTCGCGGCCCAGACGATCTCCAACTGGGGCTTCAGCTGGGAGGAGAAGATCATCAACCCCGTCGTGCGTGACGTCGTCCGTAACGTCGTCGGCCAGTACGAGGCGGAATCCCTGCCGATCAACCGCAACACGATTGCCAAACAGATCGAAGAGGGGATGCGTGAGAGTATCAAGAGCCTGAAAAATACGCCGGCGGAACTGCAGTCGGTACAGCTGCGCGAGATCGTCCTGCCCCAGAAGGTCAAGGAACAGATCGAGCGGGTCCAGCTGGCCAAGCAGGAGGTCCAGCGGGCCGAGCAGGAGGTCCAGCGGGCGAAACAGGAGGCTCTCAAGCGTGCGGCAGAGGCCCAGGGTCTCGCCGAAGCGGTGAAGATCGAAGCCGAGGGTAAGGCGACGGCGATCAAGATCGAAGCCGAGGCCCAGGCTACCGCCAACAAGGTGATTGCGCAAAGCCTCACCGACAAGCTGCTGCAGATGGAACAGATCCAGATCCAGGGCAAGTTCAACGACGCCCTCAAGGAGAACAAGGACGCGAAGATCTTCCTGACCCCCGGCGGCTCCACTCCCAATATCTGGGTGGATATGAAAAATCCGCAGAAACAGACGGCCATCTCCAACTAACCCGACGCGGCGGCCCCGGCCGCCACACCCCGCGCCACGCATGCCGACATCTGGCACTGATTTTGCTTACCGAGACCAATCCACAAGGAAACCGCCCATGCAAGAGATATTAGACCGCGTCGACTGGGAAAAGTCCGACCTCCTTCCCGTCATCGTTCAGGATGTCAACACCAACGAGGTGCTGATGATGGCCTATATGAACCGCGAAGCGCTGCAGCGCTCCCTGGAGACCAAGACCGCCCACTACTACTCCCGCTCCAAACAGCGCCTCTGGAAGAAGGGGGAGTCCAGCGGTCACCTGCAGCATATCAAGAGCTTCTTCATCGACTGCGACAACGACACCCTGCTGATCAAGGTCGAACAGGAGGGGGTCGCCTGCCATACGGGGCGGCGCTCCTGCTTCTTCACCGAACTCGAAAGCGGCACCCCCGTCAGCGAAGTCGAAGTCGACACGGCGGCGATGTACGGGGTGATCGACACCCTCTACCACACGATCCTCGAGCGCAAAAGCGCCGACCCGGAAACATCCTGGACGGCCAAGCTCCTCTCCAAGGGTGAGAACACGATCCTGAAAAAAGTCGTCGAAGAGGCCGGGGAGTTCGCCTTCGCCGTCAAGGACGACGACGAGGATGAGATCGTCTACGAGGCTGCCGACCTCACCTACCACGTCCTCGTCGCACTGGGATACAAGAACATCTCCCCCGACCGCATCAAGCAGGAGCTTGCCCGCCGCTTCGGCATGAGCGGTATCGCGGAAAAGAACGCCCGAGAGTCATGAGAACAACATTAACGGCCTTTATCGACCAGTTAATGCTCTACGACTACCTCCTCTTCGGCGGTACGGTCCTGCTCTTCATCCTGCTGCTGATCCTGGCCCTGCTGCTGCGCCGACGGCTTGCCCTCGCCCTGACCTGCGTTTTGGGAGCCTTTGCCATCCTCGTACTGGGTCCCACGATAGGGTACGTCCAGCTCCATAACTATCTCTTCAAACACGAGACGGCCCTCACCGACGTCAAGGCCCTCGAGTTTACCGACGCCCTTCTCGTACGCGGAACCCTGACCAACACCTCCAAGCGCGACTTTGAACGCTGCAGGGTCTCCGCCGATGTCTACAAGGTTGTGAATAACGCTGTTCTGGACCTGTTCTCCCCTTTCATCCCTTTCAAAAAGGGGACGGTCGTGACCCAACCCCTTCCCAAGGGCGAGACGGCGGAGTTCAAAATTTTCGTAGAGCCTTTTGGCTACACTAAAGAGTATAACGTATCGATTGGAGCCGAATGTCGCTGAGCACCTACTTTACGATATGGCATTACGCCGTAGTCGTCGGAACCGTTGCCCTCTTCGTACTGCTGGTCCTGATCTCCCTGCGTCAGGCCAACCGGAAGGTCATCCTCTCCATGATCTTCTCCTCCTTCCTCGTCATGACCCTTGTCGCCGGCTTTCTTATCATGGCGCTGGACAAATACACGAAGAAGGTGGAACTGACGGGTCTGGAGAACCGGCGGATGCTGATGTCGGAGAAGATCGTCTATACGGGTTACGTGACGAACGTCGGCGACTACACAATCGGCGAGGTGAAGATCGAGTTCAAACTGGTCAACCGGGGGCATGTGACGGGGAACGTGAAGGGGGGCTCCTACTTCAGGCCCAGCGGCCTGACGGAATTCTTCGGCGGCGGCGATAAACGGGAGTACCGCCCCCAGAAGGTCGAGGAGACACTCGTCGTTGCCCGCAACCTCGAGCCGGGTAAGACGAAATACTTCAGCATCTCCCTCGACTACCCCCCCTACTTCGAGCAGGTCTCCCACTTCCAGCGCATCTTCGCGCACTGACGCGGGAGGCGCGTCCCGCCGCTACCTCAATACTTCAGGCCGACTGTTTTCAGTGCCGCGTTGATGTTCCGGATCTGGCTGTTCTTGTCCCGGCACCACTCCGGGGCGGCCAGAGAGGCGTCGTCGATGCCCGCCGTCATCCGCTGTACCGAGACCCCCTCGGGTTTCATTTTAAGCGCCTCGGTCAGGACGTCGATATACTCCGCTTCCGTGATGGGCGAAAACTCGCCGCGGCTGTACTCGTTGAAGAGCGCCGTGCGTTTGACGACGTAGAGGGGGTGGTACTTGACCGAGTCGATGCCCCAGGTGTAGGCCTGACGCGCCGTCTCGAGCATCATCTCGTGATTCTCTCCCGGCAGGCCGAAGATCAGGTGCCCGCAGACGTTAAGCCCCCGCTCCTTTGCCTTGCGGATCCAGGTCTTGACGTTTTCGCTGTCATGGCCGCGGTTGATCCGCTCCAGGGTCGCATCGTAGACCGACTGGATGCCGAACTCGATCCAGATCTCTTTCGTGCGCGAAAGCTCCGCCAGGTAATCGAGCGTCTCTTCGGTCACGCTGTCGGAGCGGGTCCCGATACTCAACCCGACGACGTCGTCAAAGGAGAGGGCGCGTTCGTAGAGGGCCCTGAGGGTCTCGAAGGGGGCGTAGGTGTTGGTGAAGGACTGGAAGTAGACGAGAAACTTCGTCGCCCCGTAGTCGCGCCGCAGCCGGGCACTGAGACTCTCGAACTGAATCTCCAGCTGTTTGAGCTGTTTGTCCAGAAAGGGGTTTTCCGTGGAGTCCAGGTTGAGATGGAACCCCTTCAGCGGCTTGGCACGGTCGAGGCTGGGGCTGAAAGAGTCGTTTTCGCAGAACGTGCACCCTCCCTTCGCGACGGTGCCGTCGATGTTGGGGCAGGTGAACCCGGAGATGGAGACCGGGACTTTGAAGACCCGCTCGCCGAAGCGTTCCTGCAAATAGGTGCCGAAGGTGTAGATCTGCCGGGTCTGCAAGAGCACCCTTTAGACGATGTAGTCACCCGTGAAACAGGCGGTACAGAAGTTGGTGTCGGAGGCGTTGACGCTGCGCAGCAGCGCCTCGTTGCTCAGGTACGCCAGAGTATCCGCCTCGATGAAATCGCAGATCTCCTGCGTATTCATGTTGGCCGCAATCAGCTTGTGCTTGTCCGGCGTGTCGACCCCGTAGTAGCAGGGATCTGTCGTTGGCGGCGAGGAGATGCGCATGTGCACCTCGGCGGCGCCGGCGTCTTTGAGCATCCGGACGATCTGACGGCTCGTCGTGCCTCGGACGATGGAGTCATCGATGACGATCAGGCGCTTCCCCTCGATCAGCTTGCGGATCGGGGAGAGTTTCATCTTGACCTTCAGGTCGCGCATCTCCTGGGTCGGCTCGATAAAAGTACGACCGACGTAGTGGTTGCGCATGATGCCCATTTCGTAGGGGATGCCGCTCTCCTGGGAGTAGCCGATCGCCGCCGGGACGCCGCCGTCGGGTACCGGGATGACCATATCCGCGTCAATCGGCTTCTCCTTGGCCAGCTCCTTGCCCATGTTCTTGCGCATCTCGTAGACGTTCTGTTCGTAGACGTCGGAGTCGGGGCGTGCGAAGTAGACGTACTCGAAGATGCAGTGCTTGGGTGTCGGTTCGAAAACCTGGATCGATTGCGGTGCCTTGCCTTTCTCGAAGATCAGCATCTCGCCCGGGTTGACGTCGCGCAGGTACTCGGCCCCGATCAGGTCGAAAGCACAGGTCTCGGAGGCGACGACGTAGCCGTCGCCGACCCGTCCGAGGCTCAGCGGGCGGAATCCGAAGCGGTCGCGGACGGCGAACATCTTCGAGCGGCTCAGGAAGACGAGGGAGTAGGCCCCTTCGATCTTGTGGACCGCGTCGATAATACGGTCCTTGAGCTTCTTCTGGCTGCTCTTGGCGATCAGGTGAATCAGGTTCTCCGTATCCATGAAGGTCTGGAAGATCGCCCCCTTCTCAATCAGCTCGCCCCGGACCTCCTGGGCATTGGTCAGGTTACCGTTGTGGACGATGGAGAGCTGCCCGAGGTCGTAGCGGGCGTAGACCGGCTGGGCGTCGAGAATCGAGTCGTCGCCGGCGGTGGAGTAGCGGGTATGGCCGATCGCCATATGCCCCTTGAGGGTTTTGAGCTTCTGTTCGTCGAAGACCCGTGTCACGAGACCGCGGTCCTTGATCGTATGGAGTTTCTCGCCGTCGCCGCTGCTGATACCCGCAGCCTCCTGGCCGCGGTGTTGCATCGCATGCAGGGCGAAATAGGCGAGCTTGGAGGCCTCGCTGTGGTTAAAAATGCCGACTACCGCACACTCTTCGTTGAGTTCTCTCTGCACTGTTGTTCCTTTTTGCTGAATCGATTAGGAGAGTTCCAGGCTGTCAGCGATCGAGTAGATGCCCGCCTCTTTGCCGATAAGCCACTTCGCCGCCCGGATCGCTCCCTTGGAGAAGGTGTTGCGGCTTGTCGCCGTATGGTTGAGTTCGATGAATTCGCCGTCGTTGTAGAAGCCGACGGTATGGCGTCCGACGATGTCGCCGCCGCGCAGTGCCATGACGGCGATCTCACCCTTCGTGCGCTCGCCGATGTTGCCGTTGCGGCCGCTGATGCGAACGTCGTCGAGGTCCGCGTCACGGCCCCGGGCCGCGGATTCGGCCAGGGTCAGCGCCGTGCCGCTGGGGGCGTCTTTCTTGTGGCGGTGGTGCATCTCGACAATCTCGATATCGAAGTTTTCGAGGGTTTTCGACGCCAAGTAGACCAGTTTGTTCATCAGGGCCACCCCCAGCGACATGTTCGTCGCGTAGAGGATCGGCATCTTCTCGCCCGCATCGCGCAGCAGGTTCGCCTGGTGGGTGTCGAGCCCGGTCGTGCCGCTGACAATCGGCTTCGGATGGGTCATCGCCGTCTCCAGCAGCAACTGCATTGCCTCGGGCAGCGAAAAGTCGATGACGATATCGCACCCTTTCAGGAAGGTCGCCATATCGTTCGTTACGAGCACCGACGGATCGATCGCGAAATCGAGCTCATTGCGGACGTAGACCGCGGAGAGCTCGATTCCCTCCTCCTTGCGAAGGTCCTCAATCAGAAGCCGGCCGACGCGGCCGGTCGCACCAAATACACCTGCTTTAATCATTTATACCTCTTTAAAACACGTATGCGCCTGTAGAGGGCGCTGAATGTACCTGGTGCCGATCATCTCTCCCCTGCGCTCCTTGCGGTTCAGCCGTTGAGCTTCTCGTCGACGAAGGCGATCGCCTGCAGCGCGGCTACGGCGCCGTCACCGGCGGCACAGACCACCTGCTTGGGCGCGTCGATGCGCATGTCGCCTGCGGCGTAAAGCCCCGCAACGGAGGTCTGCATCTTAATATCGACCTTCACTTCGCCCCACTCCGTCATGTCGCAGAGGAAGCTGCCGTCTTCCTGCAGCAGGACGCTGTTGTTGACGTTATTGCCGACAAAGACGAATACACCCGGTACATTGATGTCGCGAATTGTACCGTCATTTGCCTTAACGCGAAGACCGTTTACGCCCATCGCGTCGCCGTACACCTCTTCGGGTACCGTGTTCAGGACCAGTTCGATGTTCGCTGTGTTCTTCACCCGTTCGATCGTGTTCGGTGCCGACCGGAAGGTGTCGCGGCGGTGGACCAGGTAGACCTTCGCGCAGATTTTCGCGAGGTAGAGCGCCTCTTCGAGGGCCGTATCGCCGCCGCCGATGACCGCAACCTCTTTGCCTTTGTAAAAGAAGCCGTCGCAGGTCGCACAGGTGCTCACCCCGCGTCCGAAGAACTCGTCTTCACCCGCGAATCCCGCGCGCTTGGGCGTCGAACCCGTACAGACGATGACGCTGTGGGCCTCCTCGGTGGTGCCGTCACCTTTGGAGATCACAAAGCCGTTCTCGCCTTTGCTGACGCGGGTCACTTCGACCATTGAATGTTTGAGGCCGAATTTCTGGCACTGCTCGGGCCACGGCATCATCAGGTCCATACCGGTAATTTCGCCGCTGACGCCCGGGTAGTTTTCGATCTCCGAGCTCTGGGTGATCTGCCCGCCGGGCATCCCTTTTTCAAACATCGTGACGTTTTCAAGCCCGCCACGCGTCGCATAAAGACCCGCCGTCAGACCTGCCGGTCCGCCGCCGATAATCGCTAAATCCAACATGATTCTTCTCTCCTTGATTCGGGCCTTCAAAGCTGCCCGGATTGTATTGATAACTTCTCTAATGTGTCGAGTTCGCGTATCATACTATCTTGTTTATAAAGTGCCTCTTTGGATTTCTTGATAATGAAAATGCTCGGTGAACGGTATATGTTGAAGCGCTGAATGAAGCTCAGCAGCGTGTTCGTACCGCCCCGCAGAAAGGTCACCCGCTCCGTCGAAGGAAAGCTCTGCTGATAGTAGTCGATGGCGATCACCGGGTAGGGGGTCTTTGCGGCAAGGATCTTCTCGACCGTGCCGGGAGCCTTGGAACTGTAAAAGAGTACGAGGTAACGCTCCCGGGTCGGAATGAAGAGCGCCTGATCTTCATAAAAGACCCATTCGGAGAAATCGATAAACTTGTACTCGGAAAATTTGTAGTTGAAGTAGGCAAAGGCGCCGGCGATCATCGCCGCGCCGAAGAAGGATGCCAGCAGCGTGGCAACGGAGAAGAGACCTGCTCCGCGTCTGGCCATTGCCGCCGACTTCTCGATTTAGAGGAGTGCGTTGATTTTTTCTTCGAACGCCTGTTTGGAAGCGGCGCCGACCATCTGGTCAACGACTTCGCCGTTTTTGAAGAAGATCACCGTCGGGATGGAGCGGATGCCGAACTTGATCGCGATGTCCTGCTCTTCGTCCGTGTTGACTTTGCAGATCTTCGCTTTTCCTTCGAAGTCCTCCGCCAGTTCTTCGATGACCGGAGCGATCATGCGGCAGGGCCCACACCACGGCGCCCAGAAGTCTACCATGCTGACACCCTCTTTTACCGTGTCGTCGAAATTCGCTGCTGTCAACTCAAGATATTTACCCATGACTTTCCCTTGTTTTTGTTTTTAAGATAGAGGTATTATACCTGTGGTTTCTTTAAAATGTCTTTGGCGCGACCGCCCAAAAATAGGCTTCAAACGCTAATAAGATAAAATTTATCCGATTTGTTTCAGAGGGTGATATTCGGGAGCCATTCGACCCGTTCTCCGATGACGATAACCGCATCGATCGTATACTCCAGATCGAGCTGGTGGCGGGCCATGTAGTGTTCGACGGTTTTGAGGATCCGGTCCATTTTCGTCGGCGTGATGTTCTGCGCCGCCGCTTCGTAGGTCGTACCGCTTTTGACCTCGACGAAGTGGAGGACGCCCTCCTTGAGGGCGATGATATCGATCTCGCCGAAGCGGCTGTGCACGTTGCGGTCGATCAGATCGAAGCCCCGTTCCCGCAGGTAGCGGCAGGCCTCCTCTTCGGCGATGTTCCCCTTGCTTCGGCTCATGGATTGCCTTTGATCGGATTGGACCGGGGCATGGACCTCCCCGGCCGACGTTGCTACAAGATCCCGCCCGCTGCTATGCGACGGGAACGACCTCGACCTTGATCGATTTGAAGGCCGCCGTCAGGATCAACTCGTCGCGCTTGTCGCCGAAAATGGCGTTGATCTTCGATTTGCTGTGGTGGAAGGTCGTGAAGAGCGTCTTGGGCTGCACCTTGTCGGTCAGCTTCACCCGCAGCGGCGCCGTCTCGCCGTTCTCGGTCTTCAGGATGACGAATTCCGTCGGGAAGTCCGCCGCATCGGCTTCACAGGCGAGCAGTACGTCCTCATCATAGCGCTTGTTCAACGATTCGCTGCGCTTCGTCTGCGCGGCGTTGTTGTAGTGTGCCAGGGTGCGTCCCGTCGTAAGGTGGTACCCCTCAAGCCGTTTTTCACGCAGCTCCTGTATCATACCGCGCTCCCGGTACTGGTGGTAGTGGAACTGCCCCAGACCGTCAGGGGTACGGAAGTCGAGAAGGTGCAGGACCGGGGTATCCTCGTTGTAGACGGGCCACTGCAGGCCCCGCTTGCGGTGACGCTCGAGCCGCAGATAGGAGGCCCCGCTATAGCGTTCGTGCGCCGTTTTGCGCACCTCGTCCCAGACGTCGGAGCTCTCCTTGTAATCGTACCCCGCGCCGAGATGGTTCGCCAGCATCTGGATCACCTCCCAGTCGTCGGGCAGGTCCGACTGCACCAGCGGCTGGGAGAGGTGCAGGCGGCGCATCGCGTTAACGTAGACCCCCGTCTTCTCGTAGGCGGACTTCACCCCGATAACGACGTCGGCGCGCTGCGCGATGTCCGTCATAAAGAGCTCCTGCACGAGGATGAACTCCAGCTCGTTCATCGCCTTCTCAATCTTGTTGATGTTGGGGTGGATATGCATGATATCCTCCCCCATGTTGTGCAGGGACTTGATCTTCCCCTCCAGCATCGCATCGACAAGCTCCGGGGTCATCAGGCCGACCTCTTTGGGGGTCTTGTAGTCGGGGTCGTAGTAGGGAAGGCAGCCCATGTCGCAGGCCCCCTGGACGTTGTTCTGCCCCCGCAGCGGCATCAGGCCGACGCCGTGGCGCCCGATGTTGCCCGTCAGCAGCGCCAGGTGGGTGATCGCCATAACGGCGTAGGAGCCGTCGATATGTTCCGTGATTCCCAGCCCCCAGAAGATCATCGAGTTTTTCACCGCGTATTCGCGGGCAATGTTGGGGATCATCTTGGCGAGGTACTCGTACCCCTCCACCTGTTTGAAGAAGTCCGGATTCGCGTAGGGATCGTTCATGATCTTCTCGCGGTACTCCTCGAACCACTTGGTACGGGTCGCGACGAACTCCTTGTTGTAGAGCTCCTCGTCGAGAATGACGTAGGCCATCATGTTGAGCACAAGCAGGTTCGCCTCGTGGGGAATGACCGCCTTGTGCTTGGCAAACTTCATCAGCTTGATCTCCCGGACGTCGATGACGGCCAGGTGATGATGTTTCTGGGCCGCCTCGACGAGGCGGTTGGCGACGATGGGGTGTGCCTCGGTTGTGTTGGAACCGATGACGATAATGAATTCCGTCTCGTAGATGTCGTTGTAGGGATTGGTTGCCGCCCCCTCCCCGATCGTCGTACGCATCCCTTTCAGGCTGGGGGAGTGGCAGACCCGCGCGCAGTTGTCGACATGGGGGGAGTCAATGACGTGGCGGGTGTATTTCTGGAACAAAAAGGCGCTTTCGCAGGAGGTACGCGCCCCCCCGATGGAACAGAGGCTGTGGCGGCCGTGCTTCTCGCGGACCTCCGCCATCTTCATCGCCGAGGCCCGGACCGCGTTTTCGACATCGGTAACGTACCAGGTCGCATCGAGCTCCCGCAGCGATGGGGCGATCGCCTCGCGGATATGGGGGTTCTTCTCCAAAAACGCTTTCTTGATCCGGGGTTCACGGATCCGCTCGTCGGAGGCGACGAAATCAAAACCGTACTTCCCTTTGACGCAGAGCTTTCCCTGGGAGACGTAACCGTCGGGCGAGGCGCTGATCTTGACGATCCGATTCTCCTCCACCTCACCGACGATATCGCATCCGACGCCGCAATACGTACATACGCTGTCGATCTTTTTTAACATGCTGCTGCCCTGTCATTCTGCCCCGTGCACGGGGGATTTATCATGCAAAAAGTCTACCCTCTTGTCTCTTAATATCTGCAAGAAAGCGATGTGATACGAAGGGCTTAAATTTGGCGTAAGCAGTGGGGTTCACGGCCCTTAACAGGGCCGGGTAAAAAGCAAAAAAGGTGATGGGGGAAGGGGGTTCCGGAACGCCTAGACGATCCGGATCATCACCGGCTTCGCGGCGACGAAATCGAGGGTTTCAAGGGCGGTAATCACCCTCTGGATATCCCCCTCTTTCGCCTCGTGCGTTGCGAAGAGAAGGTTCGCGTAGGAGCCGTCCACCGGGCGCTGGAGCATCGTCTCGACGGAGATGTTGTGGTCGCCGAAAAGCGCGGCGATCTTCGCCAAAACGCCCGGCTTGTCCTCCACCTTCAGGCGGAGGTAGTACTTGGAGACGATGGCGTTTTTATCCTTGAGCTTCAGTCCCCGTTCCAGCGGCTTGTCGAAGCCCAGCATCGGCGCCCGCTTGCCGGAGCGGACGATGTCGATGATGTTGGCCACGACGGCGCTGGCCGTCGCGTCGCCGCCGGCACCCGGACCGTAGTAGAGGGTCTCGCCGACCTTGTCGCCGACGACACTGACCCCGTTCATCACCCCGTCGATCTTCGCGATCATCGCGTCCTTGCGGATCAGGCAGGCGTGCACCCGCATCTCCACCTCGTCGCCCTCTTTCTTCGCAATGCCGAGTAGCTTGATGACGTAGCCGAACTCCCGGGCGAAAGCGATATCCTCCTGGGTAACATGTTCGATCCCTTCGATCAGGATCTCCTCGGGCTTGGCGTCGATGCCGTAGGCAATGGAGCCGAGGATCAGCAGTTTGTGGGCGGCGTCGAAACCGCCGATGTCGAAGGTCGGGTCCGCTTCGGCATAGCCGAGCTCCTGCGCCTCTTTGAGGATGGCGTCGAAGGCGACCCCCTCGTTCATCATCTTCGTCATCATGTAGTTGCAGGTACCGTTCATGATCCCCTGGATCGACTGGATGTGGTTGGCCGAAAGGCCGTCACGCAGCGCATTGATGATGGGGATGCCGCCAGCGACGCTCGCTTCGTACTCGAAGGGGATATCCTTCGCCATCTCCTGCAGTTCGTAACGGTGGTAGGCGAGCAGGGCCTTGTTCGCGGTGACGACGGCCTTGCCGTTCTTCAGGGCGCTTTTCACGACCTCGAAAGCTTCGTCCACACCGCCCATCAGCTCCACGACGATATCGATCTCGGGATCGTTCACCACGCTGTAGGGGTCATTGCAGAGCGCGATGTTCAGATCGCGCTTTTTGTTCAGGTTGCGGACCACGCCGGTCTTGACACGGATCTCGTCTCCGGCGCGCGCCGTAATCATCGTCTTGTTCTGTTCGAGGATCTTGACGACCGACGTCCCTACCGTCCCGACACCGATGACACCGACGTTAATCACTCTACCGCTCCCTCTTCGAACTGTGCGAGGAAGCGCTTGATGTTCTTCGCCGCCTGCCGGATGCGGTTCTCATTCTCGATCAGGGCGATACGGACATATCCTTCGCCGTACTCGCCGAAGCCGATGCCAGGCGCCACGGCGACCTGCGCCTCGACAAGCAGCCGCTTGCTGAACTCCAGCGAGCCCAGGTGCGCCGCGCACTCGGGGATCTTGGCCCAGACGAACATGGAGGCGCGGTTAAGCTTGACCGGCCAGCCCGCGCGGTTGAACGCCTCGACGAGGACGTCCTGGCGTTTCTCGTACTTGGAGACGATCTCCTCGACGCACTGCTGGTCGCCGTTGAGCGCCACCGTCGCCGCAACCTGGATCGGCGTGAACATGCCGTAGTCGAGCCAGCTTTTGATCTTCTGCAGCGCCGCGATCAGTTTCTTGTTGCCAACGAAGAAACCGACGCGCCATCCCGCCATGTTGTAGCTTTTCGAAAGGGTAAAGGACTCGACGGCGACATCTTTCGCCCCTGGTACGGACATGATCGAGGGGGTCTTGTAGCCGCGGAAGGTGATGTCGCCGTAAGCGATGTCGGAGATGATGTAGAAGCGTTCCTTCTTCGCCAGGGCGACGAGGCGCTCGTAGAACTCCGGAGTCACCGTCGCCGAGGAGGGGTTATGCGGAAAGTTGACGACGATGTATTTCGGCTTGACGAAGGAGTCCTTGAAGGCCGTATCGAGGTTGACGAAGAACTGGTCCTCATCCACGACGTAATCCTCATCAAAGGGAAGTTCCATCTTCTGCACGTTGCCCCCGGCCAGTACGAAACCGTAGGAGTGGATCGGGTAGGTCGGGTCCGGCACGACGATGACGTCACCGGGGTTGGTAATGGCATAGGCAAGGTGGGCGTATCCCTCTTTGGAACCCATCGTGGCGACGGCTTCCGTCTCCGGGTCCAGAATCACACCGTAACGGCGCTCGTACCAGTCGCAGATCGCCTTGCGGAGCTTGATGATGCCCTTGGAGTTGGAGTAGCCGTGGGTCTTCGTCTTCTGCGCCGACTCCACCAGTTTTTCGCGGATGTGGTCCGGGGTGTCACCGTCGGGGTTCCCCATACTGAAATCGATCACGTCCGCACCGGCACGGCGTTCCGCCATCTTGAGTTCGTTGACTTCCGCAAAGACGTACTTCGGGAGGCGCTTGATACGGTCAAACTGTATTTCGTCAAACATTGTGATTACCCATTCTGTGAAGCCTTGTCGCGCTTTTTCAAGCAGGCCTGAAATATGGGTGCAATTTTAGCATATTAGGAGAAAAGTGTGAAAAGACAATTGCGGCATGCCGCGCCGATGCGGCGGCACGGCCCTTTGCAGCCCCCCTCGGGAGGTTACTTCCGGCCCCTGCCGAGAATGTGGAATCCGTCTTTGATATTTTTCATGCTATAGAGGTCGGCCACCTTGGCGTAGACCGCTTCCTTGGGAGCGCGCAGCATCACCTGCCAGCTTTTGCGGTCGCGCTTGTAGACCTGCAGCAGGTTCATGTCCGCATCGAAGAAGGCGATGTAGGGGTACCAGTTGTTCGCCCCGAGACTGTTGAAGGTGATGTGCTGGACGTTGGCGACATTGAGCCAGTAGACGTCCAGGAGCCGGTTGACGCGAAGCTGGGAACCGTTGACCATCGGTTCGAGGTTCAGGTGCGCTTCGAGCATATTCACCTCGTAGGCCCACCGTTCTACGCTGTCACGGGTGATATCCGTGATACGGCACCCCCGCTTCAGAAGCTCTCCGCCCAGCATGGAGGGGTCCGCTGCATGTTCACTCGAGAGGGATATCTTCCAGGAGAACTTTTCGCCGTCGCGGCGGGACTCCACGGTGTTGTAGCGGATGTAGCCGATGGAGCGCAGCGTCTCCTCCATCAGTTTGACGAAAAAGAGGGGGGAACCGACGGTGGAGAAGGTCATTTCCATCTGGCGGGGACGGCCGAAATCAAGGGTGATCAGGTTGTTCTCGCGCAGCGTCTCCATAATCCGGACGACGTCGAGACGCTCTGCGTTGTAGTAGGAGCCCGTCGGGGAGAAGACGATTTTGATCAGTCCCATGTGCTCTCTGAACGCCTTTTCGCCGATCAGATCCTGGATCTTCCCGTAAAGGAGTTCATCCGCCGACACGTTGACCAGCAGCAGCGCTGCCAACAGCAGTCGTTTTACCATGCGCGCCCCCGGTTGTAGCGTTTGAACTCCGACTCGCTGATCTCGTTCAGCGTCCCTTCGTCGTAATGGTAGTAGAGGGGCTCTTTGCTCTGGAGGTCGATAATCTCCCCGCTATGCTCGAGCTTCAGGTTGCCGTGGCCGAAGATGAAGAGCCAGGAGCGGTTCGTATCGACAACGATCGGGTCCGCCGTCGTGATTTGCGACTTCTTGTAGGTCGCCAGATCAACCATCCCGACCCAGAGGCGTACTTTCGGCAGGATCTGCAGGGTGTCGTGAATTATCGGCGCGGGCAGCGTCGCCACCTCGGGTTCCGCTGCTTCAGGTTCTGCCGCCGCGACTTCCATATCCGCTTCGCCGTCGGTCACAATCGCCTCGGAAGGCGCTGCTTCGGCTTCGGGCATCACCGCCTCGGCGGGCGTTGTCTCCACGGGTTTCACGATCTCGATCGGGGCCTTTTTCGGTGCCGGCACTGCAGATTCCGAAGAGGGGGAACTGCCGATGAGATAGACGACCCAGACGATCCCGGCAACCAGGGCCACGATATAGGCCCACCCTTTGCGCTTTTTCCGCAAATCGAAGGAGGGGGGGACGATCGTCGTCTTGGAGGGGTCATCGATCCCGTGCTCCTCGCCATAGCGGACAAACTCCTCTTTCAGGCCGCTCAGATCGACCCCGTACTCCCGTTCAAGGATCGAGACGAAACCGAGGAACTGCACCTTGGGCATCCCCTCGAAGGACTTCTCGAAAATCGCTTTGAGGTTCGTCGCGGAGATATGGGTCTCGGCATGCACCCGGTCGATTCCCAGTGCTTTTATCGTTTCCAATCCGTCGTTGCTCATCTATCTCATCCTGTCCATTAGAATCGCACCGGCGGCACTGACGTTGAGCGAATCAAAGCCGTGCGCCATCGTAATACTGACCCTGCGGTCGAGTTTCTCCTGGGCCCGCGCGGGGATCCCCTCGGCCTCGTTGCCAAGAAGAAGGGCGCGTTTGGGCGCCATCGCCGTATTCCGGATATCCTCGCCGTCCATCACTGCACCGTAGAGCGCGAAGCCGGCAACCTTCAGATCGTTGATCACATCGTAGAGATTATGCTGCACGACGAACGGCAGGTCGAAGAGTGCCCCGGTACTGCTGCGCACGACGGGCTCGTAGGCGAAACTCTTCAGGCCGCACACCACCACCGCGTCCACGCCGAGGGCGTAGGCGGTGCGCACGATCGCCCCGATGTTCCCCACGTCGGTAATGCCGCTGAGCACGACGACGAACTCAGACTCCAGGATCTCCTTCAGCGCAACCGGCACCACCTCGGCGACCTCGGCGAGGAATCCCTGGTGGTTGCCGTTGCGGCTCATCGCCTGGGCGGCGTTGGGGGGGATGCGTTTCACCTCGCAACCCAGCCGCATCAGCCGCGCGTACTCCTTTTTGGGGAGCTCCTTGGAGAGGTAGAGGGTCTGCAGCTTCTGCGGATGGCGCTCGATAAGGTGGTAGACCGGTTGTTTGCCGTAAATCAACATGGATGGATTCTATCCTAATATTACTTAAGTCTTTTGGGAAGCCGGACTGGCTAGTGTTCCTGCTCCAGCAGGCGCTGGTAGCAGGCCTTGGGGTGCTCGCCCGTGATCTTCGCGATCAGTTTCGCCGCCGCCTTCTTGGGAAGGTCCATGGCAAGAACCTCTCGTTCGCTCAGGCTGCTCTGCCGGCTCGGGCCCGCCTCGATGACGACGACCCACTCCCCCTTGATCCCCTCGCCCAGCGCCTCGGCGACCTCGGCAGCCGTGCCGTGAAGGTAGCGCTGGAACTTTTTCGTCAGCTCTTTCGCCAGGAAGATGCGGCGCTGCGGCGCCTCTTCAACCAGTTCGTGCAGCAGCTTCGCCAGGCGGTGCGGCGCTTCGTAAAGCACCGTCGTGTAGCCGTTGTAAAGGGCCTGCTGCAGGGCTGCGGCGCGGTCGCTTCCCTTGTGGGGAAGAAACCCGAAGAAGAGCATCTGCGTCCCGACGAAACCGCTGGCGACAAAAGCTGTTAGCGCCGCATTGGCACCCGGAAGGACGTCGTAGGGAATATCGTTCTCGATGCAGTAGCGGACCAGAAGCTGGCCGGGATCGCTGATGCCGGGCATGCCTGCGTCGCTGACATAAACGACGTTACGGTCAAAGAACCCGGGGGTCAGGGTCGCGATGAAGTGCTGTTCGTTGTGGGAGTGCAGGGAGTGGTACTCGGTCTGTTTCGTTTCAAGCGCGTAGCGTTCCTGAAGGAGTCGGACCAGTTTTTTCGTGATTCGGGTGTCTTCGCAGAGCAGGACGTCCGCTTGGGAGAGGGTCTCCATGGCACGCAGCGAGATGTCGCCGATATTGCCGATGGGGGTCGGAACCAGTATAAGCATCTATACGGCTCCGGGAAAACGGCCTTAGGCCAGGTTGTAACGTTTCTTGAACTTCTCGATACGTCCGGCAGTGTCGACGACTTTCTGGGAGCCGGTGTAGAAGGGGTGGCACTCGTTACAGATGTCGATACGCAGCTCTTCTTTGGTGCTTTTTGTTGTGAAGGTGTTGCCACACGCACATGTGACAGTACACGCTACAGATGTAGGATGGATCTCTTTTTTCATGGTGGTTACCTTGGTGATACACGGCTAAGCAGGGCTTTGTACGTATATCTATATATTTTTCTACCCGTATAGGTGCGGGCAAATTGGAAATCGCATTCTAGCGCAATCGCGCTTTTTTTTCAAGCCATATCGCGATTTTTGCGCCGGGCCCCGTAGAAGAAGACCCCCTCGTCGGACTCCACGCTGAGGGTAACGATCTCGAATGCGATCTCCCGGACGCCGCCGAGTTCAGCGTCAAGCTCCAGCCGGCCGCGGTCGCCGACGGCAAAGCGCCGCTGTTCGGCCGCATCGACGGAGTAGAAGGAGACTCCCTGCTGCGTCGCATCGAAGAGGTAGACCTCCTGCGCCGCCGTTCCGACCTTCGCCACGGCGTGCAGCGGCGGGGTGATGATCGTACGCGTTTCGGAACGGCGGTTGAGGACCACCTCGAAACCGTCGGCCAGGGACTTCAGGCTTCCCCCTTTGACTACCAGGAGGGTCATGATCTTCTTCGCGTTTTCCGCGTTGTCGGAGAGTTCGCCGCTCGCCTCTTTGATATGGTTCAGGTCTTTGCGAATCCGTTCCAGGGCCACCGTCTCGTCGGCGAAATCCCGTCTGAAATCCTCCAGTACGCCGGTGATCCGGTCGATGTTTTCGCGGATCTGCACGAAACGCGTGTTCAGGGCGACGGAGCTCTCCCCGAGGGTGACGATCACTCCTTTCGCCTGGCCTGCATTCCGGGTCACCTTGTCGATATGGGCGTGGATACTGCGCAATACGTTTCCGATCGTCTGGGCATTGGCCAGCGACACCTCGGCGAGTTCGCGGATCTTGTCCGCGACGACGGCGAATCCGCGGCCGTGTTCCCCGGCCCTGGCCGCTTCGATCGCCGCATTGAGGGCGATCAGGTTCGTCTCGTCGGCGATGTCGGTGATCACCTCGATCGTATGGGAGATCTCGTTCGAGAAGTTCCGCAGTTCGGTAATCGCCGCCACCGTGTCGTCCATCGCCGAGGCCGCGCGCGTACTCTCGGTCAGGTTGCGGGAGATCTGCTCCTGCCCCGACTCGATCGTCTGCACGGAGACCTTAGAGTCGGCATGCAGCCGCTGCAGGTTCTCCCCTGCCGAGGCGTTGATGCCGAGCACCTGGCTGATCTGCTCCTGGGAGCGCTCCAGCCGGCGGTTCTGATCGGTGACATGGGCGTTGGTCCTGTCGATCTTCACGTAACCGTAGCTCGCCTCGAAGGCCATCTGCCGGCTCGCCTCGACAACGTTGCCGATGACCGGGCGCAGCGCGTCCACCATCCGTTCGAGATGGCGGAAAAGGCGGTCGATCTCGTTATGCGTACTCCCCTGTTCCAGGGGCTCGTCGGCAATGATGTCGTCGATGACGAAGTTCCCCTTTTCGATCCGGAAGATCAGCTGCAGCACCTTGCTGAGC
>QKCD01000128.1 GCA_003245815.1 Sulfuricurvum sp.
GAAGTCACCGGGGTCTGCAGTACGGCGAAAACGGCACAGGTCCTGGCGTACGGAGCCGACCGTGTCATCGACTATACCCGGGAGGACTTCACCCGAAACGGCCGGGGTTACGACCGCATCATCGACGTCAAGGGGTTTCATTCGCTCTTCGCGTACCGGCGCGCCCTGCGCCCGGGCGGCGTCTACGCCATGGTCGGCGGGAAAACGGCGCTGATCAACCAGCTCATGCTGCTGGCCCCCCTGATCTCCCTCTTCACCGACAAACAGATGGGCCTGCTGCTGCACAAGGCCAACCAGGGGCTCGACGTCCTCTCCGAGCTGCTTGAATCCGGGAAGCTGAAGGTCTTTATCGACAAAACGTTTACGCTCGAAGAGAGCCCCGAAGCCATCCGCTATGTCGAAGCGGGCAAGGCCAGGGGCAAAGTCGTCGTCCACGTCGGCGGAACTGCCTAGAGCGGGTCGCATAAAAGTTGCATCTTCCGAGAAACCCCCGTCACAAAGGAAGAGATGTGAACGAAGCCCTGACCCTCGGCGTTGCCGAGATGGACGCGATCCACGCCGAGTTTTTGACGCTGCTCGAAGATGCGAAGCACTCCAGAGGAAACGATTTCCTCTCCGCTTTCGAAGCGCTACTCGCGCATACCGAAACCCATTTTGCCCGAGAAGAAGCGCTGATGCGCGCCCACCGTTACTACGGCCTGCAGGAGCACGAAAGCGAGCACGAGACCCTGCTCAGCGAGATGCGCTACTTTTTCGAAAAGGCGAAAAAGCTCCCCCCCATGGGCCGCTCCTACATCGACGACTACGCCTTCGAGAAGTTCCACCGCCACGTCATCAACATCGATTCGCAGCTGGCCATGTTTCTCAAGTCGGAATTCGCACGCGCCTAGAAGAAGCGACGCCGAGCCGATACTTATGAAGCGGGGGCAGCCGCGAAGCCACTCCATTAAAAGCGTTTCTCTTTGTGGATCCTGTGGAACTCCTCTTCAAAGAGGGGAAGCAGCGCGATGATCTCGGGGTCGAAGAGAGTGCCGCCGTTCTCTCTCAGGTAGGCGATCGCCGCGTCGTGTTCCATCGCCTCCTTGTAGGGGCGTTCGTTCGTCAGCGCGTCATAGACATCCGCGACCGCCATAATACGGCCCGAAAGCGGGATATCCTCACCCTGCAGCCCGAGGGGGTACCCCGAACCGTCCCATCGCTCCTGGTGGGTATAGGCGATCTCGGCCGCCAGCCGCAGGAAACTGTTGTGGCCCAGTTTCCGTTCCGATTTCAGGAGCGCATCCCTTCCGTAGACGGTGTGCTGCTTCATGATCTCGAACTCTTCTGTCGTCAGTTTGCCCGGTTTGAGCAGAATATTGTCGGGAACGCCGATCTTCCCGATGTCATGCAGCGGTGCCGACTTGTACAGCAGCGTGATGTATTCCGGCGTCAGTTTCTCTTCGTACCGGGGTGTTCTGCTGAGATGCTCGGCGATGATACGGACATAGATTTTCGTCCGTTCGATATGTTCGCCGGTATCGGTGTCGCGGTATTCGGCCAGCGTCGCAACGGTTTCGATGGTCGCATCCTTGATCAGGGCCAGTTCGTTGATCTTGTGATCGAGCTGCCTGAGCACGCTGTTGAGCCCCATGATCATCACCGAGGCAGAGACCATCACCAGCGCGCCGAGTGCCAAGGCATTTCCCGACATGATCGACCAGGTCAGAAGCGGATGCGTTCCGAACGCCTCGGAGAAGAGACCGAGATATCGGATGGAGAGACCGATCAGAAGCAGCGCAAGCAGCGTCACGAAGAGTGTGACCACGCCCTTTTTCAGCCCCAGCAGCACACCCGCCAGGATCGGCACGACAAAGAGCCAGAGGAAACCCGCCCCGCCGATCCCGAAACGTGCGATCAGGTAGATGGAGAGGATCCAGATAGGGATGATCAGTCCGAGGGTTCTCTGGGTGAAAGAGAGTTTTCCGGAGAAAAGCAGGAAGAGCGCCCAGAAGTAAAAGAGGGTATCGATCGCGGCCGTATCGAAATAACCGCCGTAGACGGAACCGATCAGGCTCGGAATATAGGCAATCAGCCCGGCCAGGGATATGGTCAGGATGATCCCGAACAGCACGTTTTCCCTCGTATGCCCGAGGGTCAGGGGAGGGCTCGTCACATGCTGATTCCGCAATTGTTCGATGTATTCTCTGATCGCCATGTTTCATTATAGCCAAGGAAACCTCACCGTCGCTCCCCTAAAAACATGGAATGAAACGGCCCTGCACTCTGCCGCTTATGGCATGATTCGAAGGGCTGTACAAGGACTCCCCGGTAGCAGCAGATATGTTTATACCAGGCTCAGCCCGACCCTCCCCTTCTCGCGGTCGATGGCGACCACCTCGATGCGCGGCAGGTACTGATTGAGGGAGAGCACCTCCAGCGGGTGGGAGATGCGCTTTTCGCTCATCTTCGAAATATGGATCATCCCGTCGTTCTTCAGGCCGATATCGACGAAGGCGCCGAAGTCGGCGATGTTGCGTACGACCCCCGAGACGATGCTGCCGACCTGAAGCATCGACAGCTCCGTCACCCCCTCCTTGAAGGGGATCGGCGGCAGCTCCTCGCGGGGGTCGAAGCCGGGCTTCTGCAGCTCCGCGATAATGTCCCGCAGCGTCGCCTCGCCGACCTGCAGCGTTTGGCTCAGCGCCTTCACGTCGGCTTTGGAGAGCTCCACCCCCTGCAGTTTCGACGCGGCAGCGTAGCTCTCGGGGTGGATGCCCGTATTGTCGAAGGGGCTTTTGCCCTCCTTGATGCGGACGAAGCCCGCCGCCTGCTCGTAGGCCTTGGGCCCCAGTCCCTTCACCTTCAGCAGCTCCGATTTCGTCCGAAACGCCCCCTGCTCCTCCCGGTGGGCGACGATGTTCTGCGCCACCTTCGGCCCGATCCCCGCCACGTAGGCCAGCAACGAGACGGAGGCGGAGTTGATGTCCACCCCGACGCGGTTGACGAGGTCCTGCGTCACGTCGGAGAGCTGCTTCTCCAGCAGCTTCTGGTCGACGTCGTGCTGGTACTGCCCGATCCCCAGGGATTTGGGGTCGATCTTCACCAGCGCCGCCATCGGGTCGCGCAGCCGCTGGGCGATGGAGATGGCGCCGCGGATCGTCACGTCGAGGTCGGGGTACTCCTGCGCCGCGATCTTCGAGGCGGAGTAGACGGAGGCCCCCGCCTCGGAGACGACGGTGTAGTTCAGGGCCGCCCCCTCCTCCTTGTTCAGCCGGGCAAAGAACTCCTGCGTCTCCCGCGAGGCGGTGCCGTTGCCGATCGCCACGGCGGCGATACGATACTTTTTCGCCAGCGCCAGCACCTTTTTCGCGGCCCCCTCGTAGTCGTTCTGCGGGGGCGTCGGGTAGATGACCGCCGACTCCAGGTAGGTGCCGTTGGCGTCGATGACCGCCAGCTTGCAGCCGGTGCGGAAGGCGGGGTCCGCGCCGAGGATGACCCGCTTCGTCACCGGAGGGGTCATCAGGAGCTGGCCGAGGTTCTTTCCGAAAACGCCGATCGCCGCCAGGTCCGCGCGCTCTTTGAGCTCCTCGTGCACCTCCCGTTCGACGGAGGGGATCAGCAGCCGCTTCAGACCGTCGCGGTAGGCCTCGAAGAGGAGCTCCTTCGCGTCGGAGGCGTGACGGGGGATTTTGTACTGCCGGATGTTCTGTTCGATGCGCTCCATGTCGACCGTGATACGGACGGAGAGCTGCTTCTCCTTCACCCCGCGCATAATCGCGAGATAGCGGTGCGAGGGAATGCGCGCGACCTTCTCCGCGTGATCGGCGAAAGCGGTATAGAGCCCCTTTTCGTCGAACTCCTTCCCCTTCTTCACCTCCAGCAGGCCGAAACGGCCCATGGAGGCGCGCAGCGACTCGCGCTCCCGGGGCGCGTCGGCGTAGCGCTCGGCAAGGATGTCCTGCGCCCCTTTGAGGGCCTCTTCCGCGGAGCCGACTTCACCCCTGACGAAGCCCTTCGCGGCAGTGCGGAGTTCGGCGAGGCTCGCCTTCGCCTTCTCGAGGCTCTCCGCCAGGGGCGTCAGGCCGTTGACGATGGCCGTCGCCGCGCGGGAGTTCCGCTTCTCTTTGAAGGGACGGTAGAGAT
>QKCD01000101.1 GCA_003245815.1 Sulfuricurvum sp.
CACGCCGATATCGTCGATATAGCGGTCGACCACGACGCCGAGCGCCTTGAAGTCCGCCGTGTTGAGCAATCCATTGGGCCGCAGGTGTACGATCCCGTTGAATTCGTCCAGGTGAAACTCGATCATGCCACCCCCCTCACATCTAAAACCCGCCGATCTCGCTTTCGCCGGGTACTCTACCCTGAATGGCTATTCCCTCATCACGACAGCCAAAGTGAAATATTGTTTTTGATACGGAACTTTAATTGTATCAAATTTTTATCAAACAATGTAAATAGAATTTTAAAGTAGAATATCAGGATTGAATGCAAGCGTACACTTTTCGGCAGATGCCGCGGAGTCGACGGGTTCCGGAAATAGATATCAGGCAGTGCCCACTGCCGTTCCGCCGTGCTGCCAACAGAGCCACCCCTCCCAAACGATATGTTGACAGGGGTGCCCGTCGATGCATTCGGCGCCGCATGTCGTCCGGACAGAGTCCTTCCGCAGCGACGGGTAGATATCGTAGCGCAGCGGCTGCAGCAACTCCTGATCGATGATCTCTTTGAGCATTTCGGAAAAGAATGCCCGGATCAATGTCTCCTCGCGGGTCCGTTTGTTCTTCTTCGTCTTGGCACTTTTGCGCTGTTTTTCGGCCAGTTCGCGCGTCTTCCGTATCCGTTCGCGCAATATCCGGCTACTCTCCCGGTAGAGGTCGTCGGGGTTGAGCCCGGAGTTTTTCATTAGCTTGATGATCAGTTTCGTCTGTGCGGCAACATCGTTGACGATTCCCAGCTTGCCCGTTAAGAGTTCCAACGCCACCTGGGCGACCGGATCAAGCTTTTCGATGCCGAAATACTTTTTCGTGATAACGTCCCCCTGAAGCCGCTTGATCCGCGCCTCGAGTTCCCCCAGCGCCCGCTTCAGCTCCTGATTGTAGCGCTTCACCATCACGTTGCGTTCCATAGATAGCCCCCGGCCAGGCAACCCCAACCACCACCTTTTGGCGGATCGGGCAGTGCCATAATGTGATACTAAAGTATAGGTTTTGAATTGTTAAACGAAGATTTCAGAGGGGTTCAAAACAGTGCTGTGTTATAGAAGGGGAGCAGATAGATCCGCGCGGGTTCAAGACCCGTACGGTTTTAGTGGAGGAAGTGGCGGACGCCGGAGAAGTAGAGGGCCATGCCGTATTCGTCGGCTGCGGCGATCACTTCGTCGTCGCGGATGGAGCCGCCCGGTTCGATGACCGTCTTGACGCCGGCTGCCGCCGCGGCGTCGATGGAGTCGCGGAAGGGGAAGAAGGCTTCGGAGGCGAGCGCAGCGCCCTCGACGTCGAGGCCCATGTCCTTCGCTTTCTTCAGGGCGCACTGGGAGGCGTCGACGCGGGAGGTCATCCCCATACCGACGGCGACCATCGCACCGTTCTTGACGTAGACGACACAGTTGGACTTGGTCAGGCTCGCGACCTTCCAGGCGATCTCGGCGTCTTTGAGCTCCTGCTCCGTCGCCGCGCGCTGCGTCTTCAGCTCGGAATTTTTCACTTCGTCGTCACCGACCTTGTCGGCATCCTGGAAGATGAAACCGCCGTCGACGTGTTTGAAGTCCTTCTCGTCGTTGGAGAGGACGATGCGCTCGGCGCCGTACTCGAAGAGCTTGATACGCTTCTTGGACTCGAAGACCGCCTGCGCCTCTTCGGTGATACGGCCGGCGATGACGACCTCGAGGAAGATCTCGTTCATCTTCTCAGCCAGTTCGCGGTCAACAACGCCGTTGACGGCGACGACGCCGCCGAAAGCGGAAACCGGGTCGCACTTGAGCGCTTCGACGTAGGCTTCGGTCAGGTTGTCGCGGATCGCAAAGCCGCAGGGGTTGCCGTGCTTGACGATACAGACGGCGTTCTCGTCGCCGAAGGCCGCGGCGATCTTCACCGCGCCGTTGATGTCGCCCATGTTGTTGAAGCTCGCCTCGCCCTTGAGGGTTGTGAAGTTTTTGCTGAAGTAGCCGTCGAACTCGTAGAGGGCGCCCTTCTGGTGGGGGTTCTCGCCGTAACGGGTATCCATCACCTTGTTGCCGACGATGAACTGCTTTTCGCCCATGCCGCTGTTGAAACGCTTGTTCATGTAATTGGCGATCATGGAGTCGTAGGCCGCCGTATGCTCGTAGGCCTTGATCATCAGGCCGCGGCGGAACTCCACCGTGTTGGTGCCGTTGGTCTCAGCGTCGAGGACAAGGGAGTAGTCGGAGGGGTCCGTGACGATCATGACGGAGTCGAAATTCTTCGCCGCGGAGCGGACCATCGCCGGGCCGCCGATGTCGATGTTCTCGATGATCTCCTCGAAATCGTCGGTGCGCTCGATCGTCGCCTTGAAGGGGTAGAGGTTGACGCAGACGAGGTCGATCGCTTCGACGCCGAGTTCTTTCGCCTGGTCGAGGTGGGACTGCTTGTCGCGGCGGTGCAGGATGCCGCCGTGAATGTAGGGGTTGAGGGTCTTGACGCGGCCTTCGAAACACTCGGGGAACTTCGTCACCTCGTCGATTTCGATCGCCGGGACGCCGGCCTCTTTCAACATTTTGAACGTACCGCCGGTGGAGACGATTTCGTAGTCCAGGTTCACCAGGGCCTTGGCAAACTCGACGATATTGCTTTTGTCACTGACGCTCAGGAGTGCGCGTTTCATTCATGCTCCTTGTAAGGGCACCTCTAAAAACCCTGTACGGTCTCAGCGCCACAGAGAAAGTCAGCATCAAGGCGCCGCTTTGAAGGCCTAGCCATAGCTAAGACGAAAAGCGGCAACGCCAAGGATGGCTTTTCTCTGTGGCGCCCTACGGGAGGGCTTTTGAAGCACGCTCTTTCCCCCGTTTCCCGCTTGACTTAGCTTTAGCTAGGCCTGCGCAGAAAACAGTGAAAACTTCATGCTTCAAAAACCCTCTGAGATCCGTACAGGGTTTTTAGAGGTGCCCATTAGTTTGAGTGGTTTTCACCCGAAATATGGCGCGAATTTTAACGAAACGGAACTTATAAACGACTATTAAAGGAAGGCACCCTACAATTCCGCCATGAAAACGTTGATGATGCGCAGCCTGCTACTCTTTGCGGCGCTGGGTTACTTCCTGGCCTCGCTGCACACCCCCCATCACCATCACCACGTTCCCTACGCTGCGCAGCAGCAGAGCGCGCAGCCGCACCCGCACGGCGACGTCCCCGCAACGGAGGGCGACGACTGTCCCATCTGTACGGTCCACGCCTTCGCCGTCGCCACCCTGCCGCCCCTTGAAACGGCAGGAGAACTTCCCCGCCCGGTCGACGAAGCCCCCCTGGCACACCGCATCGGCGTCCATACCTCCACCCGCGCAGGTACATTCGGCGCCCGCGCCCCTCCGATCTGCTGACTCCCCTTTAACCCCTCATCCCTACTATTTTTTTTTGATCGGAGCAATACGCTATGAAAAAAACCCTAACCATGATTGCCGCCCTGGTGGCCGCCGCGAGCGCCCAGGAGCCCCAGACTTTTTTGCAAAAAGCACTCAACCCCGACATCTCCCTGATCGTCGACGTCGCCTACGTGGAGCGTAACCTCGACGACCACGAGGTCTCCCACCTGGAGGTCCCGGCCATCGCCCACGGCCTTATCGGCAGCCACAGTCACGGCGAGCAGAGCCACGCCACCTACAACGCCGCCAACGGCTTCAACCTCAACTACGGTGAACTGGGCGTCCGCAGCGAAGTGGACCCGAACTTCACCCTCGACGGGGTCTTCCACTTCAGCGAGGAGAACGTCGAGATCGAAGAGGCCTACTTCACGACGACGGCCCTCCCCTACGGCCTGCGCCTTAAGGGCGGGAAGTTCTTCTCCGACTTCGGCCGCCACAACAACTCCCACCACCACGCCTGGAACTTCGCCGACGCGCCGCTCGTCTACGATGCCTTCCTCGGTTCCCACGGCCTCAACGAGAAGGGTGCCCAGCTGCAGTGGGTCGCGCCGACGGAGCTCTACGTGATGGTCGGCATCGAGCTGCTCCAGGGGGAGAACGAGCAGATGTTCGGCATCGGTGAGATCGAACATGACCTCAACGATACAACGACGATCGAAGTCGTTGAAGCGGCCGATGCCCCCGCCCTCACCGTCGCCTACGTGAAGAGCTCCTTCGACATCGGCGCCACGACCATCCTCGGTGGAGTGAGCTACGCCAAGGGCGACAGCCGCCTCGACCACCTCGAAGACGAGGAGCCCCACGCCTTCTACGGCGAGAGCGAACTCTACGGCGCGGAGCTGACGCTCAAACACTACCTCGGCAGCTACCGCAGCCTCTCTTTTGAGAGCGAACTGCTCTACCGCGATATGGACGGCATACAGTACGACGGCGAGACCTCCGCCACTGTCGCTATGGTGAAAAAGCAGGCCGGTGGCTACGCCCAGTTCGTCTACGCCCATGACCAGAACTGGCGGGCGGGAGTGCGCTACGACAACCTCTTCAAAAACGACGTCACCGCCAACGGCACCCGCCTCGACAAACCCGAGGGGCTGGAGCGCTACAGCGTCATGGCCGAGTACAACCCGAGCGAATTCTCCCGCATCCGTCTGCAGTACAGCGTCAACGAGGCCCTCTACGACGACGAAGAGGGGCAGAAAGACGTAAAGACTCTGATTCTGCAGTTCAACTACGCCATTGGCGCCCATGGCGCCCACGCATTTTAGGAAGGGTAACCTATGAAAAAAATCCTCTTTGCAGCGATGCTGCTCCCGTTGAGCCTCTTCGCGACACTCAAGGTCGCCGTCGCCTACCCCTATATCGGGGCGGTGACGGAACGGATCGGCGGGGAGCATGTCGACGTCAAAGTCCTTGCCCCGGGAAGCTGGGACCCCCACTTCGTCGTGCCGCGCCCCTCGCTGATCGCCAGACTGCGTACCGCCGACGCGCTGATCATCAACGGCGGAGAGCTGGAGATCGGCTGGCTCCCGGCACTGGTCAACCGGGCCAATAACGCGAAAATCGGCGGCAGTGGCACCCTGGAACTCTCCCGGCACGTCACCCTTATCGAGGTCCCCAAAACGCTAAGCCGCGCCCGGGGCGACGTTCACCCCGACGGCAACCCACACTTCCACCTCGACCCCCGCAACATTCTCCCCGTCGCCGAAGCGATCGCCGCGTTCCTGAGCGCAAAGGACCCGGCCAATGCGGCAGAGTACGACCGGAACCTGAAAACCTTCGAAGCGGCGTGGAGGGAGCGCCTCGCGGCATGGGACGAGGCGATGGCATCGGCTGGAGGCAAAAGGGTCGTGCAGTACCACGGCATCTTCAACTACTTTCTCCGCGCCTACGGCATCGAGAGTATCGGGACCATCGAGCCGCTGCCGGGCATCCCCCCCTCCACGAAGCACACGGTGGCACTGATCGACGCGATCCGCCTTGAGGGTGCCTGCTGCATCCTCCACGACGTCTACCACCCGACGAAAACGGCGGAGTTCATCGCCGCCAGGACGGACGTTCCGCTTCGCGTGCTTCCCCACGACATCGGGGCGACGGAGTCCGCAACATCCCTCGAGGCCCTTTACGATGCCCTTGTCGGGGCCGTGACAAAATGATCGACCTGCTGCTGGTACCCGCCGCGCTGGTCGTCGTGCTGGTGATGCTGCACAGCTGGTTCGGATTGGGGATCCTCCGGCGCAACATCATCTTCACCGATCTCGCCATCGCCCAGTTCGCCGCCCTGGGCAGTGCCGTCAGCCTGGGGTACCTCCACGGGGAGCAGCGCTATGCGCTGACCCTCGGTTTCGCCCTGTTCTGCGCCGTGCTGATCGCCTTCGCTTCCCGCCGAAAGCTCCACCTGGAGGCCTTTATCGGGCTGCTCTACGTGGCGGGGGCCAGCGGCATCATGCTCGTGCTGGCCCACTCCGCCGAGGGGATGGAGCACTTCAAGTCCCTGCTGGCGGGCGACATTCTCTTCGTGACGCAGCGCGAAGTGGCCGAAAGCGCCCTGCTCTACGGCGCCATCGCCGTGACGCTCTGGCGGCTCTACCACCGGCTCGGCGGCTTTGCCCGGGAACTGCTCTTCTTCTCCCTGCTGGCGCTGACCGTTACCTCCTCCGTCCAGCTGGCCGGGGTGCTCGTCGTCTTCGTCCTGCTGATCGCCCCGGCCCTCGTGGCACGGATGCAGCGCCGTTTCCCGCCGCTACTCGCGGCATGGGGCTTCGGCTGGGCCCTTTCGCTGGGCGGTATCGTGCTCGCCTACCGCTTCGACCTCCCCTCGGGCTACACCATGGTCTTCCTCGCGGCGCTGGCGACGCTGGGAAGCGTCCTGCTGCTCTCCGACGCTACATCAGAGCGGCGCCAGTGACGTTGTCCCTTGCAGAACGGCCTCGCAGAGAGCCTCTACTGCCGCAGTTTCAAGCAGCACGAATCCGTTATTTTTTACTCATTTTTCGCTGTTTGAAGCTGCCGGAATATGCTATAGTACCCCTAAAAATCATGAGAGGCCGAAAGCGATGGGAAATATAGCGATTTTATGTTCCGGGGGCGACGTATCGGGCATGAACCCTGCCCTGAAGCGGTTTGTCGAATACAGTTTTGAAAAGGGCCTGACTCCCTATTTCGTCTACCACGGGTACGAGGGTCTCATCGACGACAAAATCGTCCCGGCGGGCTTCAAGGACGTCTCGGGAATCATCACCCGCGGCGGCACAAAGCTCGGCTCCGCCCGCTCCAAACGCTTCATGGAACCCGAATACCGCCGGCAGGCCTACGAGAACCTTAAGAAGCACGGGATCGACAAGCTTGTCGTCCTCGGCGGAGACGGCAGTTTCCGGGGGATGGATAAGTTTTACCACGAGACCGGCATCCAGTTCTGCGGCATTCCCTCCACCATCGACAACGACATCAACGGCACCGACTACTGCCTCGGCGTCGATACGGCGCTGAACATCATCAAACACTCCGTCGACGCCATCCGCGATACGGCGGGCGCGTTCCGCCGCGCCTTCGTCATCGAGACGATGGGGCGCGACTGTGGCTACCTCGCCCTCGTCTCCGCCATGACCTCCGGGGCGGAGATGTGCCTTATCCCCGAACTTGAATATGACCTGGAGCGCTACAGTGATTGTTACCGCAAGCAGATCGCGGCGGGGCGCGACTACTTCATCGCCATCATTGCCGAAGGGGTGAAGATCAACGGGGTCAAAGCGACCGACGTCATCGTCGACTGGTTCGAAAAGGAGATCGGTTTCGAAAGCCGCGCGACGGTGCTCGGTCACACCCAGCGCGGGGGCAACCCGACGGTCTACGACCGCCTGATGGCCTACAAGTTCGTCACCTACGCTATCGACGGGCTCCTCTCGGAACACACCCACAGCGTCATCTGCTACACCAAAAGCCACTTCACCTACAAAAGCATCGACGAGGTCACCGGCAGCCGCTATCAACTCGACCCCGCCCTGCTCGACCTCGCCCGGTCGGAGTATCAGCAGGTACTCTGCCCGCTGCCGCTGTAATCGGCCGCTTCGTTCAAACCGGCCTGCGGTATCTCACACCGCGGCTTCCCTTAACCGATGATATCCTCCAGCGCACTTTCCAGGGTGGGAAATTCGAAAGCGAACCCCGCTTCCAGCAAGGCCTTCGGATAGACCTCCTTCGAATCGAGCACCACCGTCGCCCCATCCCCGAAGAGCCATCGAATGGCAAATACCGGAACTGTGAAGATGGCCGGCCGGTGCAGCGCTTCGGCAAGAACCCGGGTCTGTTCCTTGTTGGTCAGAGGGTTGGGCGCCGTAAAGTTAAAAACCCCGTGCAGCGTTTCATGCTCCATGATGTAGAGCATGGCGCGGACAAGATCGTCGATATGGATCCACGACACCATCTGTTCCCCGCTTCCCAGCGTTCCCCCGACACAAAGTCGGAAAGGGAGTAGCATCTTCGAGAGCGCCCCGCCCCCTTTGCCATAGATCACCCCGAAACGCATCACGGCGACCCGTACGCCCAGACGCACGGCCTCGTTCGCTTCGCCCTCCCAGTCTTTACAGAGGGTCGCAAGAAAATCCTCCGCCACCGGGCTCTGCTCATCCGCCTCGATGCCATTGCGGTAGATTCCCACCGCCGAAGCATTCAGCAGCAGTTTCGGCCGCACATCGCAAAGGCCCATCGCTTCCACCAGCCTGCGGGTCGTATGAACCCGGCTCTCATAAAGGGTCTGCTTGTAGGCCTCGCTCCAGCGGGCGAGGATGTTTGCCCCGGCGAGGTTGACAACCGCGTCGCACCCCTCAAGCTGCCGCGAAAGCGCCCCGGCTTCCGACGTCGTGCGCAGACTGATCCCGACTACGGTGTCGCCCCGCGCCTCGAAAAAGCGGCGCAGTACCTGCCCCACGAAACCCGATATCCCGGTGACGGCGATTCTCATGGCAGCTCCTTGCTTGGATATTCCACGCAGTTATTATGGCATGCTTGGCTTTGGAAGACCACAAAGATACAAACTAGTGGCAGCGCGCTCCCCGACGGCGATACCGGGCCTTACCCCAGATATCGCCTCGGAATCGTGCCTATTTTTCGAATAGGAACCCGTGCTCGGGGTGGTGGTCATTGAAAGGACAGCGCCCGGAGTGCGGCTCCCCCTTCGAGAGGTCGGCATGACAGTAGGGGCAGAGCTCTTCACCACCCTTGACCCCGCTGCCGCCGCATGCCGGACAGACCTTGGAGCGGTTCAGCCGGCCCGTGCCCCCGCAGACGGGGCACGGCTCCGAGAAAAGGTGAATATCCTTAGCCATTCCCGGACTCTTTGCGCCCCTCTTTCAGCCCCTTGTTGAACTCGTCGCGCTCATCGTCGGTCAGACAGTGCTTGTCTCGGAGATGGTCCACCACTTTCTCCCCGGCATAACGTCCTGCGGATTTTCCGAGTTCATAGGCATCATCCTGGCGCTTCCTTGTCGCGCTGGCCATACTGTCACTACTTAATCGTCCCATGATATCGCTCCTTTTGTGATGTAGGGTACCTATTATAGGAGAGAGAAAATGTGATGTCAATATTTTTTCATATTTTTTATCTATTTTGTGTATACACATCGCGAATAGACCAGAACGTCCACTACTTCGACAGCCGTGTTACGACTGCTGTAGCTCCGGTCGAAGCAGTTTGCTGCGACGGTCGGGAATCGCGGTGATCAGGGGAATGCGGCTTTTCGGCGTGATAAACCGCCGCGTCAGCTCCAGAGCCTCTTCGAGGGTGATGCCGCTAATACTGCTTGGCAAAATCCGTGCCGGTCGCATTGCTTTCCGCAATCGTCACCTCAGCCGAAGCCGGGACGAACGTACCGCCGGAGGGTGTGACCGTATAGGTCCCGGGTTCCAGGTGCCAAAAACGGTAATAGCCGTACGCATCCGTATAGCGCGTCATCGTGTTCCCCGCCTGGTCGGAAAGCGTCATCATGACATTCGCAAGACCGACGGAGGGGTTCGTGTTCGGCGTCACCCTCCCCCCGATGTAGTAACACGGCACCGCCTGGGCCGCGATGAAATCCTCTCCCGTGATCGCGCTTGTATCGTCGGCGGGTACCGTGAACGCACGGTTCGCCGGGGAGAAGCTCAGGCATGCAGCCGATTGCGGCGGCTCGGGCGGCATGGGTTCGACGGTATAGGTCCCTTCCGTGACACTGTAAAAACGGTAATAGCCGCTTTCATCCGTCACCAACGTCACGTTGCTTTCCCCCCCTTGCAGCCGCACGGGCACGTCAGCGACACTCGCCCCTTCGGGTCCGTCCAATGTCACCCGGCCGCTCACTTCCACCCGGTTATAACGCGAAACCGTCACCTGGTCGCTGCCGTCCATCATCGTGACGGTTATCCTATTCTCCCCCAGAAGAAGCGGGATATCGGCCTCCCAGGCCGCGATGCACGCCACGATACAGATCACGGACTGCCGGGCCACACCCGATCCCGCGGCGGAGGACCAGTAGACGCTGCCCGGGTAGGAGCCGTCGCGCATGGCGGCGTTGCCCTTGGCATAGACGACATCGCTCCCGGTCGCGTACCCCTCTTCGGGCTGGTCGATACGCACCCACGCAGCGGACTCCGTCTCGCCGCCTCCACCTCCGCATCCCGAAAGCATGAAGAAGAGCGACATCATCGATACAAGCAGAAGCGTTTTTACATGGTGAAAGACGGACATTGTTTCTCTTTCCCTCTCCCGCTCTCCAGTCTGCCCATAAGCGACAGACGGTAGGCGGGATCATCCCCTATATTTTTACTATAAACACATTATAGCTCATGGGATAGAGCGGTAAATTTTTGAGTGGCTTGACAGTAGAAGGGGGATGCATTCCCATCAAATGATGGGAATGTAAAAGAAAAAAGTGATTTAGATATCGCGTTCGATGACGCGCTTGAAAGTATTGAAGTAAAGGTCTTTGAGCTGGGCCATCGGCATCGCGATATCGTTGAACAGGAAGTGCGCGCCGCCGACCTTGCCGATACTGATGCAGTGGAGGCCGAGTTCCGAAGCCATCGCTTCGAAGGCTGCGGCATTTGCGTCGGAGACCTCGACGACCGCGCGGCTGAAGGACTCGGAGAATACGTCGCGTTCGTCGGTGACGTTCATGATGACGTTAGCGCCCATGCCGCTCTTCGCCGCCATCTTCGCCAGAGCGATTGCCGCGCCGCCTGCCGAGCAGTCTTTGGCGGACTCAAGCAGCTCCTTCTTGTTCGCTTCGATGACCAGTTCCCAAAGCGCCAGCTCTTTCTTGTAGTCGATCTCCGGCAGCGTGCCCGCGACGGTGCCGCAGAGCTCCTTCATGTACAGCGAGCCGCCGAACTCGTGTTTCGTGTCGCCGACGAGGTAGAGGGTGTTGCCCTCCGCCTGGAAGACCGCCGGGAGGACTTTGTTCTGGTCGTCGTTGACACCGACCATCGCGATTGCCGGGGTCGGGAAGACGGAGATGCCGTTGGTCTCGTTGTAGAGCGAGACGTTGCCGCCGATGACCGGGGTCGTCAGCTCCGCACACGCCTCCTTGATGCCCAGACACCCTTCGCCGAACTGCCACATCACCTCCGGGTTCTCCGGGTTGCCGTAGTTTAGACAGTCGGTGACCGCCTTCGGACGCGCGCCGCTCATCGCGACGTTACGGCCCGACTCGATGACCGCCGCCGCCGCGCCGCCTTTGGGGTCGATGTAGCAGTAGCGGACGTTACAGTCGGAGCTCATCGCCAGGGCGACGCCGTTCTCCTTGACGCGGATGACGGAGGCGTCGAGGTCGCCGCCCTTCTTGACGGTGTTGGTCTGGACCATGGAGTCGTACTGCTCGTAGACCCACGCCTTGTCGACGACCTCCATGGAGGCGATCAGCTTCTCGAAGGCCGCCTGGTTCGTGACGCGGTCGAAGTCGTCGATGGAGACGTTCGCGATACCGTCGAGGTAGGCCGGGCGCGCCATCGGGCGGTTGAGGACCGGGGCCTCTTCGGAGACCGGGTCGACCGGCACGTCGGCGACTTTTTCGCCGTGCCAGAAGAGCTCCATGTTGCCCGTGTCCGTTACCTCGCCGATGACCGCGGCATCGAGTTCCCACTTCTCGAAGATGTCGATGATCGCCTGTTCACTTCCCTTCTTCGCACAGATCAGCATCCGTTCCTGGGACTCGGAGAGCATGAACTCGTAGGGCATCATCCCCTGTTCGCGGGCCGGGACCTTGTCGAGGTGCATGATCATCCCCGAACCGGAACGTCCTGCCATCTCGAAGGAGCTCGACGTCAGGCCCGCCGCGCCCATATCCTGGATACCGACGACGTGGTCGGTCTTGAAGAGTTCGAGGCACGCCTCGAGGAGCAGCTTTTCGGTGAAGGGGTCGCCCACCTGGACCGTCGGGCGCAGGGACTTGGACTCTTCGGTAAAGGAGTCGGAACTCATGACCGCCCCGCCGAGGCCGTCGCGGCCCGTCTTGGAGCCGACGTAAATGACCGGGTTGCCGATCCCCTCCGCACGGCCGTAGAAGATCTCGTCCGCTTTCGCGATACCGAGGTTGAAGGCGTTGACGAGGATATTGCCGTTGTAGCACTCGTCGAAGCTCGTCTCGCCGCCGATCGTCGGGACGCCCATACAGTTGCCGTAACCGCCGATCCCCTCGACGACGCCGCGGACAAGATAGCGCTGATGCGCGGAGGTCTTGTCGTCATTCATGACGTTACCGAAACGCAGCGCGTTGAGGCTCGCCACCGGGCGCGCCCCCATCGTAAAGACGTCGCGCATGATGCCGCCGACACCCGTCGCCGCGCCCTGGTAGGGTTCGATAAAGGAGGGGTGGTTGTGGCTCTCCATCTTGAAGACCGCCGCGTAGCCGCCGCCGATATCGATGACGCCGGCGTTCTCACCCGGCCCCTGGATGACCCACGGCGCCTTCGTCGGGAAACCCGAGAGGTGCACCTTGGAGGATTTGTAGCTACAGTGTTCGCTCCACATCGCGGAGAAGATCCCGATCTCGACCAGGTTCGGTTCGCGACCCAGAATCTTCTTGATATGGTCGTAGTCGTCCAGGGACAGCTTGTGCTGTTTCAATACCGTTTCGATATTTTCAATGGCGTTGCTCACTGCAGGTTCCTTGTTTATGCTGATTTAAACGCCAGGGGGAGCCGTTCCCCCCGACGCTGCCGGCCGCGGCGATACCCAGGCGAGCCGCCGGTGCGGCTCCCGACTGCCTGGTTTTCGGGCCGAATTTTTGAGGGTGATTATACCCATAGTGGGCTGTGAAACTACTTGAAGCTGAAATCTTTTTCCGTACGGATCGATTTTTTGAGGGAGAAGAGCGGGATGTAGGCAATCCCGACGACTTCGTACTCCTTTTTCCCCGTCGGCAGGGCGACCATGAACTGGTCCCCCTCTTCCTTGCCCAGCATCGCCCGCGACAGGGGAGCGTGGACCGAGATGAGGCCGTGTTCGGGCTCGCTCTCGAGCACCCCGCAGATCGTATAGCGTTCCTCCACGTCCGTCTCCAGGTCGCAGAGCGTCACCGTGGAGCCGAAATGGACCCGCTCGTGGGAGAGCTCGGCGGGGTCGATGATCTGCGTCTTCTCGATCATGCCGTTCAGGTAGAAGAGGCGCTTGTCGATATGCCGGAGCTTCTCCTTGGCCGCGTGGTACTCGGCGTTTTCGCTACGGTCACCCAGCTCGGCGGCCACCTGTTTTTCCCGGTTGACGCGGGGTTTTTCCACATCCTTAAGGAACTTGAACTCCCGCAGCAGCAGGTCATACCCCTCGGGGGTGATCGGTTCGGTTTTCATGCGATTGTGCTTTGTGACGGAGATGGGCCGCGCGGCGCGCGGCCGGGTGAGGATGCCCGAAGGCTATTTGGCATAGCCGACGACGTAGTAGGTCTCTTTGCCGTCGACCTTCTGCAGTTCGACCTTGTATTTGTCGGCGAAGTGCAGAACTTTCGCCCGGGCCTCTTCGGTCAGTTCCGGGCTCGAAGCTTCGAGTTTGATCTTGAAATGGTCACCGCTGTTGGAGAGCGCCACGTAGGAGCCCTCGATCTGCAGCGCCTTGTGGAGCTCCAGCAGATGTTTCTCGATCTTGTCGAAACCGTGCGTGTTGGCGACGATACGTTCGACCTGCTCGAGCAGCGCCTCGTTGGGAGTGTAACCGAGTTGTTTCAAGATAGCGTCATATTGCATCATATTTGTGACATCCTTGCTTCAAAAATATTGGCCTGCTATTCTAGCACAGCCTTCTTAAGGAGTCCTCGCGACTATTGCCCATAAATTACGCTTCAGCACCCGCGGGAGCACGCCCCCGGGGGACGGTTATTCAGTGTTGATTTACAATAGATAGCCTATAATGACGGCAAATACCACGAGTGAGGTCTGCCTATGCGAGAAGAACTGCTCCAAAAGATCAAACAGCTCCCGCCCCTTCCGGAATCGGCATTGCGCATCGAAGCGGTCTACCAGGATCCCCACAGCACGTTCGACGACATGGTGAAGATCCTTGAAAAAGACCCGCTGCTGACCGCAGACATTCTCAAGGCCGCCAACTCCCCGCTCTACGGTTTCAGCCGTGAAATCAACTCCATCGCCCAGGCCGTCGGCCTTTTCGGGATGGGAACGATCCGCGGCTTCGCCCTGGCGAGCATCGTGAAGAAGAGTTTTACCCTCAACCTCGCCCCCTACGGCATCTCCAACGACCAGTTCTCCAACCTCTCGAAGAACCAGCATATCCTTGTCACCAACTGGTACCTGCGCAAGGATCCGAAACTGCTGGGCATCCTCTCGCCGGCCGCCTTCCTCGTCGAGATCGGAAAGGCCCTGATTGCCCAGACCGTCGCCGCCAACGGCAAGACGGAACTCTTCCACGACACCCTGACAAAACTCGGCGACGTCGAAGCGGCGGAGCGGGAACTCTGCGGCATCGAAACCGCCGAGGTGAGCGCCAACATCTTCGAGCACTGGCAGTTCGAACCGGCACTGATCCATACCATCCGCAACTGCGCCGACCCCGAGCAGGCACCGGACAACGGCCTCCCCGCCCAGATCCTTCAGATCGTCCGCACCGCCGTCACCCTCAACGGCAGCGTCACCCCCGAAAGCGAAGCCAAGGCGAAGACACTGGTAGAGACCTACGGCCTCGACCTGGAGAGCTTTGAAAACGCCCTGGCGAAACTGAAAGCCTAAATGGTCCCGCAGCGCGACCGCTCCCCCGGGGAGCCGCTCTCCATGAAATCCCTGCTGGTACGCCTGACCCTCGGTCTGCACAATCAGGATGTCGATGCAACGGAACGTCCCCATATCGAGGAGTGGCTGAAAGAGGGGATCCTCGTACAGGAGGGGGAGCTCTACCGTCTCCCCTCCAAGTACCGTGCCGGGACCGTCGGCACCGTCCAGAACGATACCGCCTACCTTCAGGTCCTCGGGGCGACTGTCCGCGACCTCTTCATCGACGCCGAAAGCCTCAAAGACGCCAAGGAGGGAGACCTCGTCATCGCCCAGCGACTGCTGGGCAAACGGGGCGCCCCCAGCGCGAGGATCGTCAAGGTCGTCGGGCGCGCGGAGACCTACAGCGTCGGCTACGTCGCCCTCAGGGAGGGGCGCAAGAGCCTGCTCGACATCCGGACCGAATACCCCGTCGGCGTCCCCCTCTCCCCCGAGGAGCTCGCGGCGTGCGAACCGGGCGACGTCTTCCAGATCAACAACCAGAG
>QKCD01000061.1 GCA_003245815.1 Sulfuricurvum sp.
CACTTTCCGATTTTCTCAACGACAAGCCGCTCTTCTACGACGTGATCGACTACGACCGGATGCCGGTGACCTACGACGCGATCAGGACGCAGCTGCCGCTGCCGAAGATCATCCACATCGTCGGTACGAACGGGAAGGGGACGACGGGGCGCTTCATCGCCAACGCCCTCTGGCGCAGCGGCAACCGTGTCGGCCACTACACGTCGCCCCATATCCTCCGTTTCAACGAACGGATCTGGCTCAACGGGGAGAATGCTGACGATGCTCTGCTCGAAACGGCCCACCGGGAGCTCTGGACCCTGCTCGGGGCGGAGCGCGCCGATGCCCTGAGCTACTTCGAATACACGACGCTGCTGGCGATGGTCGTCTACCGCGACTGCGACTGGGTCGTGCTCGAGGCGGGGCTCGGCGGCGAACACGACGCGACCAACGTCTTTGAAAAACGCCTGTCGGTCTTTACCCCCATCGACCGCGACCACCAGGATTTCCTCGGCGACACGATCGAATCGATCGCCGAGACGAAGCTGCGGAGCATGGGGCCGATGGCCGTGATCGGCCTCCAGCCGCACCCATCCGTTTACACCCTCTATGATAAAATTGCCCAAAGCCGGCATACGCAGCACTACCGGGCGGAGGCGGTCGCGACCGACGCCGACCGCCGTATGGCGCGAGAGAGCGCCGCGGCGCAGAAACTGCCGCGCTACCTCGAGGAGAACCTGCTGCTGGCGATGGCCGCTCTGCGGCTGCTGGGCGCCGACGTCAGAGCGGAGTGGTTCCGCGACACCCCCCTTTTCGGGCGGCTGAGCCGCATCTCCGACAACGTCGTCGTGGACGTGGGCCACAACCGGCTCGCCGCGGAGGCGATACGCGACGCGTTGGCGCCGGAGCGGTTCGTGCTGGTTTACAACAGCTACAAAGACAAGGATTACCGCGCCATTCTGCAAACCCTCAAACCGGTGATTGACCGGGTGGAACTGATCGAGGTCGATGCGGGACGGATCGCGGAGCGGGGGCTGCTCGAGGCGGCCCTGGAAGCAGAGGGGATCCCCTACGGGCCCTTCGAAGGTATCGACACCGGAGAGCAGTACCTCGTCTTCGGCTCCTTCAGCGTCGTGGAGGCATTTTTGAAAGCGCATCATGCATAACCGTTTCACGATTACGATCCATGACGTCAACGGCGTCAAGCAGTTCAACCTTCACCAGGCGGTGAAGAAAGTGATCAAATACGCCATCGCCGGCCTTTTCGGGTTTTTCCTGGCCGGCGGGGCGCTGATCGTTTTCCTCAACAGCCAGGTGGAGGCGGTCCAGGAGAAGAAAGAGACCGTCGAATCGGCTTACCGGGAGCTGCAGCAGCGCAACCGCTCCCTGCATGAATCGATCAGCCTCGCCGAGCAGAACCTGGATGCGAAGAAGGAGGAGCTCGACGTCGTGACCGACCGTCTGAACAACATCGAGGCGCTGATCGGGCTGACTCCCTCGGAGGAGAAGACGCTGGCCGAACGGGTCGATATCGCCCACCTCACCTCCGAGCAGATGGCGGCGCTCTTCCACTCCATCCCCAACGGCTCCCCGGTGGAGTACAAGGGGATCACGAGCAAGTTCGGCTACCGGGTCCACCCGGTGCTCGGCAGCCGGGAGCTGCACCGCGGCAGTGACCTGCGGGCGGACATGAACACGCCGGTCTACGCGACGGCAAACGGGGTCGTCGAATACAGCGGGAACCACAAGGAAAGCGGCTACGGCAGGCTGGTGATTCTCGACCACAACTACGGCTTCAAAAGCTTCTTCGGCCACCTGAAAAAAATTGTGGTAAAATCGGGTCAGTACGTTACGAAGGGGGAGCTCATCGCCTACAGCGGGAACAGCGGCATGAGCAACGGCCCCCACCTCCATTACGAGATCCGTTTCGTCCAGAGGGCGCTCAATCCCTTCTGGTTCATCAAGTGGAACGTGGAGAACTACCGTCAGATATTCGAAAAGGAGGACAAAGTTCCATGGCAATCTTTACTCACGGCGATAGCCCGAGACCGGAACCAGCCGGAAGCAAAACCAACGACAACACCACCATCATTACCCAAGGAGCTTCTCTCAAGGGCGAAATGAGCCTGGTCTGCGACCTCTTCGTCGACGGCCACTTCGAGGGAACGATCGAATCCCACAAGGCGATCACGGTCGGCAAGAACGGGGTGATCAGCGGCGAGGTCCGGGCCCACAGCGTCATCATCCACGGCAGTGTGGAGGGGCTCGTGGACGGCGAACGCGTCGAGATCAAGGCGGGGGGGCACGTCAAGGGCTCCCTCGTGTCGTCGGAACTGGTCATCGAAGCCAAGGGAACGTTCGAAGGGGAGAGCAAGCTCAAGGGCGGGGAGCAGGAGAAGGGCGCCGCGGCCAATGCGGCGAAGCCGGCCGCCGCGGAAGCCTGAAACCTCCGCAAAAATTTCCGGGCACGCTGCCACGGCTAAGGGGCAGGCGCGCCATCTTCGCTACAATGTCGTTTCAGATTTCATGACGAAGGGTAGCAATGACGCAGAGCCGTCTCTTTGAATACTTCAGATCCCACGACCCCGCAACGCTGGAGGTGCTGATCTGCGAGGAGAGCAAAGAGGCGCAGCAGCTCGCCGACACGGCGGCCTACTTCGGCCGCGACTGTCTCGTGCTGCCCGACCTGCGGGCCGCCTACCTCGACGACCTGCGCCCCTTCCGCGAAGAGTTGCACGAACTCTCGGCCCTGCTGCGCCGCTACTATGCCGCCGGGAAGAAACCCCTCGTCATCGCGCCGCTGAAGACCCTTCTCTTCCCGCTTCCCAAAGCCGAACTGCTGAAAACCCGGGAACTCGCCTTCGGCGACCGGATCGACCTGGCGGCCTTCAAGGAGCAGATGCTCTTCTGGGGCTACTCCTTCGTCGACATGGTCCAGGTGGAGGGGGAGATCTCCTTCCGCGGGGACATCATCGACATCTTCATCCCCGACAGCGAACAGCCCTACCGCGTCTCCCTCTTCGACGATGAGGTGGAGGAGATCAAGCCCTTCACCCTCGAGACCCAGCGCACAACCGGCGAAGAGTGCGACGCCGTCACCATCGCGCCGGCCTTCTACGCTCTGGACGAGGCGGCCTATGAGGCAGTCAACGCCCGAGTCCAGGCGGCTCAAAGCGACAGCTTCGTCAAGGATGTCGCGTCGCTGGGCTTCTGGTTCCTCGAAGAACACGCCGAGCCTTTCCTGGAGGGCAAGACGGCGCGCCGCATCAAGCCGATGGCGGAGCTGCTCGACGAGGTCTACGCACTCAACACCCCGCAGCTGCCCCGCGAGCGCTTCGAAGTCGCGGTGCTGCCGGAGGCGGAGGAGTGCAAGGAGCTGGCGGTCACGGACATCCCGACCCTCCTCAACGTCCACCGGGGGAAAAAGGTCACCCTGATCGCGACGAACGAGGCGCAGGTCAAGCAGGCGGGCCTTTTTGACACGACGGGCATTACCGTCAAGTACGCGCCGCTGATCCTGAACATCATCGCCCCCGACGAGCTGGTCATCTCGCTGAACAAACCGGTGAAGAAACGGCGCCGCCGCCGCAGCTCGCTGCTGCTCGACGACCTCAAGCCCGGCGACTACGTCGTCCATGAGGATTACGGCGTCGGCATCTTCGAGAAGATCGAACAGGCGGAGATCCTCGGCGGGGTGAAGGACTTTATCGTCATCCGCTACCAGGGCGACGACAAGGTGCTGCTGCCGGTGGAGAACCTCGACACCATTGACCGCTACATCGTCGGCGGCGGGGCGCTCCCGGTGCTCGACAAGCTCGGCAAAGGGAGCTTCGGGCGGCTCAAGGAGACGGTGCGCAAACGGCTCTTCGAGATCGCCTCGGAGATCGTCAACACGGCGGCGACCCGCGCCCTTATCAAGGCGCCGGAGATCACCACCGACCGGCAGGCCCTCCGGGCGTTCCAGCAGAGCGCCGGCTTCGAGTACACCGGGGACCAGGAGCAGTCCATCGACGAGATAGTCACCGAACTGGGTTCAGGGCACGTCATGGACCGGCTGCTCAGCGGCGATGTCGGCTTCGGGAAGACGGAGGTGGCGATGAACGCAATCTTCGCCACCGTCAAAGCGGGCTACCAGGCGGCGCTCATCGTCCCGACGACCCTGCTCAGCGCCCAGCACTTCCACTCCCTCGAAGCGCGCTTCGAGGGGCACGGCATCCGCCTCAACAAGCTCGACCGCTTCGTGACGCCGAAGGTGAAGAAGGGGGTGCTGGGGGGACTGGCCGAAGGGGTGGTCGACGTCGTCGTCGGCACCCACGCCCTGCTGGGGGCGGAGTTCAAGAAGCTGGGACTGGTCATCATCGACGAGGAGCACAAGTTCGGGGTGAAGCAGAAGGAGAAGCTCAAGCAGCTTTACGAGAAGGTGCACCTCCTCTCCATGAGTGCGACGCCGATCCCGCGCTCGCTCAACCAGGCGCTCAGCTCCATCAAGACGATGAGCCAACTCCTCACCCCGCCGAGCGAGCGGCAGGGGGTGCGCACTTTCGTCAAGGCTTACGACGAGAAGCTCGTCAAAGAGGTGATCCTGCGGGAGCTGCGCCGGGGCGGGCAGGTCTTCTACGTCTTCAACAACATCGACCATATGCCGATCAAGATGGGGCAGCTCAAGGCGATCCTTCCCGATCTGCGCATCCTGATGCTCCACTCCAAGGTCTCGGCCGCTGAGACGGAGCAGGAACTTCTGAAGTTCGAAAACGGCGGCTACGATGTGCTGCTGGCGACCTCCATCATCGAGTCGGGAATCCACATGCCCCGGGTCAACACGATGCTTATCGACGGGGCGGACCGCTTCGGCATCGCCGACCTGCACCAGCTGCGCGGCCGGGTGGGGCGGGGGAACATCGAGGGGTTTGCCTACTTTATCGTCGAAGACCGCGAGACCCTGACGGAGGAGGCGAAGAAGCGCCTTGTGGCACTGGAGTCCAACTCCTTCCTCGGCAGCGGCTCGGTACTGGCGTACCACGACCTGGAGATCCGCGGCGGCGGCAACCTCGTCGGCGACGCCCAGAGCGGCCACATCAAGAACATCGGCTACGCCCTCTACCTGAAGATGCTCGAAGAGGCGATCCGCGAGCTGAGCAACACCCGGGAGCAGAAGCGCGAAAAGGTGGACATCAAGCTGGCCATCAGTGCCTTCCTCTCCGACGAGGTGATCGGCGAGGACCGCCTGCGCCTCGAGCTCTACCGGCGTCTGAGCCTCTGCGAATCGCCGACGGAGGTCTACGAGATCGAAGAGGAAACCATCGACCGCTTCGGCAAGCCCGATACCCCAACGAAGCAGTTCTTCGAACTGATGGTGATCAAGCTGCTCGCCCTGGAAAAACGGCTGAAGATGGTGAGCAACTACGGCCAGAATATCACCTTCGAGTACCTGAACGGGGCGAAAGAGACGGTCAAGTCCGACAGCAAGGACGACGACGACATCATCAAGGCGGTGCTCCACTACCTCCGCAACGCGAAGCCGAAAGTACTGTGAACGGCCGCGGCAGGGAGAGGAAAACCGTGAAGAGGAAAGTGAGAAGATGACTATAGCATTTATCGGCGATATCGTCGGCCGTCCCGGCCGGGAGCTTATCAGAAAGCACCTTCCGGCGTTCCGGGAGGAGTACGGCATCGACTTCGTCATCGCCAACTACGAGAACGCTTCCCACGGCTTCGGACTGACGCCGAAAAACGCCCAGGAGCTCTTCGGCATGGGGATCGACGTGATGACCGGGGGGAACCACACCTGGGACAAGCGGGAGATCGCGGAGATGTTCGAGAAGTTCGAACTGCTGCGTCCCCACAACTACCCCGAGGGAGTACCGGGCACGGGATGCAAGCTCTACGAGGTGGGGGGCGAGCGGCTGGCCGTGATCAACCTGATGGGCCACTACGGCATGCCATACACCGACAACGCCTTCCGCTGTGCGCAGGAGACGGTCGCGGCACTGCGCAACGACGGGATCACCTCGATCTTCATCGACTTCCATGCGGAGGCGACAAGCGAGAAGCGGGGGATGCTGATGCTGCTGCAGGGGGAGGTGAGCGGGATCATCGGCACCCACACCCACGTCGGCAGCGACGATTTTCAGATCGCCCGCGGGACGGCGTACCTGACGGACATGGGGCTGACGGGATGCCGGGACAACGTCATCGGTATGGACGTCAAGGCCCCGCTTGAGCGTTTCCTGACGGGGATTCCGGCCCGGTTCGAAGTACCGAAGAAGTGCAAGGCGATCCTGCAGATGGCGGTGATGCGGCTTGAGGAGGGACGCTGCACGGAGGCCTTCAAGGTGAAGCAGTTCTGCGACGGCCGGCGGTTTGTCACCGAGGCGTGGCTCGAGGACGTTCATGATTGAAAACGGGGGCGACCTCTACCGCGTTTTGGAACCGCTGAAGCTGCTGGAGGCGAAGCCGCCGATGTGGTGGCCGGCCTACGGCACCTTCGAGGTGGTCGTCGGCGCGGTGCTGACGCAGAACAGCCAGTGGACGCGGGTGGAGCACTCCCTGCGGAACCTTCGCGACCAGGGGCTGCTGACCCCGGAGGGGATCGCCGAGGTTCCCGGGGAGATCCTGAGCGATCTGATCCGCCCCAGCGGACTCTACCAGAGCAAGGCGCGTACCCTCGGGGAGCTCTGCCGCGCCATGGTGGAGCAGTACGGTGATTTCGAGACCTTCTGTCTGGAAACGGAACGCGCGTGGTTGCTTGCCCGGCGGGGAATCGGGCCCGAAACCGCCGACTCCATCCTCTGCTACGGCTGCGGCAGGGCGGCGATGGTCGTGGACGCCTATACGGCGCGGCTGGTCGCGGCCCTGGGCTACGAGTGCGAAGATTACGACGCGCTACAGGCGTGGTGCCGGGGAGGAATCGAAGGCGACACGACGCAACGCGCCCGGGACTACGCCCTGTTGCACGGGATGATCGTCGAATACGTCAAACGCTACAAGCGGGGCAGGTCGGTGGAGACCGCGCCCCTTGTGAACCAAGCAATCTGAATCAAAGGAAAAATGCATGTTTGAAGTGATGCTGCTGGCGGCGGGTCTGAGTATGGACGCCTTCGCCGTCTCTATCGGGCTGGGAGCGAAACGGGCCGATGCCCCGTTGACCCTGGCACTCAAGGCGGGACTCTTTTTCGGCCTCTTCCAGGCCCTGATGCCGCTGATCGGCTACCTGGCGGGCGTCGGTTTCCTGGAGTACATCCAGAACGTCGACCACTGGGTCGCCTTCGTCCTGCTGGGTCTGATCGGCGGCAAGATGATCTACGAGTCCTTCAGCGAGGAGATCGGCGAGGATATTGCCAAAATCACGACCAAGATGATGCTGATTCTGGCGATTGCGACGAGTATCGATGCTCTGGCCGCCGGTTTCACCCTGACGCTCTTCGAGCTCTCTCCCTTTGTCTCCGTGGCCCTGATCGGGGTGACGACCTTCTTCTTCAGTATCGCCGGGGTCTATTTCGGCGATCGTACGGGTACGTTCCTCGAGAGCCGCGCCGAGCTGCTCGGGGGGCTGATCCTGATTGCCATCGGCCTGAAGATTCTCGCCCAGCACACCGGTATCCTCTGAGAGGGCGGCTTTCGTGCCGTTACCTTTCGGGCGGCATTCCTGCCCACGCCCCTTTTTTAGGCAGCCGCTTCAGTCCTTTTAATGCCGTTTTCTGATATTCTTTCCCATTAATATAGGATTCCCTCGTCGCGTCGGAGGCCTGTGACCGTGAAACGGCCCGGGGTACGCGCCTGGGGGCCGCGAGCTGTGGACAGCGGCGGGAAAGAGAGCATGGATATTTTGAGACTGTTTTTTGTCGCCTGTATGGCAGTCCTGCTCCTCTATGGGGAGACAGCGTATCAGAAGGTGATCCTGGGAACGTTCTACTCCCAGGAGGACGCGAACAAATCGATGGAAAAGTTTCTGGCGGAGTATACCGCGGAAGCCGCAGCCGGGGAAGCGGCCTATGGATTTGAACTGCTGGCCCGCCCGGCGGGGAAATTTTACATCGTCGTTGCCGAACCGGTTGCGTCCTACAGCGACGCGAAGGCGGTTGCAGAGATCTTCCGCCCCTTCTACGGCGATGCGCAGATTGCCCGCTACAACGGCGACAAGGTGCCCCGTATCGCGGCAGTCCCGGAAACGGAGAACACAACGGATGAGGCCGTCGCTGTTCCCGAACCGCTTCCCGTGACCGTGACGCAAAAGCCGGTCGCGCCGAAACCGGCCGTGCGTCCGGCAGCAGAGCCGGCAGAGGAGCAACATGACGCGCCCGCTGCGGTGCCCACCGCCGTTTCCACCCCGGCAGCGGATGTCGAAACGAACACTTCCGCGACAGATTCCGAAGGGGCGGCCGAAACGACGGTCACCGCCCCGGCGGAAGCGCCTCTGGGTATCGAAGCCCAGCTGGAGCGGATGGATGCCGCCGAACGCGACGCGCTGCTGCAGCGCTGGCAGAGCGCACAACCGGCCCCGCAGCCTTCCGAAGCAGCGGCCCCATCCATGCTCTGGCAGAACTACCTGATCCTGCTGCTTCTGCTCGGAGGGGCCGTTCTTGGCGGGCGCTACCGGATGCTGCTGCAGCGTGGCAGCGGGGAACGCCCGGCGGAAGTGCCTGCGGCACCCTCTGCCGACTCCCCTGAAAGCACCGAAAGCATTGAAAGCCCCGAAGCGGAGGAAAAACCTGCCGCGGAATCAAAACCGCCGATGCCGCTCGCCCACGAGGTGCGGACGGCGCTGAAGGTGATCAACACCGCCCTGGGCGGACTGCAGCGGGCGAAAAGCCTGGACGCTTCACAGCAGCCCTTTGTCCGGGAGATCAAGGAACATACGGCGCTGCTCGAGCGCCTGCTCAAAGAGGCGGGGGAAGAGAGCTGCGCCAAGCGGAGCTGGATCCTGGAACGGTATGACTTCAATCTCAACGATGTTCTTGAAGGGCTCTCGCGTCTGATCGCGCATCGGGCGGCCGAGCAGGGCGACGAGATCATCTTCATGGTCGAGAAGGAGGTACCGATCCAGCTGACCGGTGACGGTATGCGGCTGCAGCAGGTTCTGCTGACCCTGATGGAGAATGCGGTCGATGCGACGCAGCACGGAGAGATCCGCCTGCAGATCGAACATATCGTGACGGTCGGCGACTGGACGACCCTCTCCTTCTCCGTCGACGATACGGGGCACGGCATGTCGGAAACGACCCTGGCGGGGCTTTTTGACGAGGATCCGGAGCAGGGCAACACGTTTAAGGGCCTGGACATGCGCATGGCCAAAGAGCTGATCAAGATGTTGGGGGGCACACTGAACGTCCAGAGCGAAGCGGGCAAGGGCTCGCGCATCTACTTCACGGCCAATTTCAACCTCCAGAGCAGCATGGAGCGGCGTAAATACCGGATCCCGGACGAGAAGGGGTTCGACCGGCGGCTGTTGGTCGTCGACGAAAACGTCAGTGCCGGTGCCGCCCTGCAGCGAAAACTCTCCTACTTCAAGCTGCCGGTGGACACGCTTGACTCCTGGGCCGCGGCCCAGGAGGAGCTGACACGGCATGCGGACAAGTATGGTCATATCTTTATCAACGAGACCCTGCTCGAGGGACCCGGACACGACAAGATTATCCATCAGCTCGACAACAGCTATGCCGAACCGGTTATCGTCACCTACGATCTGGGCAAGTACGACGACCGTTTCAAGAATCCGGTACACTACCTCGCCAAACCCTACTCGATGCAGCGGATTCTGAAGCTGCTCCAGGGATTGGCCAAGGAGCGCAGTGCGTTTGAACCGCAGGCAACGCTCTCCGAAGCCCGCAAACATTTCGACGACGTGGTGATGCAGACGCCGCACCATGAGGAGGAAGAGACCTTCTACCGTTTCGAGATGGAAGATGTCAGCCTGCAGCTCGAGGGGCGTCATGTCCTTCTGATCGACCCGAACCGGGCGAACCAGGGGATTTTGAAATGGATCCTAGAGCAGGAGGGGATCGAAACGACGATTGTCTCGGAAGTGGAAGAGGGGATGAAGCTGCTTGAGGCGTCACGCGACTTCGACCTGATCCTGCTCGACGTCCGCGACCCCAACGGCAGCAGCGAGATGATCAGATCGCTTACCGAGGACTCGCGCAAAGACGCGCTGCCGGTCATTGCCATGGGTACGCAGCAGCCCGAAAACCTCGGCATCTGGCTCAAGCGCAACCACATCGACGGCTTCCTGCCGAAGCCCGTCTACAAAGAGGACCTCTTCGACCTCTTCAAAGAGCTGCTGCACAATCGTGCCGCCCGGCTGCGCCAGTAGCGTCAGAAATCGTAGGGGCTTCGCTCCTCGTTAAGACGCAGTGCGCCTTTGACCAGGCGGTAAATCGTCCAGACAAACCCGCCCACAAGCAGCAGCCAGCCAATCAGGAAATAGATCGTCACAATACCGGCGAAGCCGATGCCTAGCGCGACCCAGAACGTATTGATCAGCCAGGTGAAGTGGTACTGCATCCAGCTTTCACCGGCATCTGCGCGCTTGACGTAGGCGATAATCACCCCGATGATCCCGGCGAAGGGGATGAAATAGCCCACTGCCAGTAGAATGTAGACGGCGATGACGACGTTTTTCAGCGCGCTCAGGCGTCGGTTCTCCATGGGTTATACCTTGTTCTGGATGGTGATTTTTGTCGCTTCAAAGAGCTCCTGGGCCCTGAGGACCATCGGCTCTTCGAGGATTTGCGCCCCGTCGAACTCCGTGGCGACTTCGTCGTCCGTGGAGCAGCTGCCGGTTACGCAGCTTCCCCCGCCGGCTTCGATCTCCTCGGTCATGGAAGCGGCCTGGGGAGCTCCTTCTGGCGGAAGCGGGGAGGCAGTGGGCGGGGTCGAAGGGGGTTCCTCCATATAGGCGGGGGGATCGTCCTGCATCTCCGAGGGATCCGGCTCTTTGGAACACTCCTGGTTCTTGATCCGCGTTTCGAAGCCGAAGATCTCCCGGACGAACTGCTTGATGACGCTGTAGCCGTGGCGCAACTGCGCCTTGCAGTGTTCGTCGACGCAGCTCTCCCAGGTGAGCACGTCATCCTCGTAGGAGACGAAGTGGACCTGGTTGGCGAAACAGTGGCCCAGCTCGGCGCTGCGGTCGGTGATCCGTTCGCAGAGCTCCTGGAATTGTGCTTCGCCCACCGGTACGACGGGAATCCGCGCCGCGGCGGGTGCGACGGGAATCTCCTCCAAAACGCTCTCTTCAGGAGGCTCGACGGGCGGGGTGGCGGCCGATGCGGCGGCCGGCACTTCGGCGGCCGGCGTCATCTCGGCGGCTCTTTCCGCCATGGCGGTGGCGTCGGCTACCGGTTCCGCCGCCGGCTGCGGTTCGGGAACCGGCTTCGGGGCTGCGGTGGGATGCGCAGCCTCCGGGGCAGAAAGGGGCTTCTGCGCCGGGGGCGTCACTGCCGGTTCGGGCATCCGGATCGAAGTGGGGCGTTGCACCTCGCCCTCGAGGGATTCGATCATCTGGTCGATCTCCTTCACCCGGAGCGCCTCGACCATCTTGAAGAGGACGAGGTTCATGACGAAGGCACCGTCGGCGTTGATGGCGAAGAGGGACTTGGCGTCGCTGAGAATCCGGAAGAAACGGTCGAGGATCAGGGTCGAGAAGAGCGGGTCACCGGCGTAGAGGCGCTCCTTGAGGTAGGCGATCAGCTCGTCAATGACCATCTCCGCCTCATACTCCTCCAGGGCCTTCGTGTAGCGTACGAGGGCGGCATGGTCCTTGGAAAAAACGGCCCGGAAGATATTGGCGATGAACTCCGGGTCGATCAGGCCGAGCATGTCGGTGACGGTTTTGACATCGACGAAGTTCTTGGAGTAGATGATCGCCTGGTCGAGCAGTGTGAGGGTGTCGCGGAGGCTTCCCGAGCCGCTGCGGGCGAGGATGTCCAGGGCGTCGTTCTGGTACTCGATCTGCTCCAGGTGGAGGATATGGGCCAGGTGCTGCATGATCTCCTGGTGGCGGATCTTCTTGAAGCGGAAGTGCTGGGTCCGGCTGAGGATCGTCGCCGGAAGCTTCAGGGGGTCCGTTGTCGCGAGGATGAACTTGACGTAGGCTGGGGGCTCTTCGAGGGTTTTGAGCAGGGCGTTGAAAGCCTCTTTGGTCAGCATGTGCACTTCGTCGATGATGAAGATCTTGAACTTGGCGGAGGCCGGTTTGTACTTGGTATGCTCGATCAGGTCACGGATATCGTCGATCTTGCGGCTTGACGCGGCGTCCATCTCGATGATGTCGATATGGCGGCTCTCCTTGGCCATGACGCAGTGCTCGCAGACGCCGCAGGGCTTGGAGGTGGGACCGCGATCGCAGATCAGGGCCTTGGCGAAGATCCGCGCCGTCGAGGTCTTGCCCGAGCCGCGCAGTCCCGAGAAGAGGTAGGCGTGCGAGAGCCGCTTGGCGTCGAGGGCGAGCGAAAGGGTCTGGGCGATGGTCTCCTGCCCGATCAGCTCGTCAAAGCTTTCGGGACGGTACTTTCGGGCCAGGACTTCGGAGCTTTCTTTCACGGATCTACCTTAGGGAATGAATAATCAAAGAGTATAGCATCGCAACGATAAATCGGGGATTAGCGGGGCGGATCGGATAGGCGATTTGCCCCCCTAAAGGGCGAGCCACTGCTTCGCGACGGCCTTGAGGGCGTCGGGGTTTTCGGAGGCGAAAAACTTCATGGCCGTCTCTTCGAACCGTTCGGTGAAGTCGTAACGGTGCTCCAGGTATTCGACGATCGCCTCGCCGGAATGGATCAGGAGGCTCTGGTGCTGGAAATAGCTGCCGATGGCGTCGGCGATCAGGGGGAAGTGGGTGCAGCCGAGGATGATGGCGTCGGGGATCTGATGGTTTTTGAAGTAGTGGTGCATCGTACTTTCGAGCACCTCTCCCGTAAAGAGCCCCTCCTCGACGATGGGGACGAAGAGCCCTGTTGCCTGGGACTCGACGTTGTAGAAGCCATGCGCATTAAGCAGGCTCTCGTAGGCTCCGGAGGAGACCGTCGCCCGGGTGCCGAGGACGAGAACTTTTGCATTGGGGTTTTTGAGGGCGTTCTTCGCCGCGAGGATCCCCGGTTCGACGACGCCGATGACGTCGCAGTGGGCCTGGGCGCGCATCTCTTCGAGGGCGTAGGCGCTGACGGTGTTGCAGGCGGTGATGATCAGGTCGATATCGAAGTTCTTGAAAAACTCCAGGGCTTCGAGGGAGTAGCGGATGATGGTGTTGCGGTCCTTGACCCCGTAGGGTACCCGGGCCGTGTCGCCGAAGTAGACGATCTCTTCGAAGAGCTTGTGCTCAAGGAGGGACTTGACGACGGTCAGCCCGCCGATCCCGCTGTCAAAAACCCCTACCTTCATTTTATTGACACCCAAACGGAGCGAAGCCCCGTTTGCTACGATAACTCTGCGTTCGCTTCAGCATCAGGCTCGCGCGCAGTGAACCGCGCTGTAAAGAGCAACCCGTCGTTATCATGCAGATGCCCTTACCCGTTGTTCATGCTCTCAAGGAACTCGACGTTGCTCTTGGACTTCTGCATCGTCGTGTAGAGGAAGCGCAGCGCCTCGACCTCGTCCTCCTGCTTATGCAGCATGGAGCGCAGGACGAAGACTTTCTGCAGGATCTCCGGACCGACGAGGAGCTCCTCTTTGCGGGTACCGGACTTGAGGATGTCGATCGCCGGGAAGATGCGGCGGTCGGCGATTTTGCGGCTGAGGACGACCTCGGAGTTGCCCGTACCTTTGAACTCTTCGAAGATGACCTCGTCCATACGGCTGCCGGTCTCGATCAGGGCCGTGGCGATGATGGTGAGCGATCCGCCGTTTTCGATGTTACGGGCGGCGCCGAAGAAGCGCTTTGGTTTGTGCAGGGCGTTGGCGTCGACACCGCCCGAGAGGACCTTGCCGCTCGAAGGCGTCACGGTGTTGTAGGCGCGGGCGAGGCGGGTGATGGAGTCGAGAAGGATGACCACATCCTTGCCGATCTCGACGCGGCGCTTGGCCCGTTCGATGACGATCTCGGCGACCTTGACGTGGTTCTTCGCCGGCATGTCGAAGGTGGAGGAGTAGACCTCGCCCTTGACGGAGCGCTCCATGTCGGTGACCTCTTCGGGGCGTTCGTCGACGAGGAGGACCATCAGCTCCACTTCGGGGTGGTTGTTGGTGATGCCGTGGGCGATCTCTTTCATCAGCTCCGTTTTACCCGAACGTGGCGGTGCGACGATCAGGCCGCGCTGACCCTTGCCGATGGGGGCGAAGAGGTCCATCATCCGGCCGGTGAGGCGGGTCGGCTGGTACTCCAGTTTGAGCTGTTCGCAGGCGTAGAGCGGGGTGAGGTTTTCGAAGAGGGGGCGCTTTTTGCTCTCTTCGGGCGGCATGTAGTTGATCGCCTCGATCTTCAGCAGGGCGTAGTAGCGCTCCTGCTCTTTGGGGGCGCGCACCTGGCCGGTGACGACGTCGCCGTTACGCAGGGCGAACTTGCGGATCTGGGTGCTGGAGACGTAGGCGTCGTGCAGCGAGTCGCTGAAGCTCTGGTCGATGGCGCGAAGGAAGCCGTACCCGTCCTGCATGATCTCCAGAATACCCGTGAAGAGGATGAAGCCGCCCTGGGAAGTCTGGGATTTGAGGATCTCGAAGATGAGGTCCTGGCGCTTGAGTTCGTTGCGTTCTTCAATATTCAGATCGGCGGCGATATCGAGAAGCTCGTCGATGCTTTTGGCGCGGAGATCCTCGACATTGTATCCGGTAACGGGAACGTGGGTGCGGGATTTCGAGTTTTTGTTCTGGCGGCTTTCGCTCATGGTTGTAGATTACCTTCTGGAGTATTGGATTTCGGGTTGATGCAGGTTTCGAGTTGCAGTTGAAATAATGGAAAGCTGTTTGATGAGCTGTTTGATGAGCGTATTGTAATATATTGGCGGACTGCTTGTCAAGATAGGGTGCCGAGCCCCGGACGCTCCTTCGGGCTGAGGCGGTCCCCCGCAACACACAGCGGCGCCTCTTCGGGCAGGGTGCGGTAGAGCAGCGGGCTATCGAGGTCGTGCCACCGGATCGTGTCGGGGTAGGCGAGGGAGAGGTGCAGGGCCGCGGCGATGGAGACGGGCCCTTCGAGCATTGAGCCCATCATGCAGGTGACGCCGTGTTCCCGGCAGAGCGCGATGATCTGCCGGGCTTTATGGATGCCGCCGCACTTCATCAGCTTGACGTTGATCATGTGTGCCGCTTTGGTTTCGATGACCCGGCGCGCCTCCTCCAGGTCGAAGGCGCTCTCGTCGGCGAGAATCGGGACGGGACTCTGCGCGGTGATGCGCCGCATCGCCCCGAGGGCATCGGCGGGGACGGGCTGCTCGATCAGGGCGAGGTCAAGCTCGACAGTGCGGGCGATGAAGTCGAGGCTCTCCGCTTCGCTCCACGCCTGGTTGGCGTCGGCCAGCAGCGTGGCCCCGGGAGCGGCGGCGCGTACCGCTTCGATGCGGGCGACGTCGCGGCCGTCGCGGCCGCCGAGCTTCACCTTGAGGATGCGGTAGCCGCGCTGCAGCGCGTCACGGGTGTCTTCGGCCATCACCTCCGGGGCGTTGAGGCTGATGGTGACGTCGCTGCGGATGGCGCCGGCTTTCCCGCCGAGATAGGCGTAGAGCGGTGCCCCCGCCTCCCGGGCGTAGAGGTCGTAGAGGGCGATGTCGACGGCGGCCTTGGCGCTGTGGTTGCCTGCGACGGCAGCGTGCAGTGCCTCCATCGCGGCATCGAGCGTTTCAAAGGGGGTGGCGAGCAGCCGTTCCCGGATCGTTTCGAGCGCGGCGAGGATGGTACCGGTATCTTCGCCGGTGATGGCTTTTGTCGGCGGGGCCTCGCCGACCCCCGCCGTTCCCGATGCGCTGCGGAGAGTGACACGGACGCTCTCGACCGTTTCGACCCGGCGCAGGGCGGTGACGAAGGGGGTTTTGAGCGGGATATGGACGATCTCGGTGGTCAGTGCGGTCAGGGTCACGGGGCCACCGCCTGAAGGGTGTAACCGACGGCGAGACCGCCGAAGGTGCCGATGAGGTAGCCCATCACCGCCATCAGCACGGCGATGCCGACGAGGGAGCGGTTGTAGGCCGCCGCCAAGATGGGGGCGGAGGCGACCCCGCCGATATTGGCGAGGCTGGCGACGCCGATGCTGAAGAGGTCGAGGCGGAAGAGTTTCGCCGCGGCGACCAGTGCCGCACCGTGCAGCAGCAGGATCAACAGCCCCGCGAGCAGGTAGAGGGGGACCGACTCCCACCCCGCGAAGTCGGCCCTGGAACCGATCAGTGCGACGAGCAGCAGCAGCATCGTCGAAGCGATGTCGCCGCTGCCCGCCATTTTGCCGAGGGGGGTATAGGCGGCGGTCAGCCCCAGCAGGGTGGCCAGCAGCACCGTCCAGGTCGTCGTTCCCAGGCCCCCGAGGTGGGCGGCGCCGAACTGGCAGAGCCAGGCCGCGGCGAGGGAGAGGGCGACGAGCAGCCAGTAGCGCCTGGGGCCGACGGTGCAGGCGCAGCCGATCTCCCCCAGGGTTTCATGCAGCGCCACGGCGCCGCTCCAGCGGTTGAAGCGGGGCGCGGCGCGCACGAGAGCGAGCAGGGCGATGACCCAGAAGGTGTAGTTGACGGCGTCGGTGACGAAGGCGTAGCCCATCATCGTTTCGCTCACCCCCAGGGCGCCCCCGACGGCGAGCATATTGGCCGTCCCCCCCATCCAGCTGCCGCAGAGTGCCGCGAAAAGCCCCGCCTCGCCGCGGTCGAAGCCGAAGAGGAGAAAAACGGCGACGAAGGCGGCGGCAAGGGAGAGGACGGCCGCGGTATAGGCGGCGAGCAGGGAGCGCCCCAGTTTCAGGAAGTGCCGCAGGTCGACCTGCAGCATCATCAGGAAGAGCATCGCGGGCAGGAGGTTGTTTTTGGCGGTGGCGTAGGCGGCATTGACTGCCGCACTCTTGGTCCACACCCCCGACTGCGCCAGCAGCATCGCCGCACCGTAGATCAGGACGACGGCGGGGAGGTACTCGAAGAGCTTCGCGTTGCTCTTGCGCTCCCAGATGCCGAAAAAGGCGGCCACCGCCGCGACGGCGGCGAGGTAGCCGAGGGCGCTACCGATCATCGGCCGCTCCGCAGGGTGCCCCCTCGAGTTCGGGGAAGCTTCGGCGCAGCTGCGCCATGAAAGTTTCCCCGGGATCGCTTTTTGTCGTGCGGTAGCCGGGGTCGCGCTCCAGCCAGAGGGGGGTCTGTTCCATGCGGCGGTACTCGTAGTGGCCGATCAGGTGGGTGATGGTCGGGTACTTCCCTGTCAGGTAGGCGACGAGCTGCCGGTTTGCTTCGAGCTGGGCGTCGGTGAGATTGCCGTAGCCGTGTGCGCCCCCGACGTTCTCGATCCCGATGCTGCTGTAGTTGAGGCCGATGACGTGGCGCGCCATGTCGGTCTCTCTCATCAGGCGGTAGATCGTTCCGTCGCTGTCGACCATGAAGTGGGCGGAGACGTTGACGGCCCCGCCGTTTTTGATGTCGGGGCGATTCCCCGGCAGGGTCTCGGGGATGAAGCGCGCCAGAGACTCCTCAAGGCTGTCGATGCCCGTCGCGTGGACGAGGATGATCCGCGGAGTGATCGCGATCTCTGCCGGGGCGATGTCGTAGTGTTGCCGGATGTAGGCCTTGGTCAGATCGACGCGCGTCGCGCCGAAGGGGATGGGGCGGTCGACGATTTCGATGCCGGCAAGGGAGGCGGTGATCAGCAGGGCGAGGGCGAAAAGACGTAACATGGACTAATTGTAGCGTGAAATTGTAATGGGGGTGATAAATCGCCATTTAAGGGCCCGGGTGGCACAATGCAGCTAGGACGTCCGGGGCATAACCCGCCCCGGACGAGGAAAAAATCATGGCATATACAGCACTCTACTCCTTCTGGTTCCTTTTTTTCGCGGGTCTGCTGACCTACCTCGTGTGGGGATTTATTATCGCCTACGAGGTCGTCTCTGCGATGGGCGGTTCGACGCTGGCCCTGGAGTGGATCCGGGCCCATCACAGCTACCGGGAGTTTTATTTCGAAAGTATTATCTTCTATCCGATGATCCTGCTGGGCTACCTCTTTCTGGAAGTCATCCCCCACTACCTCTTCCGGGTCCAGGGGATGGTCCCCTTCGACCTGCAGAAGCTTTTTGACCGTCTTTACGGCGGCGGGTGATGTAATACTCCTTTAATGGAGGTTAGCGTACTATTTGCGAAGATGATGAACGACGATACCTATAATCCTTTTGCACACTTTTCGCTGAGCGACGATGCCGTCAAGCTGGCCAACGCTATCTACCATACCTATGTGCAGGAGGACTATCCCTACCTGGAAATCAGCGTCAACCGCCTCTGCGAGATCTTCGGCTTCGGCGGCTATACCCATCGGCACCAGGACCTGGAGTATATCCGGGGGCTCTTCGAGGAGCTCAACGAACCGATCGCGGTGGTGGACTTCAAATACGGCAGCCGCGTCTACGACTGGAAGGCGCTTACCTTCTGCAGTTTCGAAAAGCCGTGGGGCGACAGCGACGAAACGATCGAAATCGTCATCAACGAGATGTATATCGCCGCCGTTCAGCGCTACATGCAAAAACCCTTCATTAACGTTCCCCCGGCGCGCTGAGGGGAAAATCTAGAGTATTTCGATACGGTCGCGGCCGTTCTGTTTTGCCTGGTAGAGGGCTTTGTCCGCCCGGGAGAGCAGGGTATCGAAGGTGTCCTCGACACTGCAGACGGTGACGCCGAAGGAAGCGGTTGGGTGTCCTACCCCGGGGAAGGGGGTAGTGCGGATGGTCGCCTGCAGGCGCCGGGCGATCTGCATGGCCATTTCGGCGTCGGCCTGTGGCAGCAGAATCAGAAACTCCTCGCCCCCCCATCGCAAAACATACTCGTACTGCCGTACGGAGTGCTTCAAGATCCCGGCAAAGCGCTGCAGTACCCGGTCTCCCGTATTGTGGCCGTAGGTGTCGTTGATGCTCTTGAAGTGGTCGATGTCGAGGATGACGAGTGAGAGGGCGTGGTGTTCCCTGGCGGCACGGGACTTCTCCTTCTGGAAGATTTCGCGGATCTGGAAGCGGTTACGCAGCCCCGTCAGCTGGTCGGTAACGGAGATCGCGTGAAGATGTTCCTTCTCATGCTGCAGCTGAGCGTTGGCCACCTCCAGCTCCCGGGTCCGCTGCGTCACCAGGGATTCCAGGTTGGCGTTGAGGTGCTTCAGGGCCGAGGATTGCCTAAGCTTGACGTCTTCGTAGAGATTGAGGATGAAGAAAAGCGCGATCATATAGAGCGAGGCGGTGAAGATATCCAGATGGGAGTAGCCCGTTGCAAAGAAGGGGGTCAGGTGAAAAAAGGCGATGGTGGCGATAATGCCGGCAAGCCAGAAGAAGCCGATCCGCCGCCCCTTGAGGAAAAAGGCCGATGCGACCAGGAGGTAGAAGAGCTCGAGGCGGGTACTCTGCTGGGGAGCCAGCAGGTAGATGGCCGTAAAGAAGAGGTAGGCGGCGACGATCAGGGCGTGGGAGACACGTTCAATCTCCTCTTTGCCGCTGCGCAGCCGCACCAGCAGGAAGACGAAGATCAGGGAGAAGAGCACGTCGATGTTGCCCAGCAGCACGTTGGCCTGCTGGATCCGGACGAGTCCGATCAGCAGGGCGGCGATCGCGGCGAAACCGATGACGTTGTTTAAAAAGAGGTACTTGTACTTCGTGTCCGTCTCGGTCTGGGAAAAGGTGTGGCCGCTGTGCAAAAAATTGCGGATAAAGGCTTTCGTCAACATCTTCGGTGATCCAAACGTATTTCATTGCGAAATCACAATGCCTATGATTGTATCGGTGCGATCTTGAATGGCAGGTTAAGAGACGCGGCCGGCCGTGCGCGCTCAACGCCTCCGGGGAGTCATGGTATAATCCCTCTAAAAAAGGCGCTGCACGTGGCAAAATACATTCTTCTCGACACGGAAACGACCGGTGCGGGCGAGGGCGACCGCATTATCCAGCTGGGTTATTTCGTGCTCTCCCCCGGCGAGGCGGTGGAGGTCCACAACGACTTCTGCTCCAGCGAGGTGCCCATCGGGTTCGGAGCGATGGAGGTGCACAACATCACCCCCGAGATGATCGAGGGCAAGCCAACCTGCGTCGAGACGGCGGCCTACCGCAGGCTGCTGGAACTCAATACTCCCGACAACTATATGATCATCCACAACGCCCCCTTCGACATAGGGATGCTGGAGAAGGAGGGGTTCGCCCTCAAGATGCAGCTGATCGACACGCTGCGCTGCGCCCGCCACGTCTTCGCCGACGAGGAGGCACACCGCCTGCAGTATTTCCGCTACCGGCTCGGGCTTTACAAACTCGAAACCGAGGAGGCGAAGTCGCTGGGGGTCGAGATCAAGGCCCACGACGCCATCGGCGACGTCCTGACACTGAAGCTCTTCCTGACGGAGCTGCGCAAGGCGGTGCAGGAACAGTTCCCCGGGGGCAACCCGGTCGAGAAGATGGTGGAGCTGACGACGCAGCCGATTTTCGTCAAAACCTTCCGTTTCGGGAAGTACAAGGGGCGCGACCTCGCCGACGTCGCCCGGGAGGACGCGGGATACCTGCGCTGGATGCTGACGGGGATGGAGAGTCTCGACGAGGACCTGCGCTACAGCATCAACCGGGTGCTGGGCAACGCCCTCTAGCGGCGCAGCCGCGGAGGGATCAGAAGGTCGTTTTGGTGGAGGTTTGGAGTTCCGAGAGGCGGTAGGCCGCCTCCTGGTGCCCTTCGCGCGACGCCTTTTTCCAGTAGTGGGCGCACTGCTCCAGGTTTTCGGGCACCCCCTCGCCGAAGTAGTACATCAGTCCGAGGTAGAAGAACGCCTCGGGGTCGCGCCGGTAGGCGAGTTCGACGAAGAGCTCGTAGGCTTTCTCAAACTCCTGGTTGTCATAGAGAGCGACGGCTTCTGCAAGTGTTGCCACGGCACTTCCTTACTTTAAAAATCTTTGTGAAATTATAACGAAGCCGTTTCCCTTTATCTCGATGCATTATAATTAGGCCATGAATTTAAACGAACTACGCGGAAATACCCTACTGCTGCTGGGAAAAACCCGGGCGTTAAGCCACGAGGAGTTTCTTCTGCAGCTCGGGGCCCATGATATTGCACTGGCCGACGGCGGAGACACCCCCTCTCTCATCGTGGAGGGGCGGATGATGAACCCTCTCGAGGTGCAGAGCCGGGACGAGCTCTATGCGGCGAAGACGGCCCCCTTTTGCGACATCGATACTCTGGAGCGGCTGCTCTGCGCCCATATCGACGCGGCGAGGCTGACGATGAGCCTCAAGCTCAGCGGGGACAGGGAACGGCTGCTGGGGTACCTGCAGAACCCCTATATCGACGACGCCCTTTTTCTGAAACTGATCGGCATGTACGACTGGGGCGGCGAAGGCTTCTTCGAGAACGATGCCAACCGTGACGTGACCGCGGCGCTGATCGTCCGTTTCTACGACCATATCGAGCGCAACCACAACGTGCAGTACGCCAACACGGGGCTGATGCACCTGCTCGCCCAGCGCAGCGACCCGGAGCTGATCAACACAATCGCTTCGCTTGCACCTCTGCAGAAGGCGCTCAGGGAGGGGTGCGACCCTTCCACCCGGAAGATCATCGATGCCCTGGCCGGCCATCCGGCGACATCGGACGCGCTGCTGCGGAAGATGGTCGAGCTGGGAGACGATGCCCTCAGAAGCCGGGTTGCCCTGCGTGAAGATCTCAGCGCCGAACTGCAGCAGAAACTCTTCGCCCTGAAGGAGGCAACGCTCCACGCGGCCCTGGCGCAAAACCCTGCCCTCGATCACCGCATCGCCCTGGAGATGGAGGCGGATTACGGCGACAGGATCGCTGCGCATATCGCGCTGGACGAACCGCTTTTCGAACGCTACTACGAGACGCGTCCGGCGGCGCTGGCGGTCAATCCGACGCTTACCCTGGCGATGCAGCGCCGCGTCTACTGCCTCGATGACTCCATCCAGGCGGCGTTGGCCTCCAACCCCGCGGCGGCGGAACAGATCGTGATGCTGCTCTACGAGACGAACAAACCGGGGGTGCTCGCATCGCTGGCGGCCAATCCCGCGACGCCCGCGGAGATCCTGGGGAAGATGGGGTGGAACAAGAAGATCCACGCCTCCCTGGCCCTCAACCCCGCGTCACCCCCGGAACTGCTGGAGTCCCTGGCGGTTTCGGAGGATGTGGAGGTGCTGACGGCCTTGGCCAAAAACCCCAACACCCCGGCAGCGCTGCTCTACCAGCTACAGCTGGACAAGCGGCTGGAGCGTTATGTGATGGAGAATCCCGGCTTCGGAGCGCATATCCAGCGGGAGAATATCGGCTGGCTGTAACGTCGGTGTTGCTGGGCAGTTTCTTGCCATGCGCGGGCTTCCTGCCGAAGGAACCCAAGTGTTAACGCAGGAAGAGGGGCGTTGCTCCTTTTTCCGTATCAAAGGAGAATCATGCGAGCCAGTGAAATCACCGAGTCCCTGACGGCGATGGTCCGTCAAAAGATCCCGGCCTTCCTCTGGGGCCCCCCGGGGATCGGAAAATCTTCGGTCGTCCGGCAGATTGCCGAAGCGGAGGGGATCGGCTTCGTCGACCTGCGCCTGTCACTGATGGACCCCACGGATCTCAAGGGGATCCCCTTTTACGACAAGGAGGCCCACAGCGCGCTATGGGCGCCGCCCGCTTTCCTGCCCCGCGATGCCAACGGCATCCTTTTCCTCGACGAGCTAAACTCCGCCCCCCCGGCGGTGCAGGCGTCGGCCTACCAGCTCATCCTCGATCGCCGGGTCGGCGAGTACGAACTGCCCGCAGGATGGGCAATCGTCGCGGCGGGAAACCGGGAGAACGACCGCGGCGTCGTCTACCGCATGCCCGCCCCGCTGGCGAACCGCTTCGTCCACCTGGAGATGGAGGTACACCTCGACGACTGGCGCGACTGGGCCTACCGCCGGGGGGTCGATGAACGTGTCATCGCCTACATCGGTTACAAGAACAGCGAGCTCTTCACCTTCGACCCGACGTTGAACGAGAAGAGCTTCGCGACGCCGCGGAGCTGGGAATTCGTCCACAACATCCTCCTAAGCGGCATGGGCGAGCATCTGCTGCTCGACGCAATCGGCGGTGCTGTCGGCCGCGAGCGGGCAGTGGATTTCCTTGCCTTCGCCAAGGTAATGCACAAGCTCCCCGACCTTGACGCCATCCTCGCAAGCGGCGAGGGGGAACACCCCGAGGAGGTGGAAGTCCTCTACGCCCTGAGCGCCGGGCTCGTCGCGAAGGTGCTTGCCGACCCCGCTCCCGCACGGGTCGACAATCTGCTGCGCTACACCCTGGAGCTGCAGAGCGAGTTCGCCGTCATGATCGTGCAGGACCTCAAGCGTGGGGGCGTGGTGATGGACCACTCCGACGTGTTCGGCGAGTGGGTCAACCGCTTCGCCTACCTTTTGGCGTAACGGCGGGGACGCAGCATGAAACGGCAGGAGGGGCGGGTCGAACGCCTCAACGCTCCGGAAACGGCTGAGCCGCAGCCCATCGGCGCGGCACTGCGGCAGAAGATCTCCCGGGCCAAGGCGAAGCTTCTTGTCGAATACCCCTACTTCGGTACCCTTGCCAGCCGTCTGGAACTCTCTCGCAACGACGATATCGGCGCCTTTCTAAGCGACGGCACCCGCTTCGAATTCAACGACGACTACCTTGAAGGGCTCAGCCTCGACGAACTCGGTTTCGCCCTGGCCAACGGGGCGATGCACGCCGCGCTTGTACACGAGAGCCGCCAGAAGGGTCGGATGGGATGGCTCTGGCAACTCGCCACCGACTATGCCATCAACGCCCTGCTGGTGGAGAACGGCCTCGCCCAGCCCCCTTCGATCAACTATGACCCCCGTTTTGAGGGGATGTATGCCGAGGAGATCTACGCCCATCTCAAGGATGAGATCAAGAACGAGGAGTTCGACGACAACGAGGAGAACGACACCGGCTTTAACGAGGAGAACCGGCGCCACCAGCAGCAGATGCGCAACGCCGAAGGCAACCATGACCGCGAGGGACAGCGCCCCCGGATGGAAGTGGAGAACGAGTACCAGCAAGCTGAAGCGTTCGCCGCGGAGAACATGGCGACGGAGGAGCTGTTCGAACAGCTTGCCCGCGACGCGCTGGAGAAAATGCAGAAGATGGGGGAACTCCCCGGGGGGATCGAACGTTTTTTCCTCCCCGATACGGCGCCGAAGATCGACTGGCGCCAGGAGCTCTACCTGAGCGTGGAGCGCTACTACCGGAATGACTACCGCACGATGCCCCCTTCGAAAAAGCTGCTCTACGCCGGGACCTACCTGCCGTCGCTTGATGCGGAGTTCTTCAGGGCCGTCGTCGCCGTCGACAGCTCCGGTTCGGTGGACGAAGTGCTGCTGGGCCGTTTTATCGCGGAGATCGAGTCGCTGCTGCTCAACTTCCCGAACTACCGCCTCGACCTGCTTGTCTGCGATGCCAGGGTACAGTCACACCGCACCTTTCACGGCGGGGAAGTTCTGGAGTACGAGCTCAAGGGGGGAGGGGGGACGGACTTCCGGCCGGTCTTCGACTATATCGAGACACAGTTGCACGATACGCAGCTGCTGCTCTACTTCACCGACGCGCAGGGGCGCTTTCCCGATGCCGAACCGCTTTACGAAACCCTCTGGATCACGCCGGGAGACGCGGATGTCCCCTTTGGCCGGGTGATCGTCATGGAAGACTAGTTCTTGCGGTTGGGGTTGTCCTTGTCGACGATGCAGGCGGTATTGAGGGGATTGTTCTTGCTCAGCTGCACCAGTTCGCCCTTCTGTTTCGCGCAGTCGCGGATCGCCTGTTCGATCGCCATATCGGCGCTCGTCTTGCCGCCGATATCGCCGAGAACAGCCGCCGTGCTGATAAACATGAAGGCGAAACAGGCGACGATTATGGCGGATACCAGGTAGATGTTGTTGTATTTTTTGTCATAGAGTGTCATCATATCCCTCCCGTAAGTGGGTATCCCCCATTGTATTCCTATAAAAATAATTT
>QKCD01000015.1 GCA_003245815.1 Sulfuricurvum sp.
TTCGAGATCAGGAGGGTGATCGCCGTGGGGAACGCGGCGGACGCGGTGCTGATACGGATGGGCATCCCACACGCCAAGGTACGCCACCCCTCCTACGGGGGGAAAAGCGCCTTCGCCCTCGGTCTCAAGGGGCTTCTCGGGGATTAATTAACAGTTGTTCATATTGCTCTCGGCATGCGACCGATGGGATTTATCGCAGTTATCACGCGCTGTTTGCTTTCCAAACCGTCTGTTTGCAGGGTGTTTTGGACGGCACGTTGCAAATTACCGGTGCATTTAACACCACGCCCCCAGCTCTCCCAGGGCCGTCGCATGGAGCAGGTAGCGGGCCTCGCCCGAGCGCGCCGCCTCCCGGATCGCGGCCAGCTGCCCGGCGGGCGGCATTTTCGTAAAGAGGCTGCCGGGCACTTCGGAGCAGTCGTTGACGTACCCCCACATATGCTCCAGGGTGTTGCGCAGCCCCTCCGGCGTCGGGGGCGTGCGAAGCCACCGCACCAGCTCCAGGGCCGTCGCTTCGAACGCCTCCCGCCCCCGCAGGGGGGCGAGCCGCCTGCCGAGGCGTTTGCAGGCGTCGTAATCGCGGGCCATCACAGAATACTTATGCTGAGCCCAGAGCTCCTGGGTGTTAGCGGGAAAAGGGATGCGCCCGCCGGGCTTTTCGGCGTACTTCGCCGCCAGGATGGCGAACTGCTCCGCCGGCGGGTCGATAAACGCCTCCGGCCAGACCCCCTCAGGCTCCGCAAGGCTCACCGGGGTGCGGTCGCTGTAGCCCCGCAGCGCCATCTCAGCGGAGAGCCGGGCGTGGCGCCGGGCCAGCGCCCAGCCGTAGGATGCCCAGCGCAGGGTCTCGGGATGGTTGGCGTACCCCCGCTTCCCCTCCACGATGATGTTCACCATCCCGTGGAGCTCGCGGTGCTCCCCCAGAAGGCTCTGGCGGTTCAGGTAGCCGGGGTCGATGTCCCAGATCCGCATCCCCTACCCCTCAAGACGCTCTTGCAGCGCGATACCGTCCTCCCGGAAACGGGCGCGGTAGATCAGCACCTCCACGCCGGCGGTACGCGCCGCGTCCAGCAGCCGGGCGTAGTCGGGGTCGATATGCGCCGCCGCTTCGAAGTGCGTTCCCCCCTCCCGCAGCACCGCGAAGAAGAGGACGGCCCGGTGCCCCTGCGCCTTCATCGCCATCAACTCCTGCAGGTGTTTCTGCCCCCGGGTCGTCACCGCGTCGGGGAACATCAATGCCTCCCCCTCCTTCAGGGTGACGCTTTTGACCTCGACGTAGCACTGCTCTCCCGGTTTCTCCAGCAGCAGGTCGATGCGGCTCTTCTGCGTACCGTACTTCACCTCGCTGCGCAGATTCTCATACCCCTGCAGCTCCGCGACTACGCCCGCTTCGATCGCCTCCCGGACCAGGGTGTTGGCCCGGGCGGCGTGGACCATGACGCGCTCGCCGTCGGCATCCTCGACCAGCTCCCAGGTGTAGCGCAGCTTGCGGTTGGGGTTGTCGCTCTCGCTCAGCCACACCCGCAGTCCCGCCTCTTTGTATCCCTTCATGGAACCGGAGTTGGGACAGTGGGCGGTGACGACACCCCCTTCGAGCATAACGTCGGCGAGAAAGCGCTTGTAGCGTTTCACCAGCGTCCCGGCGATCAGAGCGTTCCCAAAAACCATCGCGCAAAACCCCTTTCACATCGACCGGCCGCCTCATGGATGAGCGCATCCGGAGAAACTCCTCACAGCCGGTAACGAACTTCTGTATAATACTCCATCACATTATAGAAAGTAAACGGAAATGCGGCAGAAAATAGCGCTCCTACAGGCGCAGCGGGAAGAGCACAAACTGCTTTTTATCGAGGACAACGAGGGTTTGCGGCACAATGTCCAACAACTGGTTCAGAAGTTCTTTCAAGAGACCTATATGGCGCGTGACGGCATCGAAGGTATCGCCCTCTTCAAAAAGCATCAGCCCCAGATTGTCATTACCGATATCAACCTTCCCCGGATGAACGGGCTCCAGCTCGCCGAACAGGTCCGCAGCCTAAACCCCCGCGCCAAAGTCATCATCATGTCCGCCTATGACGACAAAGAGTACCTCTTCGAAGCGATCCGCAACAACGTCTTCCGCTACATCAGCAAGCCGGCGAAGGTGGCCAAGATCATCGATGTCCTCTATGAAACGAAAAGCGCCCTGAAGGCGGAAGAGGAGCGCTCCTTTTTCCAGAACCAGCTTGAAGAGATTTTCCACTACCAGAACCATCTCGTCGTCATGCTCTCCGACGATCTCCCGGTCCTGGCCAACCAGCGCTTTTACGACTTTTTCGGAAGCGACGACCTCCCGGCATCCTTTGAGAAGCTCAAGGCCCTCCGCAGCGTCTCGTCCGATCTCCGTGAGATCCCGGACACCGAATGGTTCGCCCATGCCAGACGCTTTCCGGGCAAACCGTTCCACACCAAAATGGCCAACGAGAAGGGGGAGCAGCGCCACCTCGTACTGAAACTGCAGACCCTGCCCGACCGCGAGCACTGCAGCATTCTCACCCTGGAGGACATCACCGACCTGAATCTTCTCACCGTCACCCCGCGGCGTCCCGCGAAACAGGGGGAGGATACCCTGCTGCACAAAATGCAGCGCATCCATGAACGTGCGGAAGAGATCAAGCTGCACAGCTTCTACAAGGGGCTGGCCATCACCAACCCGGCGACGTTCGTGGCGGTGGGGGAGAGCATCGTGCTGAAGACGGCCTTCATCCAGCTCAAGGCGGCCCACCACGCCAAGCAGCTGATCATCAGCTCTGAAGCACTGCCCTATGACATCGTCTGCGATATGCCCGACCGGATCGCTTTCGACGAAGAGACCATCACCCTCTCAAACCTCCGGGTCGCCGAAAACTCCCCGACACGGCGCCAATACATCCGGCTCGAACCGGAACCGCACCATACCGTCATGCTCTCATGCCGCGGCGTCGAGCTGAACGAGGAGATCCGGATCATCGACCTCTCCGAACGCTCGGCCCGGGTCGAGATCTCGGTCCTGCCGGTCTGCCTGAAAAGCGAGGAGTACGTCCAGCTCTCCCTCCGGCTTCCGGGGGGACGCGGCGTCGCACTGAGCGTCAACGCCCAGATCTTCCGGATCGACGAAGGGGAGGAGGCGCACCACCTCGTCCTGATGTACCACCTCCAGGATGCCCAGCGCACCCAGTTGAGAAACTACCTCTCCACACGCCAGATGGCCCTTATCCGGGAGTTCCGTTCCCTGGATGTCAAAACCGAATAACCCAGGAACCCTGCGCTTCCGCTGCACGGAAGCCTCCCCCCCAAGGAGCCCCCGGCCATGATCCACTCCCCGCGCACCCAACGCAACAGGCGCATTGTCTATTTCATCGCCTTTGCGGCGGCCACGACCCTCCTGTGGCTCACCTTTCTCTACTACATGGGGAGCGACAAGTACGATACCCTGAAGAAGGACATGATCATCGCGGCGGAGGAGCATCTGCGCGGCAAGAAGGAGCTGCTGGGGACCGAGCTCCTGGCCTCCAACAGGGACCTCGAATACGTCTCCAGCCTTTTCACATCGCTCTTCCAGGAAGCGGACGCCGCCGACACTCCCGGGAGCCTCCAGTACGTCCCCCGTCTTTTCCGTCAGCTCCCCCTCGATGCCAGCCGTTCCAAGGCGGCCGAGCAGCTGCTTGAACGCTTCTCGAAATCCCATCCGAACTATCTGCAGATCCGCCTGGTCGACCCTGAGGGCATGGAGATCGTCCGCATCGACAACGTCCGGGGCAACCCCGTCGTCGCCGCCTCCGACACCCTGCAGTCCAAGAGCCGCCGCTACTACCTGGAGGAGGCCAAGGCGCTCGGTGCCAACGAGGTCTACCTCTCGGCGCTGGACCTCAACATCGAGCACGGCCAAATCGAGCTCCCCTACCAGCCGGTCCTGCGCTTCATCACACCGGTCTTCGGGACCGACGGCAAAAAACGCGGCTATGCCGTTTTGAACTACTCCGGCAGCAAGCTCCTCTCCAGGCTGACAATGAAGACCACCGACATCGGCACGCTGCTGCTGAACCGGCGTTCGGATTTCATGATCGGCTTCACGCCGGAGGATGCGTGGGGCTTTATGCTCGGGAAAAAAGATGCCACCTTCAAGGCCCGTTTTCCCAACTCCTGGAGACGGATCACCCACCAGCCGGAGGGGCACCTCGAGACGGAGGAGTACCTCTTCGTCTTTTCACACTTCTACCCGGAACAGTACCTCAACGGAGGCGCTTCGCGCTTCGGCCGGGACTGGGTCATCATCCACTACGTCGAAAAAGAGACCCTCAACGCCCACGTCCGCCACTACGTCGACGACCTGCTGCTGATCATGCTCCCCTACTACCTCATCACCCTCGTGATGGCCTGGTACATCGCCACCTACATTGTCCAGCTCCAGCAGGCGCAGCTGCGCATCAAAATCGCGCACCAGGCCTTCGAAAACGCCTACGAAGGGATCATGGTCACGACCCCCGATGCCAGGATTGTGCAGGTCAACAAGGGCTTCAGCATGATCACCGGGCATGCCGAAGAGGATGTCATCGGAAGCAACGCGCGCATCCTTCACGCACCCAACGCCCAGCCGGCCGTCTCCTACCGTCAATTGTGGGAGACCCTGAAAACGACGGGCCGGTGGAGCGGCGAGCTCTGGAACGTCCGCAAGGACGGCACCCTCTACCTCGCATCGCTGACCATCAGCACGGTGCTGGACGACCACGACAAACCGCTCTACTACATCTCCGTCTTCACCGACATCACCAAGCACCGCAAGCAGGCGGAGCAGCTGCGCCAGCAGATCGAAGCCAACAAGGCCCAACACGAGAGGATGCTGCAACAATCCCGCATGGCGCAGATGGGACAGATGATCGGCATGATCGCCCACCAGTGGCGCCAGCCGCTCGCCTCGATCTCGACCATCGCCGGCACCCTGACGGTCCACAACCTGATGGATGATTACGACCCGGAGTTTTTCGGGGAGCAGCTCGAAGCGATCAGCGACCTCTCCGAACACCTCTCTGCGACGATCAGCGACTTCCGCAATTTCTCCCGGGAAGACAAGACCCGGGTCGAGATCTCCGTCGAAGAGACGCTCCGCCAGAGCCTCAAGATCATCGGACCGACCCTCGAAGCGCACGGGGTCCGTCTCCACCGATCGGGCAGCGACGCCCGGGTCGCGACCTACCCCAACGAGCTCCGGCAGGTCCTCCTGAACATCCTGAAAAACGCCGAAGACGCCCTGCAGGAGCAGCAGGTCGCCGATCCGCAGATCTGGATCCGGTACGGTACGGAAAAAGGGGGGTGGGCCTTCATCAGCTTCGAGGACAATGGCGGCGGCATTCCGGCGGAGCACTTCGACAGGATTTTCGACTCCGATTTCAGCACGAAGATGCAGCGCGACGGCACCGGCCTGGGGCTCTACATGTCCAAGACGATCATCGAGGAGCACTGCAAAGGAGCGCTACAGGCTACCAATACGCCGCGGGGAGCCTGCTTTACGATCCGGCTGCCGGAGGGGGTTCCGGCCTAGAGTTTTAATAGAAGAGCGCCGAGGTATACCCTACCACGCGCGACGTGTCTTTGCTCGCCCAGGAACTGGTGCGGTAGTCGAGCAGTTTCGAGTGCAGGCCGAGGCGCTTCGCGGCGAGCACCATCGCCTCGACGCCGATCTTGCCGCACGCCTCGCAGCCGCGGTGCAGCAGCGCAATGTCCTCCTCGGCGATCGCCTTGAGGCAGATGCTGTCGAGGGCGTTGGCCTCCTCTTCGGTATAGAAGTGGCTCAGGTCCGTGCTAATGACGACGAGGTTCGCCGCATCCTCGAGCAGCCAGGCGATCACCTCGGAGAGCGCCTGCGGATCTTGGCGGCCGTAAACGATCTCGACCACTTTCGCATCGGCCAGGTAGTGCTTGATAAAGGGCATCTGCACCTCGGTGGAGTGCTCGCGGTGCATCGCCTCCTCGAACCCGAGGCCGAACCGTTCCTTCAGCGTTTCCGCGTAGGTGCGGTCCACGTCCAGGTTGCCGAAGGGGGTCTCGTAGGCGTCGTAGAGGGAGACGCTCATCCCGTCGTAGGCGACCCGGTGGGAGGGGCCGATGACGATGACGCGCCGCCTCTGCGGCTCGAGCTGGGTATAGGCGAGGTTCGCCGTGAAGCCGGAGTAGACGTAGCCCGCATGGGGGACGATCAGTGCCCTCGGGTGTAGGTGCAGCACCTCGTGTTTGACGGCGTCGAAAGCCTCGATGTAGCGCGCGATCTCCTCGGAACGCTCGGGGTAGAAACTGCCGTCGAAATAGCTTCTGCGGATACTCATGACCATACTCCTTCGATCGTTCTGTGGCAGTTGGGGCAGCACCCCTCCTGCAGGTGATTCTCCAGGATGTCGTACTCGTGCCGCTGCACCAGCAGGCTATCGCAGCCGGGGCAGCGGGTCTCGTTGAGCCACGGCACGTTGCCGAAATAGACGTAGTAGAGCCCCGCGGCCCGGCCCGCCTCGAAAGCACGTAGCAGCGCCTGGGTCGCGGTGGGCGGGTGACTCTGGCGGTAGTTGGCCGGGGTGAAGGCCGAGACGTGCCACGGCACGTGGGGACCAAGCTCCTCGGCGATGAAACGGGCCATCGCCGCCAGCTCGCCGACGGAGTCGTTGACCCCGTTGATCACCAGGGTCGTCACCTCCAGCCAGACTCCGGAGCGGGCCATCGCCCTGAGATTCTCCCGCACGGTGCAGAGCGAGCCCCCCAGAACGCTCTTGTAGTAGGAGCCCCGGAAGGATTTCAGGTCCGCATGCACTGCGTCGACCCACTCCGGCAGCTCCGCCGTCACCATCGGCGAGGCCATGGCGGCGGTCTGGAAGAGGGTCTTGATCTTCTTGTCCCGGGCGATGCGGCCGATCGCCCGGGCGTAGGGGTAGTAGACGACCGGCTCGTTGTAGCCGAACGCGATGGCCGGCAGCTTGTTCTCCAGGGCCAGCTTCACCACCTGCTCGGGCTGCAGCTCCAGGGTCTCGACCCCCTCGTAGTGCTGGGTCAGCCGGTGGTTCTGGCAGCCGGGGCAGTAGAGGTTGCACCCCGCCGTCCCCAGGGCAAGGACGTTCGCTCCCGGCGTGACATGCAAAAAGGGGCGCTCCTCGATGTGGGTGATGCTCAGCGCCGACGGGCGGGCGTAGGTGACCCCTTCGAGCTTCCCGTCGCGGTTCATCTGGTTCCCGCAGATGCCACTCTTGCCGGGCGTCAGGAAACAGTACTGTTCACAGAGCAGGCAGGTGATGCCGTTGGCGTAATGCTCGAAGTACTGCATCTGTCTCACCTTTTTTTGGCAGATCTCCGCCTCCTGCGGGGCCGGTCTCAGTGCCATCGGTCGGCACGGAACGGCGCGGCCGAAGGGGCCTCGCTCCCCCGGCGCTTACTTGAGGATCGGTGCGTCCTTCGCCTTCTCGACCTGGTAGGTGAAGATCTCCGGATGGTGCTGTAACGCGTCGGCGCCGATCCCCGCTTTCAGCCCCAGATGGGCAAAGAATGTTTCGAACTCGGGGAGCTGTTCCCACACCTGGGGCAGGAAGGTCGCCTGCCGTCCCCCCAGTGCGAGGATCACCCCGTCGCTGCCGGGCCGGATCTTGGTTTTGAGATCGGCGCTATCCCGGTACTCGACCGCTTCGGGCGGGGTGAGCAGCGAGACTTCGACGGCCGCGTGGAGGTACTCGGATGTCGTCAGGGGGGAGAAACGGGGGTCCTGGAAGGCGGCGGCCTTGGCGTTGTGGATGATGTCCTCCAGCAGCGTCCGGTGGGCCACCAGCGAACCGATACAGCCCCGCAGCTCCCCCCCGATCGTCAGCGTCACGAAGGTCGCCATCTTCTCGCCGAGCAGGGGGTGTTCCCGCAGCAGTGCATCGCGGTCGATCGTGTTCCGGGCTTCGAGCACCTCTTCGATCGATTCGCGGGCGAGTTTGAGCAATACCGACTCTGCCATCTCCTCTCCTTCTTTTGCACGCTTCGGGGCCGGGCGTCCCGGTTCGATACTCCCCTATTATACCATTGATTGCCGAACCGGATTTACTCTTTTGCGGCGGGGTCGAGGCAGTCGGGTTCCCCTTCGGAGACGATGCAGTAGGGGGCGGTGGGCTTGAAGATCATCAGGTAGGGACGGCGCTGCATCCCCAGTGCCCGGCCCACCTCCGCGACCGTGCCGACCGCTTTGTCGGCGTAGGCTTCGCTGCCCCCCTTTAGGGCCTCGGGGGCGCAGCGTTCGATCATCACCTTCTGCATCATTGCCTTCGGGTCCGAGGCGCTGTAGATGGTGTGGATCAGCCGGTCGGAGTCGAACTTTTCGAGGCGGTAGAGAAAGATGAAATACTTGTGGGTGCGCAGCAGGTGTCCGGAGGTGCTGATCTGCGTGATGTAGGCCCGAGACTTCGGGCACATGGGATCGACGAAGACGTAGATCTCCGTCATCCCGACCCCCAGCTGCATGGCGTAGGGGCGGATCTTCTGCAGGAGCTTGAAGCTTTCGGTATGGGGCAGCCCCGCCCAGAGCCCCAGGAGGCCGCCGAGCAGCAGGGCGATCAGCGCTTTCATCGTCGATCCGTTTTTCGTTGGGCGTTTCCCGGCAGCAGCCGGAGGCGGCGGGAACGCAGGGGCGCGGCCCGCCGCACCGTTATACCCTCACTATAGGGCAACTCCGGTTAAGGCCGGAGCGGCTTTCGCAACTAAACGGAGGACTTCAACTTGCGCGCCGCCTTCACCGTCTCCTCCCGGATCAGCAGCTTGATCAGCAGCATGACGATGATGACCTGAAAGAGCGAGGCGAGGATGAAGGCGAAATAGTGGAGCTGATCGATGCTGTGGGTATGGTAGGCGAGGGTCGCCATGGCGATCAGCAGGGTCAGCGGCATGGAGTGCGAAAGACCCATCAGCATCGCGCCGCGGTAGCCGAGCTCCTTGATGAAGACCCCGGCACTGACGGTGCGCATTACCAGCATTCCCAGCGTGATCAGCAGCGCCTTCATCACCAGCCCCTCCATCAGCAGCGCCTCGAGCTTGAAGTTGGTACCGATGTAGACGAAGAAGATCGGCACCAGAAAACCGAAGCCGTAGCTCGCCAGCTTCTCCGGCAGCTCCTGCTTGTGCTCGAAAAAGGTGGGGATGAACATCCCCGCGATAAAGGCGCCGAAGGCGAGCTCCAGCTCCAGGTAGATCATCCCCGCCACGAGGATGAAGAGGATCCCCATCGAGAGGCGGACGTCCTGCTCCCGGTTGTCCTCGTGGGGCATCAGCGCTGTCGAGACCCCGGGGAACCACCAAAAGAGCAGCTGCAGCGCCTTGAAGAGGATCAGGATAAAGAGGATAAAGAGTACCAATGCGCCGATCGTCTTGAAAAGCTCGAAGCCGACGCCCGACTTGAGCGCCGCCGAGGAGAGGGTCAGAACCCCGATACTGACGACCTCGCCGATCCCCCCGACGGTCATCGAGAGCTTCAGCCAGGGGCGGCGGCCGTACTCCTTGGTCAAGGTGGCGATCAGGCCGACGGAGATCAGGGGCAGCAGGACCATGAACATCTTGCCGAGATCGAAATAGAGGGAGAAGCCGACGGAAAAGGTGTAGAGCAGGGCAAGGTAGACCATGATCCGCTTCATCAGCGACGGCTCGGTCCGCAGTACCTTTTTGAGGTTAACCTCCGTCCCGGCGATGAACATCAGGTAGAGAAAGCCCACTTCGGCCACCAGCTCGAAATAGTTGTTGTGGTGCAGCAGCCCGACGTAGCCGAAAAGTGCCCCGAGCAGGATCTCCACGGGGGTCGTGGGCACCTTGTAGTGCTTCGCGAAAAAGGGGGAGAAGATGATGATCAAGGAAAGGGTGATGATCAGCGTCGCGTCATTCATAGCCTGATTATAGCCTTTTTATTCGTTGTAAACGCGCCCCTGCGGGCGCACGCACTCACTCTTTAACGAACTTCGCGACTTCCAGGCCGAGGTTTTTGACCATCTCCAGGTCAGCGTTGCGGTCGCGTCCCCGGGTCGTCAGGTAGTCGCCGATGACGATGGCGTTGGCCCCCGCTTCGAAGATCTCGGACTGACGCTCGCCGAACATCGTCTCACGGCCGCCCGCGACCATGATCCGCTCCGCGTCGGGGATCATCTCCCGGGCCAGGGTGATCAGCTCCAGCGCCTCATCGGCACCGAGGGGGTTGGGCTTGAGCGGCAGTGCCGGGTTGTGGTGGTAGAAGTTGATCGGCACCGAAGTCGGATGGAGGCTGGCCAGTGAGCGCAGCATGGAGAGGCGATCTTCCTGGCTCTCACCCAGCCCGAAAATCCCCCCGCTGATCAGCTTCAGCCCCGATTTGTTGACATTCTGGCAGGTCTCGTAACGTTCGTCCCAGCCGTGGGTCGTACAGATCTGCGGGTAGAACTCGCGCGATGTCTCGAGGTTGTGGTTATAGGCCTTCACCCCCGCCGCTTTGAGTGTAAGCAGCTGCTCCAGGCTTGCCGTGCCGTTGCAGGCGATCAGACGCAGCCGCGGCACTTCGCGGCTGACGGCCCGGGCAACGTCGCAGACGAAGGCCAGGGTCTTGTCGTCAAGCCCCTTGCGCGCCGTCACCAGGCAGAAGCCCAGGGCACCCGCCGCTTCAGCCGCCTTCGCCTCCTCGATGATCTTCGGGATCGGCTTCTGGACATACCGCTCGATATCCGCCTTGTAGCGGACGCTCTGGGAGCAGAATTTGCAGTCCTCGTTACAGGTACCGCTGTTGATGTTGGAGATGGCGCAGAGAAAAACCTTGTCGTGCATGCTGTATCCTTGTCGTATAGCCTGTCGGCGGGTGCTAAAAGCGCTCGAAGCTGAAATGGTGCGCATCGAAACGCGGCTGCTTCAGCGTCCGGGCGTAGTAGGTCACGTCGAAACGTTCCGGGGTCACCTCGAGCATCGCGCATTCCGAGACCGGTTTATTGCGCGCGCACGCCTCGCCCGGATTGAGGTAGAGGGTACCGTTCTTGAAATCGCACTCGAAGGTGTGCGTATGCCCGAAGAGCACCACTTCCGTGTCAGGGCTCATGTAGAAGGGGAGATGCATCAGCTTAAAACGGGTCTGGGCCAGCTTGAAGTAGTGCGGCTCCTGGACGAGGTGGTAGCGGTTGTGAAACGCGTGCAGGTGGGCGTCGTTGTTGCCGTAGACGGCGACGTAGCGCCGGCCGCACCGCTCAAGCTCTTCCAGATGTTCGGGCTTGACGATGTCCCCGGCGTGGATGATGAACTCCGCTCCCTCGTCGAGCAGGTGGTCGAGCGCCCTCCGGGCGCGACCGCTCTTCGTATGGGTGTCGGAAAGAATGCCGATCTTCATCTCAATATCCTATGACGGATCCACGGCGGGCCCGCGCAGCCCTGCTGCTCTGTTCCCGGCCCACCGCGGCGCTCATTCCGCGCCCTCTCCCGTCTCTTCGGCCGGGGTGCGGTTTTTGCACTTGATACACTCGTAAACCTCTTTGTTGCGGTAGGTGCGGCGCGCGAGGACGCCGTCGCACCCCTCCTGCTCGCACTTCTTCTCGGTCGGTTCGAACTTGGAGATGAAGTTACACTTCGGATAGTTCTCGCATCCCCAGAAGGCACCGCGGCGGGAGGTCCGCCAGAGCAGCTTGCCGCCGCAGAGCGGACATGGCACCTGCGACTCCTTCTGCTCCTCCAGGGATTTCGTGTTCTTGCACTTGGGGTAGGCGCTGCAGGCAAGGAACTTGCCGTTGCGCCCGCTCTTGACCACCATCGGGCTGCCGCACTTGTCGCAGACCTCGTCGGTCGTCTCGGCCTGGGGCACCTCGCGCTTCTCTTTCGGCCCCTCCTCGCTTTCGACCTGCTCGGTGTATTTGCACTTGGGGAAGCCGCTGCAGGCAATAAACTCGCCATAGCGTCCTGAGCGCAGCAACAGTTCCGAACCGCACTCGGGGCAGTTGCGGCCGATCGGCTTGGCGACCTTCAGGCTCTGGATCGCCTTCTTGCCCGCTTCGATCTTCTCCATGAAGGGGAAATAGAAGTCGTGCAGTACCTTCTGCCAGTCCTTCCCTTCGTCGGCGATCTCGTCGAGGACCTCCTCCATGTTCGCCGTGAAGTTCGCGTCGACGATCTCCGGGAAGTGCTTCTCCAGCACCTCGGTCACCGTGAAGGCGATCTCCGTCGGCACGATCTGACGCTTCTCGATCGTGATGTAGTTGCGGGCACTCAGCGTGGAGATCGTCGGGGCGTAGGTCGACGGACGGCCGATCCCCTCGGCTTCGAGCTTCTTGATCAGGCTCGCCTCGGAGTAGCGCGACGGCGGCTCGGTGAAGTGCTGGTTCGGCTGCAGGGACTCGATGGGGATCTCCTGCCCCTCCTGGAGCGGGGGCAGCAGTTTGTCCTTGTCGTCGGTGCCCAGGACCCGGTAGAAACCGTCGAAGAGGAGCTTGCGCCCGTTGGCCTTGTACTCCGCCGTCGAGCCGATGAAGGTGATGCTCTGCTGTTCGAAGACGGCATCTTCCATCTGGCAGGCGAGGAAGCGGTTGTAGATAAGGCGGTAGAGCTTCAGCTCGTCGGGCTTGAGGTAGGCCGCCGCCACGTCCGGGGTGAAATCGAGCATGGTCGGACGGATCGCCTCGTGGGCCTCCTGGGCCCCCTTCGCCTTCTTGCCGTAAGCCTTGGGGGAGTTGGGCAGGTACTTCTCGCCGTACTGTTTGGCGATCGTGTCGCGGGCGGCGTCGACCGCCTCTTTCGCCATGTTCAGTGAGTCGGTACGCATGTAGGTGATAACACCGGAGACACCGCCGGGCGTTTTGACCCCTTCATAGAGGGTCTGGGCGATCATCATCGTCTTCTTCGGCGAGTAGCCGAGTTTCGACGAGGCCGTCTGCTGCAGCGTCGAGGTCATAAAGGGCGGCGGGGTCTTCGACTTGCGCTGCTTCGTCTCGATGGCGGCGACCCGGAAGGCCTGGGCGCGTACGCTCGCAGCGATTGCTTCGGCCTGGGCCTGGGTCTTGATGGAGAGCTTCTCGAGCTTCTCCCCCTCGAATCCGACCAGCTGCGCCTCGATGCCCGGGACGAAGAGGGTATCGATCGTCCAGTACTCTTCGGGCTTGAAGGCCTTGATCTCCCGTTCGCGGTCGACGACGATCTTCAGGGTCGAGGACTGAACCCGCCCTCCGGAGAGCCCCTTCTGGATCTTGGAGCTGAGCAGCGGGGAGAGTTTGTAACCGACGACCCGGTCGAGGAGACGGCGGGTCTGCTGGGCGTTGACCCGGTCCATGTCGATGGAACGCGCCGTCTCCAGCGCGTGCTCGATCGCCGTCTTGGTGATCTCATGGAAAACGATCCGCGGCAGCGTGTCGGGTTCGCGTTTGATGGCATGGGCAATATGCCAGCCGATCGCCTCTCCTTCGCGGTCCTCATCGGTCGCGATGTAGATGGTGTCGGCCTTTTTCGCGAGATCCTGGATCTCCTTGACCGTGGCGCTGTTCTCCTTGGCGACGCGGTACTCTGGGATCAGCTCCTCCCCCTCGACCTTGATCCCGAAGCGCGACTTCGGCAGGTCGCGGATGTGTCCCTTGGAAGCGATGACTTCAAAACCTTTCCCCAGAAAGTTCTTGATGGTACGGGCTTTCGCAGGGGACTCGACGATAATCAGTTTCAACATTGTTTCCTATATATATAGTATGACTTGGTGCGCAAAATGATTGAAAGTGTAGCAGAAAATTTTGGGACTTGTCTGAATCTTTTGCAGCGGCAACCCCGCATTCAGCTTTTTGACGGCACGGCACCGATTCCGCTGCGCCCCTCCCGAAAAAAATGTTTTCAAAATCTCTAAACCTTTTTTTTGAAGTGCCGATGTAGTTAGTAATCAGCAGGGACGCTGAAAAAACTTAAGAGCTCCAAGCTCTTACGATAAAAGGATTTATCATGGGTTTCAGAATTAATACGAACATTGCGGCGATGAACGCCCATATGTATGCGCAAAGAACCAACCTCGGTCTCGATAAAAGTCTCGGTAGCCTCAGTTCGGGTCTCCGTATTACGAAAGCGGCAGACGACGCTTCCGGTATGGCGATTGCCGACAGCCTGAAACAGCAGGCGCAGGGTCTTGGCCAGGCGATTGCCAACGCCAACGACGGTATCGGCGTCGTTCAGACGGCAGACGGTGCACTCGAAGAGTACATCAATATCGTTAATACGATCCGTACGAAATCCATCCAGGCAGCATCTGACGGCCAAAACGCCGATTCCCGCCTTGCGATCCAGCGCGACATCGACCGCCTGCTCGAAGAGGCGCAGAACATCGCGGCTACGACTTCGTTCAACGGCCAGACACTGCTTAACGGCGGCTACCAGGACAAATTCTTCCACATCGGTGCCTACTCCGGTGAAACGGTCAACATCTCCATCAGCAATTCCCAGACTGACAACGTCGGTCAATTTGCCGTTCTTGATGGTACTGGTACGGTTGGTACAGGCGGTACAGGCGGTGCTACGATTGCCCTGGCTGCGACTGATGCAAACGGCGTTGCCGTCAGCAGCTCAGCGACGATTGCTTCCGGTGCGACAAGCCTTCAGGCTGCCCAGGCTGCCGTTGACAAGTTCAATGCAGCATCACAAGTGGCTGGTGCCGATATCCGTGCAACCGTGATTGAAAC
>QKCD01000126.1 GCA_003245815.1 Sulfuricurvum sp.
GAAGACGGCACAGACCTATTTTGACGACAAACACTCTACGACCATCATTTTGAGAAAGGCAGACCAATGAACATTATCACCGGTTCAAGTACCGCGCTGATCACCCCGTTCAAAAACGGCAAACTCGACGAACAGTCCTACGCGGCGCTGATCCAGCGGCAGATCGACAACGGGATCGATGCCGTCTGTCCCGTCGGCACGACCGGGGAGAGTGCGACGCTGACACCGGACGAGGATATCCGCTGTATGGAGATCGCCGTCGAAGTCTGTAAAGGGACACAGACCAAAGTCCTCGCGGGCGCCGGCAGCAACGCCACGGCCGAAGCCATCACGACGGCCATCCGTGCCCGGGAGTGCGGCGTCGACGCGATCTTCTCCGTCGCGCCTTACTACAACAAACCCTCCCAGGAGGGGCTGTACCAGCACTACAAGGCGATCGCCGAAGCCGTTCCGGAACTGCCGTTCATGCTCTACAACGTCCCGGGACGCACCATGTCCGACATCTCCGCGGACACCGTCATCCGTCTCTTTGACGACCTGCCGAACATCTTCGGCATCAAAGAGGCCACCGGCAGCCTGGAGCGCACCGTCGACCTGCTTTCACGCCGTCCGGAGCTCAAGGTCTTCAGCGGCGACGACGCCATCGACTACCCCATCCTCGCCGCCGGCGGTGCGGGGATCACCTCGGTCACGGCAAACCTGCTGCCCGATATGAAAAGTGCCCTCGTCCGCAGTGCGCTCGAAGGCGATTACGCCACGGCGCGCGCCCTCAACGAGCAGCTGCTGCCGATCAACCAGGTCCTCTTCTGCGAGGCCAACCCCATTCCGATCAAGGCGGCCATGTATATCGCCGGGCTCATCGACACCCTCGAATACCGCCTGCCGCTCGTTCCGCCGTCGGCGGCGAATATGAAGCGCATCGAAGAAGTCATGAAAAACTATACCATCGTAGGAGTCAACTAAATGTCAGAGATGAAAGGCAAAACACTGGTCATCACCGGGGCAACCAAGGGGATCGGCAAAGCGATCGCCGAGAAGTTCGCCGCCAACGGCGTCAACATCGCCTTTACCTATAACAGCAACGAAGCCGTCGCAAACGAGCTGGCGGCCTCCTGGGAAGCTGAATACGGTATCAAGGCGCGCGCCTATGCGCTGAACATCCTCGAACCCGACGAGTTCAAGCCCCTCTTCCTCAAGATCGACGAGGATTTCGACCGTATTGACTTTTTTGTCTCCAACGCCATGATCTACGGCCGCCCGGTCGTCGGCGGCTACGGCAAGTTCATGCGCCTCAAGCCCCGCGGTCTGAACAACATCTACACCGCGACGGTCAACGCCTTCGTCATGGGCACCCAGGAAGCGGCAAAGCGGATGGAAAAGATCGGCGGCGGTGCCGTCGTCACGATGTCCAGTACCGGGAACCTCGTCTACATCGAGAACTATGCCGGCCACGGCACGAACAAGGCTGCCGTCGAGGCGATGAGCCGCTACGCCGCCGTGGAGCTGGGTGAAATGAACATCCGTGTCAACGCCGTCTCCGGCGGCCCCATCGACACCGACGCCCTCAAAGCCTTCACCAACTACGAAGAGGTCAAGGCCGAGACGGTCAGACGCTCCGCGATCGGCCGTATGGGACAGCCCGAAGATATCGCCGGCGCCGTCTACTTCCTCTGTACGGAAGAGGCAAGCTGGATCACCGGCCAGACCATTGTCGTCGACGGCGGGACGACCTTTAAATAATGTTTAACCTGCCCAACTCCCTGGCACTGTCGCGCATCATCATCGCGCCGCTGATGTTCTGGATCATCCTGAACCCGGAGACCTTTACGGACCGGGGGATCGATATCACCTGGAACTACTATGTTGCGTCCCTCCTTTTCGTCCTCGCCAGCGCCACGGACTTCTTTGACGGCTACATTGCACGCGAGCTCGACCAGATCACCATGACGGGCAAGATCCTCGACCCGCTGGCGGACAAGATGCTTATTCTCGCTGCCTTCCTGGGGCTGATGATGACCGATGCCGCCTCGCCGTGGGCCATCTATATTATTATCGTCAGGGAACTCTTCATCACCGGGCTGCGCACCGTCTCCATCTCCGAGGGGATCGACATCGCCGCCTCCTGGGCCGGCAAGGTCAAGACGGTCGCGCAGATGTTCGCCGTCGGCTTCCTGCTGATGCACTGGCCCGGCGGGGACATCCTGCTCTGGATCGCCGTCGTCCTCACCGTCTACTCCGGGGCCGAATACGTCGTCGGCTTCGCCCGTACCTACGCAAGGCACCACGCGGCATGAGCTGGCTTATCTCCCTCCTCGTCCTCTCGGCGCTGATCTTCTTCCATGAGCTCGGACACTTCGCCGTGGCCCGCCGCCTCGGCGTCTATGTCGAGGTCTTCAGCATCGGCTTCGGCAAAAAACTGGCCAGCTTCCGGGCGTTCAATACCGAGTGGCGCATCGCGGCGATCCCGCTGGGCGGCTACGTCCGTATGAAGGGGCAGGATGACAGCGACCCGACCAAGACCAGTCCCGACCCGGACAGCTACAACAGTAAAACGCCCCTGCAGCGCATCGCGATCCTGCTGGCCTGCCCCGCGGCCAATTTCGGCCTGGCCTTCGTCCTCTACTTCCTCATCGCCCTCGGCGGGCCGCAGGTCCTCTCCCCCGTCATCGGCAGTGTCGTGGAGGATTCCCCGGCAGCGGCGGCGGGCCTCAAAGAAGGCGACCGCATCCTGGCCATCGACGGTAAAACCGTCACCACCTGGGATGAGATGTCCGATGTCGTCAAGCGGGCCGAACGCACGATTGCGCTGCAGATTGAACGCGACGGCATGGTCGAGAACATCGCCGTTACGCCGAAAATGACCGAGACCCAGAACATGTTCCGCGAGACCGTCTACCGCCCGATGGTCGGCATCGGTTCCGCCGGGGAGACCCACGCGCTTGATCTCGGTCTGCTCGGCGCCGTCGGCTACGCCGTCGATGAGACCTGGGAGGCCTCCAAGCTTATTTTCATCAGCCTGGAGAAACTCATCACCGGCGCCGTGCCGACCTCCGAACTCGGCGGCGTCGTCACCATCGTCAAGATCACCGCCGACGCCAGTGAGAGCGGCTGGATGGCCGTCTTTTTCTTTGCAGCGCTCATTTCGGTCAACCTCGGCGTCCTGAACCTGCTGCCGATCCCGGCCCTCGACGGCGGCCACATCATGTTCAACCTCTACGAGATGGTGATGCGGCGCGCCCCGAGCGAAGCGATCCTGTTCAAGCTCACCATCGCGGGCTGGGGGATTCTGCTCGGGCTGATGAGCCTCGGACTCTATAACGATATCAACAGGTTGATGCAATGACACAGACAGAGTATAAAATCTACATCGACAAGATCGTCGAACGGATCGAACGGGCGCGCATTCTGGTGAGCGAACACCACATCGTCAAAGTGGTCGCCGTCAGCAAATACGTCGACACCGATGCCGTCCAGTCCCTCTACGAGATCGGGCAGCGCGCCTTCGGCGAGAACAAGGTCCAGGACCTCAAATCGAAGATGGAAACGCTGGAAGACCTGCCGCTGGAGTGGCACTTCATCGGAAGCCTCCAGAAGAACAAGATCAACCAGCTGATCGACCTCGACCCTTTTCTGATGCAGTCGTTGCATTCGCTCGAACTGGCCGAGGCCCTCGACAAGCGCCTGGAAGCCAAGGGCAAAACGATGGAGTGCCTGCTGCAGATCAACAGCGCCAAAGAGGAGACGAAGTCCGGCGTCATGCCCGAAGAAGCCCACGATATCTACGCGCAGATCGCAGAGACCTGCCCGCGCATCGACCTGCGCGGCGTGATGAGCATCGGGGCCCACACCGAGAACAACGACCATATCAAACAGAGCTTCGAGACGACCCGCAAGATCTTCGACGGGCTCAAAGGGGCCGAGAT
>QKCD01000026.1 GCA_003245815.1 Sulfuricurvum sp.
GTTAGTTTGTTAACTGCATTCGTTGTGATTATTGCGAGTAAAAGCACTACTTTAATCAATCAAAATGTTGCAAATTCACTTGTATTTTCCTGTGGAATGATAATCATTGTAACAATTTTTCTGATTAATATACAAAATCTCAATGATCTTAAAAAGCATAAATGGGCATATAAGCTATTTAAGTATACTTCAGTTCCATTGTATATATTTTTGTTTTTGTATTTTTTGATTCAATTGTTTGAATAAGCAAAAAGTTGGGCTAATAACTATAGCCACAGGTAAGGTAAAGTGGTCAGCTGATAAGAGCAAAGGGGTCAGGTGACAACTATACTATAATGGTTTATCCTGCTTCACGGGAGGATACACATGCCCAGACGGCCGAGAATCGATAGGATCGGGTTTTATCATGTCGTCAACCGAGGGGCATATATCAAGCGCAGGAGCGCAAGATTCTCTACCCTGTGACTCCTCCGTCGAAGAGGAGTCGGCCACCCTCACTAATCCAGCGCCCTACCCGACGATAATATCATGCCCCTCGTGCGCCACCACGTGCGCAACGGCTTTGGCGGGGATTCCCTCGTCTTCGCAGCGGCGCAGCATCTCCAGCGCGTCTTTCTCCTCCGCGGCGATCAGCAGGCCGCCGGAGGTCTGGGCGTCGAAGAGCACCATCTCGCGCTCGAAGCCGAGCTCTCTGGCGAAGCGCACCTTCTCACTGACGAAATCCCGGTTGGCGTAGCTGCCGGCGGGGATGATCCCCATCGCCGCCATCTCCAGCGCCTCTTCGAAGAAGGGGACCGCGTCGGCGTCGACTTTCATCGTCACGTTGCCCGCGCTCATCTCCTGCAGGTGCCCGAGGAAGCCGAAGCCCGTCACGTCCGTACAGGCGTGGGCGTTACAGGCGCGGGCGATCAGGGAGGCCCTGTAGTTGAGGGTGCGGAGGTTCTCGGCGACCCGGCGCATCGTGTCGTCGCTCAGCAGGTCCGCCTTGATGCCGGTGATGAGCATCCCCATCCCCAGCGGCTTGGTGAGGATGACGACGTCGCCGATCTTCGGGGTGTTGTTGCGCAGCACCCTCTGCGGGTGGACGTAGCCGGTGGCGCTGAGGCCGTAGGTCATCTCCAATGCCTCGATCGTGTGGCCGCCGACGATGACCGCGCCGCACTCGTGCGCCTTGCTCTCGCCCCCGCGCAAAATCTCGACGAGGATCTCCCGGCTGTGGTGCTTGCCGTCGAAGCCGACGACGTTGAGGGCCGTCTTGGCGTCGGCGCCCATGGCGAAGACGTCGCTCAGCGAGTTCGCCGCGGCGATCTGCCCGTAGACGTAGGGGTCGTCCACCACCGGGGTGATGAAGTCCACCGTCTGCACGATCGCCAGCTCGTCGTTGACGCGGTAGACCCCCGCGTCCTCGTTCCCCTCGAAGCCGACGAGCAGGTCGGTGTGAAAGGATTTCAGGTGGCAGGTGGCGTCGCCGAGCGAACCCGGGGCGAGCTTCGCCGCGCACCCCGAAGCGCGGACGTACTTGGTCAGCTTCGCTTCGTTATTCAGTTTCAGCATCAGAGGCTCACCACGTCAGTCTCCATCAGGAGGCGCATCGTGTCGTAGGCGTTGCCGACCTGCCCCACCTGCAGCGCGTCGTGCGGAATCTTGAAGTAGTTCATGCAGAGCCCGCAGCTGTAGACCGCCACGCCCTTCTCCTCGAGGAGCTTGAGGGCGTCGATGACGGCGCGGTGCTCCTCCTGCGTCGTGAGCAGCACCCCTTCGTTGACGAAGATGATGTTCTGCGGCAGGGCGTCGAGCTCCGCGGTCGTCTTCAGGAAGCCGAGCATCAGCTGCGCACCGAGCTCGCCGTTGCCGATGCGGTCGCTTTTGATAAAGATCGTCTTGGCAAGCGTCGCGTTCTTCGCCGGCGCCGCGATCTCGCAGGGGTACCCCTTGACGATGGTGAGCAGGGTCGTCTCCCCCTGCGTCTCGACGCGGGCTTCACACCCCTGGTTCATCGCGAAGCGCTTGCAGTTTTCGATGGAGGAGACGGAGTTGAGCTCCACCTCCAGAATGCCCTCCTCGCCGAGGCTTTCGAGGGCTTTTTTCGTACGCAGCACCGGTTCCGGGCAGGCCAGGTCTTTACAATCGATACGCATGGGTCATCTCCTTTTGCAGTGAATTGAGTTGTTCGAGGGTCTTCGCCGTGTCGTCGTTGCTCAGGCGCAGGTCGACGCGGGCGGGCTTCTTGTAGACGAGGTCGTAGTACTCCACCAGCAGCACCTCCGCCACCGCGGCGAGGTCCCCCCGGCGGTAGGCGTCGAAGGCCGCCTCCTTCGCCGCGCGGCGAATATAGGGGGAGATCTTTACCATGCTGGCGTAGAAGAAGGGGTCGTCGACCTGCTCGTACATCCGGATAATGCGCGCCACCCGCTGCTCCAGCGGGGCGGTGATCTCCACCCGGAACCCCTCCCCCATCATCGCGTAGAGCGCGGGGGGAACGACGAGCCTGCCGATCCGGCGGCTCTCGCTCTCGACGAAGACGGGCCGCTCCGGGTCCGTCGCCATCACGGCGTGCATCAGGCGGTTCTGGAACATCTTCGTTCCCGGCTGGGGCCCTCGGACCCCCCCGAAGGAGGAGCCGTAGTGGTGCGCCAGCCCCTCCAGGTCGAGGGTATTGTGCAGCTGTGAGAGCAGGTCGCTCTTGCCGCACCCCGTGTTGCCCCCCAGGACGATGAAACGGCGCGGTTCGAAGTGTTCCATGTAGTCGACGACCCGGGCGCGGTAGGCTTTGTACCCCCCCTTGACCCGGTCGACCCGGTAGCCGATGCTCGCGAGGATCGTCGAAAGCGACCCCGAGCGCATCCCGCCCCGGGCGCAGTAGATGGCGATGCGGTGTTTGGGGGTGAACTCCGGGTAAAGGGTGCCGAGGTGGGTAACGGCGTTCTTACAGACGTAGGCCGCCCCCTTCACCTTCGCCTCAAAGGGGGAGACCTGCTTGTAAAGGGTACCGATCTCCTTGCGCTCCGCGTCGGTCATGGCGTAGAAGTTGCGCGCCCCGGGGACGTGGGACTCCGCGAACTCCCCCGGGCTCCGGGCGTCGAGGATCAGATCGTAGGCGTCAAAGTCGGCGATCAGCGCTTCGGCGGTTATCTCTCGTGTCACGCATCCTACTCCTGTTTTGCCGCCATTATACCCTCTCCAACCATGAAAGCGCATTGCGGCGGCTTTGAAGATGAGAATCTTCCCCGCTGCTCCCGCCGGGAAAGGACGGTAACGCATCTGTGACGTTTTACCCGCTATAATAGCGCTTTTAAACGATGACCCGTTATAATCAATGCGCATTTGTGAAAAGGGAAAATATGCGAATTACCAAAGTACAACCGAACGCCGCCATGCGGAACGCATCCCGGGGTTTCTCGCTGATCGAACTGATGATCGTCATCATCATCCTGGGGCTCCTCGCCTCCCTCGTCATGCCCAACATCATGGGCAAGGGCGAAGAGGCGAAGCAGAAACTTGTCTGCGTGCAGATGAAGAACATCGCCGAGACCCTGAAGATCTTTAAACTCGACAACGGCGTCTACCCGACGACCGAGGAGGGGCTCGACGCCCTGGTGACCAACCCCGACGCCGAGAAGTACCCCAACTACGCCAAGTCCGGCTACTTCGACAGCGGCAAGATGCCGAAGGACTCCTGGACGACCCCCTTCGTCTACCTCGGCACCGACGGCGGTTTCGACCTGATCTCCCTCGGCGCCGACCGCAAAGAGGGCGGCGAGGACGACGCGGCCGACATCCGCTTCAGCGAGTGCCAGTAACCCCCATGGTCCTTACGCCGCGGCCCGGTCGCTGAGCTATGATGCGACGCCCCGCTGACGCCGTGCCGGCCCGAACCCTCTCACAGGGGTTCACCCTGATCGAACTGATGCTCGTGGTCCTGATCATCGGCCTCGTCTACGGGCTTGCGCTCAACAGCATCGAACGCGCCGCCTCCCCGTCGGAGACGCTCTCCCTGGAGACCCTGCCGGAGTACCTGCGGCAGCGCCACAAACAGAACCACCTGGCACTGATCTGCATCGACCGCTGCAGGGCCTGCGCCCTCTACGCCGACGGCGAAAAGGTGGGCGAGGTGCCGCCCGTCGTCGACAGCGACGCCGAGTACTACCGTTTCGACTACTTCCGCGGTTCCGAACCGCTCGCCTGGGCGCCCCTGCAGGTCGACGAGGGGCGCGAGGAGGAGGTCTGCTTTCGCTACGACCTCTACCCCGACGGCAGCCGCAGCGAGATGATGGTCGTCGCCGGCGGCGGCGTCGTCGACCTGCCCGGCTATTTCGAAACGCCCGCACGCTACGCCTCCCTCGAGGAGGCCATTGATGCCAAACAGGCACGCTACGAGGAGATTCGCCAATGATCTTTCGCTACAAAGGGATCGACGCATCGGGCAAGCGGGTGCGCGACAAGGTCGAAGCGGCCTCCCTGGACGAAGCCAAGAGCAAGCTCAAGAGCCAGCGCATCCTCTACGAGTCGATCGAGGAGGAGGCCCCCTCCCTGCTCGACGGCCTCAGCTTCAGCCGCCGCTACCGCATCTCCCCCAAGGAGCTCGCCCAGCTGAGCCGGGAGCTGGCGATGTACATCCGCTCGGGCATCACCATCGTCAGCGCTATCAAGATCGTGCAGGTCCACTACGAGCAGAACAAGAAACTGCACCTCTTCCTCAAGAGCGTCAGCACCTACCTCGACGAAGGAAAGAACTTCTACAGCGCCCTGGAGTCCCAGCGGGTCGTCATCCTGCCGGAGTTCTTCAAACACTCCATCAAGGTGAGCGAATCGAGCGGCATCCTCGACGTCGTGCTGCTGGAGCTTTCCCGTTTCCTGAAGGAGCAGGACCGCATCAAGCGCGAGGTGCGCAGCGCCTTCGCCTACCCCTCCTTCATGCTCTTCATCTCCCTGATCATGGTCGCCTTTATGCTCACCTTCGTCGTGCCCCAGATCACGGGGATCTTCGAGAGCATGGACCAGGAGCTCCCCGCCGTGACCCGGGTCGTCATCGCCGCCGCCGACTTCCTGCAGGGGCACTACGTCGCCATTCTGGGGCTGCTCACCCTCGCTGCCGCCGGTTTCGTGCTGCTGCGCCGCTACAACGGGGCCTTCCGCTACCGCACCGACGCCCTGATGCTCCGCGCCCCCGTCTTCGGGACGATCACCCTCAAGAGCGAACTGGGGCGTTTCGCCTACGTCGGGTCGCTCCTGGTGCGTTCGGGGGTCCCCTTCGTCCAGACGATCAACCTCTCGGCCAACATCCTCAACAACAGCGTGCTGCAGCGCCTCTTCGGCACCGCGGCCGAAAAGGTCGTCGAGGGCAAACGCCTCTCGACGGCCCTGCACGAGTCGAAGGTGAAGATCGACGACGCCTTCGTCCAGGCGATCGCCCTGGGGGAGGAGACCTCCCAGATCGAACCGGTCCTCGTCAACATCTCCGAACTCTACTTCGAAGAGAACCGCGAACGGATCGCCCTGCTGCTGACCCTTCTCGAGCCGGCCCTGATGCTCTTCGTCGGCGGCGTGATCGGCTTTATCGTCGCGGCGATGCTGCTGCCGATCTTCAGCATGAGCATCCAGTGAGAGAGGGGGAGGCGATGCGGATGACCTACGGCGCGGATCGCAGCGGTATCGCCCTGATGATGACGCTTTTCTTCATCATCGCCGTCACCGTGATCCTCGGCATCAGCCTCTCCCAGATCAAAAGCGCGCAGTCGCAGCTGGAGGAGGAGCGCTTCCTCGTCCAGAGCGCCCTCACCCTCGAGGACGTGACGACGATTCTCCAGAACTCCGGGAGCTTCGGCGACGTCAACGACACCGCTTCGCTGGACCTCTTCCTGGGGATGGCCGGGGCCGTTCCCCTCGAAACCGGGCGTTTCCACGGCATCTTCACCCTCAAGAGCGCCCGGGGGAGAATCAACGTCAACACCCTGGCCGACAACAACAGCACCGCCCTGCGCGACGCCATGACCCGCTACCTCTCCGACACGCGCTTCCAGCTCCAGGACCCCGCCTACCTGGTGGAGCTGCTGAGCGACTGCATGGGCGGGGAGCAGGAGGTCTACCGCACCGATATCTTCCAGGAGATGCCCTGGCTCTACCGCGAACGCATCACCGACGCGACGCACCTGGGCCACATCCTCGACTACTACGCCCGCGAACGCCGCGACGGCGCCGTCTACCAGGTCCCCTGGAAGGAGCTCCTGCGCTTCGGCAGCCGGGACGACAGGAGCCTCAACGCCAACTACCTGACCCCCGAGGTCTGGCTGCTGCTCGAACCGTCGCTGGCGGGCGATCCGGTCGAGGGGCTGACCGACGGGACCGTGCTCTACGAATCGGCGGCGGACATTCCCCTCCCCGCCGAAACGGTGCAGCGGCTCGAAACGGAGTTCGGCCTCGTCTACTATGCCCCCGAGATCGACGTCACCCTGACGCTCCGATCCCCGGAGGATTACCACGCCACCATCACTTTTGAGTATGATATGAAAACCAAAAAAGCACGGAATTTCGACTATGCTATTTAACCGCAACATCCAGAAGGTCTACATCGATACCGATTCGCCGCCCGTGGCGACCGATGCGATGCTCGACGTCATCCTCTCGCCGGTCTACTACTGGGTCAAGCGGCAGACGCTCCCCGTACGCTACCTGCGCGAGGCGAAGCGGCTGCTGCCGTCGCTCTTCGAGGACACCCTGCCCAAGGGGCACTACAGCTACAGCGCCTACAAGGAGGGGGAACACTATCTCCTCTTCGCCTACAGCGACCGGTTGATCCTCGACGCCCTCGCCGAAAAGGGGATCAAACCGTCGCAGATCCACCGCATCTACTTCGCCCAGAGCGAATTCGGGGAGATGCGCGCACCGCTGCAGGTCGACGCGCAGCACGCCCTGGCCCTGCAGGGCGGCATCGTCGTCAAGCTCCCCCTGCAGTTCACGACCGAATCCGTCCCCCTCGACCTCGAGAGCCACAAGGTCTCCTCCCACGACATCGACCTCGCCCGCTACGCCCACATTGCCGACCAGCGCAGCATCGCCCGCTTCAGCGCCTTCATGGCGGTCCTGACCCTGCTTTTCGCCGCGGAGTGGGGCATCGTCTCCGCCAAGACCGCCGGGCTTGAGGAGCGGCGCGCGGCGGTCTACGGCGAGTACGGCCTGCCGAGCACCTCGATGCAGAACGCGGCGATCCTCCAGCGCCTCGAACGGCGCTTCGGCGAGCAGACGGCCCTGCGCGACGCGACGGCGAAACTCTTCGGCGTCCGGCTCTCCGCCGGGGAGCACCTGACCCACTACGGCTACGAGGCGGGGAGCCTAAAAGCCTCCTTCGAGATCGCCACCCGCAGCCGCGCCGACGCCGTCACCGCGGCGCTCAAACGCGACGGCCTTACCTTTACCCAGAACTATGCCGACGGGACCCTGCAGCTGGAGGTGAAACTGTGAAACAGATCAACCCCCTCTACATCGCCCTGCTGCTGATCGCCGCCCTGGTGGTCGTCACCCTCAAGCTCGACCGCGCCCAGGAGCTGCAGAAGCAGTCGGTTGCCGCCCTGCAGGAGAGCGAATCGACCGCCAAGCGCATCGTCGCCCTGCAGAAGGAGTGGGACGACGGCAAGGCGAGCCGCGCGAAATTCGACCGCATCCTTGACGCCGCCCCCCTGCGCGGCATCGACTTCAACCGCCAGAACAAAGCCGACCGCATCATCATCTCCGCCGAGACCATCGAGAAGCGGGCGGCGGACTACCTGCTGAACAAGCTGCTCAACGGCGCCTTCGTCATCAAGAGCCTGAAGCTTCGGCGCCTCGACGACCGGCAGGCATCCCTGCAGCTGGAGGTAACGCTATGAAACGCTTTGGACGCCTCCTGCTCTACATCGCGGCCTTCCTGGCCGCACTGATGCTCTTCGCCCCCAAGGCCAACCTCTACTACCTGCTCGAAGAGCAGCTCCGCCCCCTGGGCGTCGTGATCGGGGGCGAAACGCTTCGCGACACCGGATTCGGCCTGGAGATCGACGGGGGGACCCTCTACGCCAAGCAGATCGAAAGCGCCTCGGCCGAGCGCGTCAGCGTTGGCCTCTTCGGCGCCTACAACCGCGTCACGGTCAAGAACCTGCAGCTGGCCAAGGCGTTTGAGAAGTTCTGGCCCGCCCGGATCGAGCGGGCGGATGCCGTCCTGGCCCTCTGGGACCCGCTGCATCTCACCATCGACGCCGAGGGGGATTTCGGCACCCTCAGGGCGGTCATCGCGCTGGACGAACGGAGCGTCGACGCACGGATCGTCCCCTCCCAGCTGATGCTCAAACGCTACGGCGCCACCCTGAGACAGATGCAAAAAGACGACACGGGAGGGTACCGCTATGAATCCCGCTTCTAAGGAGCTGCTGATGGGCCTCCTCACCCGTCTCGTCGCCATTATGATCGCCGCCAAGGCGCTGGCCCTCGCCCTGCTCTGGTTCCTCCCCGGCGAAGGGGTCGACATGACGCGCAGCGCATCGGTCCAGCCCGCCTACCACCGCTACGGAATCGACGCCATGCTGAGCGCCGGACCGGCAACGCCCGAAGGCCCCGCGACCGCCACCTCGACGCATACCCGCATCACGGACCTGATCCTCAAGGGGCTCTACGGCAAGGAGCGCAAGGGGTTCGTCATCATCGCGCTGAAGACGCAGCCCGAGGCGACGGAGGTCGTCACCGTCGGCGAAGCGTTCCAGGGCTACACGCTGATCTCCATCCACCCCCAGAGCGCCCTTTTCGAATACCGCGGCAAGGAGTACAGCGTCATGATCGACACCGCCGAGATCTCGGCGGCGCCCTTCGAGGCGTCCGCTCCCGCCGCGGAGAGCGATGCGGCGGAGGCCCCCTCACAGGTCTCGCGGGAACAGATCAACAGCTACACGAAGGACCTCAACCTCGTCTGGCAGGACATCGGCATCCGGGAGGTGAAAAACGGGCAGAAGATCGACGGCTTCCGCATCGTCCGTATCCGGCCCGGCTCCCCCTTCGCCGAACTGGGACTGCAGCGCGGCGACGTCATCGTCAAAGCCAACAACAAACAACTCGACTCCTACGCCGCGGCGATGGAGGTCTACGAGCAGATCGACCGGCTCCAGGCCCTCGAGCTGGTCATCCTGAGAAACAACCAAGAGAAGGAGCTTGTCTATGAGATTCATTAAAGCCATGCTGCTGGTGGCGCTACTCGGCACCCAGCTGCTTACCGCCCGGGAGCAGGTGAACATCAACCTCTCCAATCTGGCGATCGATGACTTCATCAAACTGATCGCCAAGGTGACGGAGAAGAACATCCTCGTCAACCACAAGATCAACGGTACCGTCAACCTCGTCACCTCGACCCCGGTCTACGACGACGAAGTGATGGGAATCCTCATCTCCGTTCTGGAGACGAAGGGGTTCACCCTCGTACAGAACGGCTCCATCTACGAGGTCGTCCGCTCCACCGAGGCAGCCAAGGCCAACGTCCACGTCATCGACCCCGGCAAGCGGGCCTGGGGGTCCATCATGGTGACCCAGGCGATCCCCGTTCGCGGTGAGAACGTCGACGTCGTCGCGGCCAAGGTGCGCTACCTCATCTCCAAGACGGCGAAGCTGATGACGATGAAAGAGTCCAACACGATGCTCGTCACCGACTACCCCGCCAACATCGAGACGATCAAGCGGGTCGTCAACGACATCACCGGGACCGCCACCCAGACGATGCGCATCGTCCCCGTGCAGCACGCCGACGTCAAGCAGCTCCACGCCCAGATCGTCGAGATCGCCAAGACCCTCTTCAACCCGAAGGTCGAGACCGATACGGTCACCGTCTTGTTCAACAAGGACATCACCTCCCTCATCCTGATCGGCAACCGCGCCAATATCGAGGAGCTGGAGACGATCGTCGCCAAGCTGGACAAGGAGCAGAACCTCGAGGAGGAGGTGCAGATCTTCAACCTCAAGAACTCCGACGCGAAAAACGTCCTCGCTTCCCTGACGGAGATTGTCTCCAAGCAGACCTACGCCGACCCGACGATGAAACCCAACATCTCCGCCAACGAGGAGATCAACTCCATCATCCTCGTCGGCAACCCCTCCGTCATCAAGGGGCTCCGACACATCATCGAGGAGCTCGACAAGGAGAAGTACCAGGTCTACGTCCAGGCCCGCATCGTCGAGATCAACAACAACGACTCCGAAACGGTCGGCATCAAGTACGGACTCGAGGGGGGCATCGCCAACTCCTCGGGCCTCTACACCTTCGCCGGCAACTTCGGCGGCAGTTCAATCGCCCTGAGCCAGACCGTCGCCGGCTACATCGCCCAGGACCTGATCGACGCCCTGGGGCCGATCGACCAGATCCTCAGCCTCGGCGCCGCCCTGGACTTCCTCCAGACGGAGGGGGCTTCCCGGACCGTCTCCAACCCCTCCATCCTCTGCGTCAACAACCAGGAGTCCTCCATCTACGTCGGCAAGACCATCTCCGTCCAGACGGGCAGCTCCGTCAGCACGGGGGCCGTCACGACCAACAGCTACAAGCGCGAGGACATCGGTCTGACCCTGAAGATCAAGCCCCGCGTCTCCAGCAACGAGAAGGTGACCCTCGACGTCGAAGCGGTCCTGGAAAACGTGATCGGCAGCGACGCCAACGACCAGCCCATCACGACCAAGCAGAACGTCGTCACCCAGTCGATCCTCCGCCACGGCGAGAGCATCATCATCGGCGGCCTCGTCAAGACCTACGAGAGCAATGACGTCTCCAAGGTACCGCTGCTGAGCAATATTCCCGTGGTCGGCAACCTCTTCACCCACCGCAGTGTCGAGGAGCAGCAGGACAACCTCCTCGTCATCCTTACCCCCTACGTCATCGACCAGAGCGCCAAACTCTCCCAGCTCCAGCGCCAGCTCGGCGAGCTGGGCCGCATTCAGCAGGAGTACAACCGGGAGGTCTTCCCGAAAGTCGAGGCGCAGGGACAGGAGGCAAACGGCGAAGCGCCGCAGCAGCAGGCCCCCCTCGACGTCATCCAGCCGAAGTCGGGAAGGTTCTAGACCATGCTCGGCACCGAAGCGCTCCACGACCTGCACCTCGAAGCCTGCGAACCCGAGGGGATCGACGTCGACCTGAGCGTGCGCAGCTACCTCCTCTTCACGACCCGCGACGGCAGCGAACGCGCCGTCGTCAGCGAGCGCTACCTCGCCGAGGCGAACAGCTTCTACACGAAACTCCCCCGGCCGCTGCCGCTGCTGCTCGTCGACGAGGAGTCCTTCGAACGGCTCTACAACAAGTTCCTCGAACTCCGCACCGACCGCGCCATCGAGACGATGCACGAGGAGAAGGAGTCCGAAAAGGGCGAGGACGAAGAGCTCTCCCTGACGGAGTTCCTGCGCACCTCCTCGGACATCCTCACCTCCGAAGAGTCCGCCCCGATCATCAAGTTCGTCAACGCCCTCTTCTACCAGGCGATCAAGCGCCGCGCCTCGGACATCCATATCGAAGTGCACGAAAAACGGGGCGAAGTACGCTTCCGCATCGACGGGATGCTGACGAAGAACATCGATCTCGACAAGAAGGTGATCAACCTCATCGTCAGCCGCATCAAAGTCATCTCCAACCTTGACATCTCCGAAAAGCGGATCCCCCAGGACGGCCGCACCCAGATCAAGATCGCCGGGGAGACCCTCGACGTGCGGGTCTCGGTCCTGCCCACCTTCTACGGCGAGCGGGTCGTTATGCGTCTGCTGATGCAAAGCGACCAGATCCCCCACATCGACGAGCTCGGCTTCGCCCCGGAGTTCATCGGCGACATCAAGAAGCTGCTGCGCTCCTCGCACGGCATCATCCTCGTCACCGGCCCGACCGGCAGCGGCAAGACGACCTCGCTGCACTCCTTTTTGCGGGAGGTGGAGTCCCCGGACAAGAATGTCATGACCGTCGAGGACCCCGTCGAGTACAAGTCCGATACGATCTCCCAGATCCAGGTCCACGAGAAGGTGGGGCTCACCTTCGCCTCGGCCCTGCGCTCCATTCTACGCCAGGACCCCGACGTCATCATGATCGGCGAGATCCGCGACGAGGAGACGGCCAACATCGCCGTGCGCGCCGCCCTGACGGGCCACCTCGTCTTCTCGACCCTGCACACCAACTCCGCCGCCGCCACGATCTCGCGGCTGGCGGACATGGGGATCCAGCCCTTTCTGATCTCCTCATCGCTGCTGGGCATCCTCGCCCAGCGTCTCGTGCGCCAGCTCTGCGACGCCTGCAAGGAGGAGGACGCCATCGCCGAGGAGTTTGCCGTCGACTACGACCTCCCCGGCGACGCGGTCATCTACAAGGCGTGCGGCTGCGCGCAGTGCAACTACACCGGCTACAGCGGCCGCCGCTCCATCGGCGAACTGCTGATCATGGACGACACGATCAAGGAGCTGCTGAAAGAGACCACCGACGAGCATACGATCCGCACGGTGCTGCAGGAGCAGGGCTTCACCACCATCGCCACGGAGCTGCGCAACATGCTCCTCGGCGGCCAGACCTCCCTCGACGAGGCGATCCGCGTCGGGCTCGGGCACGAATAGGCGACTGATGGCGGCACGGGGGGGATACAGCGTTGGCAGGAGGGGGTTCACCCTGATCGAGGTGATGGTCGCGGTGATCCTGATCAGCACCGTGATCGCGGCGATGCTGCAGCTCTTCGCCGACAACACCCGCTTTCTCGGCGGGGTGGAGGAGCGCATCGACCACACCCTGCGCGGTTCGCTGCTGCTGGGCAAGGCCGACTACAGTTTCGAGACGAAAGAGCGCACCCTTTACGACCTCGCGGACGATTTTGAACTCGACGACGCCCTGCGCCGCCGCCTCAAGGCGACGAAACTCTCCCTCGCCTACCGGGTGGAACAGCAGCTCGACAGCGGCGGCACGGTGACGCCGGCCGTCGGGGAGAAGGCCCCCGAGGCGGACGACGAGGCGGTCGCAGCGGTCTCGGACGCCGTCGTCCTCGAGATCGGCGAAACGACCTTCACGATCGGCGACCGGCGCAGCGGCTGGACCCGGATGAGGCTCCAATGAGACGCACAGGGCAACAACGCGGAGGGTTCACCCTGATCGAGATGATGATCGCCATCGCGATCTTCTCCCTGATCACCATCTACCTCTACAGCATGCTGGGCACCCTGCGCCACTCCACCGCGGCCCACCAGTCCCACCTCGACGACGCGGCCTTCCGTTCGAAGGTACTGAAGACCCTCTTCCTCGACCTCGCCCTCAGCGACGTGAACCAAACGACGATCACCAACGAGGATCCCCGCACCGACGTTATCATGGCCCGCACCTCGCACTCGGTCCACCGACGCGTCATGCCCTACGTCGGCTACCTCGTGCGCGACCGCACCCTCTACCGCTTCGAATCCTACACGCCGGCGGAGCTCCCCCTGGCGCTCACCGATACGATGGTCGTCGACCGGCTGCTGCCGGTCGAGACTTTCCGCCTCTACCGCAACAAGAGCCACTACCTGCTGGATCTGAAACTGCCCGAGCGCGACGAGCAGCTGCTGAAAATCCCGATCCTCAATCAAAAGTAGTCATGTATCGGCGGTCGACGACGACCACTTCCCGCTCCAGGCGGATACCCGTCGCTTCGAACACTTTTGCTTCCGCCAGGGCCGCCAGGGCCATCGCCTCGTCGAAACTCCCGCCGCCGAGGTTGACCATAAAGTTCGCGTGCTTTTCGCTGAAGGCCATCCCGCCGATACGGTACCCCTTCAGCCCCACCGACTCGATGAGCCGTCCCGCGTAATCGCCGGGGGGGTTCTTGAAGAAGCTCCCCGCGCTCGGATCATGGGGCTGGTTGGTGCGCATCTGTTCGAAGAGCGCCAGCCGCTCGGCGGAGAAGCCCGCCTCAATCGCGAACTCCGCCTCGAAGACCACCTCCGTGATCCCCGTGCGGCGGTAGCCGTAGTCGATCCGCGACTTCTCGATCCAGCCCTCTTTCGTGCGGAGGCGGATCAGGGGGTTGAAGATCTCGTACGCCTTCATCCCCGCGTTCATCTGCACCATCCCCCCCAGCGTCCCCGGCAGGTGGGCGAGGAACTCCAGCCCCCCGATGTCGTGCTTTTTGCAGAAGGAGACGATCCGCCCGCCGGGGGTGGCGGCGCCGATGCGCAGCCGCCCCTCCTCGATGCGGATAAAGTCGAAGGTTTTGGAGAGTTTCATCAGCGGGGGGTGCTGGGGGCCGACGAGCAGGTTGTTCGCCGACCCGACCAGGTAGGCATCCTGCGGGTAGTCGTCGGAGTCGATCATGTAAACCTCGGCCACGGGGCCGACGCGGATGGAGCTGAACCTGGAAAAGTCAATAGTCTTGTACATTACTGCACGAACTGCGGGATCATGTTGATCATGCTGCTGGCGAAATCCTGCATGGTGTTGAGCATCCACGGCATCGTCAGGATGATGACGACGACGACGCCGATGATCTTGGGGATGAAGCTGAGCGTCATCTCGTTGATCTGATCAGCATCCCCACCAGCAGGGCGGGAAGCGCCAGCAGGAGGGCGACCTTGAAGGTCTCGGAACCCAGGGCGATGAGCTGCGCGTCCATCAGCGCTCCCTGAGCTCCGTGTATTCGCGGGGGATGGTGAACTCCTCGGCGCGGATCGCACGGTCGTAGAAGCCGTGCGCGGCGCCCAGTTCGTAGAGCTTGTCGATCGCCCGGTACTGCAGCGCGCTCAGCTCGACGGAGTCGTCGTTGGCGTAGAGTTCGAGGTACTTCTCGAGCGTCGCCCCCTCGATGCGCACCAGCTGCTCCTCGACCAGCTTCGCGCAGAGCTCCTCCTTGCGCTCGCGCGCCACCCGGACCGCGTCGGTAAGGACCCGTTCGTAGGCGATGGCCGTCGTCAACGGCAGGGAGCGGCGGATCGCCATCCCCCCCAAAGGCAGGGGCAGCCCCTCGCCGGCGAGCTCCCGCCAGACGTCCCAGAGCTCACGCTCCACCTCCAGCTCGTCGTTGAAGGTGAGGATGCTCTCGTGGATCAGCACCCCCGCGTCGACGTCGCCCCGTTTGACGGCGTCCTCGATCTCGAGGAAGTTCATGTAGACGATGCGCGCGTCGGGGTAGGCCATGCGGAAGAGCATCGCGTTGGTCGTATACTTGCCGCTGAGCGCCACCTTGAAGCGGCGCTTGAGGGCTGCACCTTTGCGCTTGATCAGTTTCGGGCCGTACCCCTCGCCGAAGCTGACCGCCGTGCGCAGCAGGGCGTACTCGTTGCGGATATGCGGGTAGAGGGCGAAACTGATGGCGGTGACGTCGTACGTCCCCTTCATCGCCTCTTCGTTGAGGGTCTCGATGTCCAGCGCCACGTTCTCGAAAGTCACACCGTCAAGCCCGACCCATCCGAATTTGATGGCGTAATACATGAAAATGTCGTCGGCGTCTGGGGAGTGGGCTATCAGTGTCGTTCTCAAGAAATGTCCTCGGCGGGGGGATAATTGTCTGTAATCTAGGCGTTACAATCAATTAAATTTTAACCAAAGAACGCTAAAATTACGCATATTTTCTACGGCCGGTCGGAGAGGCTTAAATCTGGCAATTTGCAATATGCTCTATCACATATTGCAAATTGCCATATAATCCTGGAAAACTACCGCAGAAAAAAAGGGAACAGAACATGGATGCACAGAAGCAGAAATCACTTGAACTGGCGATCAAGCAGATCGACAAGGCGTTTGGCAAAGGTGCCCTGATGCGCCTGGGTGACAAGGAGATCGAACCGATCGAAGCGATCAGCACCGGTTCCATCGGCCTTGACCTGGCACTGGGCATCAACGGTATTCCCGAGGGGCGTATCGTCGAGGTCTACGGACCGGAGAGCTCGGGCAAGACGACCCTGGCGCTGCAGGTGACGGCGGAGTGCCAGAAAAACGGGGGCGTCTGCGCCTTCATCGACGCGGAGCACGCCCTTGACGTCCTCTACGCGAGGAACCTCGGCGTCGACATCGAAAACCTTCTCGTATCCCAGCCCGACTACGGCGAACAGGCTCTCGACATCGTCGAGACCCTCGCCCGCAGCGGTGCGGTCGACCTGATCGTCATCGACTCGGTGGCGGCCCTGACGCCGAAAGTGGAGCTCGAAGGGGAGATGAACGACCAGCAGGTCGGCGTCCAGGCGCGTTTGATGTCCAAGGCGCTCCGGAAGCTGACAGGCGTCCTGCACAAGATGAACTGTACCGTCATCTTCATCAACCAGATTCGGATGAAGATCGGTACGATGGGCTACGGCTCACCGGAGACGACGACGGGGGGCAACGCCCTGAAGTTCTACGCTTCGGTGCGCATCGACGTCCGTAAGGTCGCCACCCTCAAGCAGGGCGAGAGCCAGATCGGCAACCGGGTCAAAGCGAAAGTCGTCAAAAACAAGGTGGCCCCGCCGTTCAGACAGGCCGAATTCGATATCATGTTCGGTGAGGGGATCTCCAAAGAGGGAGAACTCGTCGATTACGGTGTCAAGCTGGATATCATCGACAAGAGCGGTGCCTGGTTCAGCTACGAGGACGTGAAGCTGGGACAGGGACGTGAAAACGTCAAGCAGAAGTTCAAAGAGGATCCGGCGCTGGCGCTGGAGATCGAGAAAAAGATCAAAGAAGCCATGGGCATGAGCAGCATCATGCAGATGGACGAAACTGAAATAAGCGAGGTAGACGAATGATTTTTATTGATAACGTATCAGCAATGGAAGTGATGGATTCCCGCGGGAATCCGACGGTAAAAGCGACGGTAACCCTGAGCGACGGCACGACGGCCAGCGCGGTCGTCCCCAGCGGCGCCAGCACCGGCAAGCGCGAAGCGCTCGAGCTGCGCGACGGCGGTGACCGCTACATGGGCAAAGGCGTCCTCAAGGCCGTCGAAAACGTCAACACCCGCATCGCCGACGAACTGATCGGCCTGAGCCCCTTCAACCAGGCTGTCGTCGACGCCGCGATGAAGGAGCTCGACGGTACGGAGAACTACTCCAGCCTCGGCGCCAACGCTGTCCTGGGCGTTTCCATGGCGGTCGCCCGCGCTTCGGCACAGAGCCTCGGCATGCCGCTCTACCGCTACCTCGGCGGTGCCAACGCGATGGTCATGCCGGTCCCGATGCTCAACATCATCAACGGCGGTTCCCACGCCGACAACTCCGTGGACTTCCAGGAGTACATGATCATGCCAGTCGGCTTCGAGGACTTCGCCACGGCGCTCCAGGCTTCTGCAGAGGTCTACCACAACCTCAAGAAGATCCTCCACGACCGCGGCGCCAACACGGCGCTGGGTGACGAGGGCGGCTTCGCGCCGGACCTGAGCTCCAACGAGGAGCCGATCCAGGTACTGATGGAAGCGATCGAGAAAGCGGGCTACAAGCCGGGCGAGCAGATCGCCATCGCCCTCGACGTCGCCAGCTCCGAGCTGGTCTGCGAGGGTGGGTACCGCCTCGACTCCGAGAACCGCACCGTCACCTCCGAGGAGCTCGTCGCCTACTACGAGGACCTCTGTGCGAAATACCCGATCGTCTCCATCGAAGACGGCCTGAGCGAAGATGACTGGGCGGGATGGAAAGTTCTGACCGACCGCCTCGGCGACAAGGTCCAGCTCGTCGGCGACGACCTCTTCGTTACCAATGCCAACATCCTCGCCGAAGGGATCGAGAAGGGCGTCGGCAACGCGATCCTGATCAAACCGAACCAGATCGGTTCCGTCTCCGAGACGATGCTGACGGTCCGCCTGGCCCAGCGCAACGGCTACAAGTGCGTGATGAGCCACCGCTCCGGCGAGAGCGAAGACGCCTTCATCGCCGACTTTGCCGTCGCCCTCAACTGCGGCGAGATCAAAACCGGTTCGACGGCGCGCGGTGAACGTACCGCCAAATACAACCGCCTCCTCGAGATCGAGAACGAAGTGCTTTACGGCGAATACCTGGGCGCCGACCTCTTCTGATCGTCCGCTTCGTGCGGGCCGTGGCGGTCGGGGACGATACTGAAGCGAAGCTGATGGATCGCCCCTGCTTTTTGCCCGTTTCCCGTCTCTTCTCTTCCGTGTACTACACTGTCGCTTTACCCCGAAAGAGACACGTTTCCGCCGCCTCGCAGCGCAGGCATTGAAACGGGTCGAAGCTGTTATACCGATGGAGCCCGTATGAACGACGAACTCTTCGACGACATCGAACACCAGCAGAGCCTTCCCGAGCAGTACCTCGGTCTCAGCTGGTCGCGCCTGATCATTGCCGTCGTTCTTATCATCGCCCTCGGCATCTACATCGGCATCCTCCTCTTCGGTGACAACTCCCTGCAGGTCCTTCTCGAACTCGAGGAGTACGAGAGTTACCTCAAAGAGGATATCGAGCGGCTGAAAACCGAAAACGCGACGATGCAGAAGGAGTACTTCGAACTGCGCGAACTCGACGCCGATTCGGCCGCCCGTTAGAATCTGCTATAATACTGCTCATTCGGGCAACGACCCGCTGATACCGACCGGAAGGACCGCCGTGACCCGTTACCTGCTCTCTGCACTGCTGCTCGCCGTTTCGCTCGAAGCGCGGGAAAACCCCTTTTTCCCCGCTGAAGGGTTACAGGAGATGCCGGTCACGTCCAGCAGCGTGGAGAGTTTCGACCCCCTGCGTCGCGCCGCGATCACCCTACCCGACAGCGCCCGCGTCCTCAAGGAGGTCACGGTCACCTTCCAGAACCTCGACGGTTCCGTCGGCACGCGCTCCATCACCCTTGACCACAGCGTCGACTGGCACCTGCCCCTCTTCGTCTCCCAGTCCTTCAACGCCACGAAACCCGACGAAGAGGTTCCGGCACCGGAGAGCGAGACGAAAAGCGCCCCCGCCGCGGCGCCCGGTTTCACCCCCATCGTCGATTTCGGCGAAGCGGCCTTTTCACAGTCGGGCAGCGACCTCAAAATCGTCACCAAGGACCGGCTGCTGCGCCAGTTCATGATGATCAAGCCTCACCGCATCGTCCTCGACTTCAAACGCGATGCCGATTTCCGCTCCAAAAGCCATGCGATCGACAACGGCAAACCCTACACATCGATCCGCCTGGGCAACCATGACGGCTACTACCGCGCGGTCATCACCCTCGACGGGCAGTACCGCTACACCCTCGAACACTCCGAAGAGGCCCTCGTCATACACTGCTTCTGACCGCTCAAGCGTGCGCCTTTTCCGTGTAGTACTTCAGTACCTTGTGCTGGAAGTAGTCAAAGACGCGGTGCAGGTCGATAATGATCTTGTCGTGATTGAAGATCGGATGAATGACCAGGTGCGCGTTTTCCCCGCCGACCAGCCCGATAAAGACCTCTTTCAGGACTGAAAAGATCTTGTGCAGGTCATGATGCCGGACCCCCCTGGAATACATTGTTTCCAGGAATGCGGCAAACGCCGGCCATTCATGGCACTCGAACTTTCGCGAAACCATCGGAATCAGGTCCCTGACCAGCTGCTGGACGTACACCCGCTCAAACTCCACGGCATTGATGCCGTACTGTTCCAGAAAATCAACCACCGAACTTTTTTCTAGCCAGATACCGACGACAGCCTCATGGGCGAGCTGGAACTCGGATATGACCGGTTTCAGGTGGTACAGATTCATGGCATCTCCTGGGTTATCACTCTTATTAACATTTTCCGGGTGATTATACATTGATATTAAAAAATACAAAATAAAACATACAGGAAATCACATGATTGACTGTTTTCTACATTGATCCGCCAAAAAGGGCTCTTGCAAAGGTACTCTCGGGTGATCTGGTCAGCCTTGATGTCCGCATGCACATCACATTTATTTGATGAAGAATCAATATTCCCCCGCCATATTGCGATGCAGGTTGCCGTAAAAGATCGGCCGGAATGTTTTGCGATGGTGGATTGGTTGCAGCAGGTCGCGCTGGGGTGATAGACGATCAATACCGAGAGCGAGCGTTGAAAATCGCAAGCAATCTTGCGATTTCAGCGACGCGAAAGGATGAGATGAAAGCCGTTTCTCGGAAGCCTAGATGTTATAGTAGGTCGCATTGGGGTGGTAGACAATCAGTGCCGAGGTCGACTGTTCCGGGACGATCTGGAACGTTTCGCTCAGCTCGATCCCGAACTCCTCGGGCTTCAGCAGCTCGAAGAGGGGCTTGTTGAGCTCCAGGTCCGGACAGGCGGGGTAGCCGAAGCTGTAGCGCGATCCCTGGTACTTGTTCATCTGCACGTCGGCGAGCGTCGTCCCCTCGTTGTCGGCGATGTTCAGGTCGAGGCGCACCTGTTTGTGGGCGATCTCGGCGAGCGCCTCGGCAAGCTCGACCCCCAGGCCGTGGACCTGGTAGTACTCCGTGTATCTGCCCGCATCGTAGAGCTCTTTCTCGTAGGCGGCCAACTTACTGCCTGCGCTGACGCAGGAGAAGGCGACGACGTCGTGGCGGTCGCGGTGGAAGAAGTCCGAGAGTGCCCGGTGGGGCTGCTTGCGCTGGCGCGGGAAGTCGAAGTGGTACTCCGCCCGCCCGATCACGTCCTCGAGCCGCTCGCGGTTGACGTCGTTCCCGCTGCTCCACCCTTCCCCTTCATCGAAGACGAGCAGGGTGTTGTCGTCGCTGCGGCAGGGCCAGTAGCCGTAGAGGATCGTCGGGTCGAAGAGCCCCTCGTCGATGAACTGCGCCTTGAGCCGCTCGTAGGCGGGCCAGACGACTTCCTCGAGCTGCTTCTCGTAGGCCTCCTTGCTCAGCCCCTTGGCGTTGTAGCCCCAGCGCTGCTTGAAGAGGATCTTGTGGTTCACCCACGAAAAGGCCATCTCGATCTGGGCCGGGGTCAGTGCGATAACACGGCGTCCCCAGAATGGGGGCGTCGGGACCCGGACCTCGCGGTCGGGCATCTTCAGCGCTTCGAAGGGGGGAATGACGACCTCCTTCTCCTCTTTCGCTTCCGCTGCAGCCGCCTCGGCTTTGCCGTGGAGGTCGGTGTCGAAGTTCCCCTTCTCGATGCGTCCCATCGCCGTCACCCCGTCGAAGGCGTCCTTGCAGTAGAAGATGGGGCCGTCGTAGTTGGGGCGGCAGAAGTCGTCGATAAAGGCGCGGGTCAGGGCGGCGCCTCCGAGAAGGATGGGGACCTGGATCCCCGCCTCCTTCATCGCGACGAGGTTCTCCTTCATCACCTGGGTCGACTTGACGAGCAGGCCGCTCATACCGATCGCCTGGGCGTCGGAGTTCTTGAGGGTCTCGATGAAGTTGTCCAGCTCCACCTTGATACCGAGGTTGACGACCTTGAAGCCGTTGTTCGTGAGGATGATGTCGACGAGGTTCTTGCCGACGTCGTGGACGTCCCCCTTGACGGTGCCGAGTACGAGGGTCGTCTCCGTCGCCTTCTCCTTTTTTGGGAGGTGGGGGTTGAGGAAGTCCACCGTCGCCTTCATCGTCTCGGCGCTCTGCAGGACGAACGGCAGCTGCATCTGGCCCGAGCCGAAGAGCTCGCCGACGACCTTCATCGCCTCGATAAGGATCTCGTTGACGATCGTCTCGGGGGCGATGCGGTGGCGCACCTCCTCGACGAGGGGAATCATCCGCTCCTTGTCGCCGTCAAGCAGCAGCTTGGCGATCTTCTCCTCGTCGCTCATCGCGTTGAAGGCCTCGTCCTCCGCCTCGGCGTCGACGGCCTCCTTCTGACTGAAATGGTCGATGAAGTCGAAGAGCGCCTGCCCGTCGGGCAGCCGGTCGAAGAGGAGATCTTCACACATCTTCAGATCCTCTTCGGCGATCTTCGCCATCGGGATGATGTGCTTGACGTTGATGATGACCGACGTCAGCCCCGCCTCGATACAGTGGTGCAGGAAAACGGAGTTCAGGTAGGGGCGGGCGTCCTTGTCGAGGCCGAAGGAGATGTTGCTAAGCCCCAGGGTCGTCCCCACCTCGGGGTGGCGGCGGCGCAGCTCGCGTATTGCCTCGATGGTCTGCACGGCCGCGTCGCGGTACTCTTCGTCCCCGGAGCCGACGGTGAAGGTGAGCACGTCGAAGACGAGGTCTTCGGGGTTGAGGCCGTGCTTCTGCGTCGCCAGTTCGTAGATCCGCTCGGCGACTTCAAGCTTGCGCTCCGCCGTCTTCGCCATCCCCACCTCGTCGATGGTGAGGCAGACGAGGGATGCCCCGTACTTCTTCGCCAGGGAGCAGACCGCGTCGAACTTCTCGATGCCGTCTTCGAGGTTGACGGAGTTGATGATCGGTTTGCCGCCGATGAGCTTGAGCGCCGCCTCGATCCCCTGGGTCTGGGTGGAGTCGACCATGATGGGGAGGTTGATCTTCTGGGCGTAAAGCGCCATGACCGCGTTCATGTCCTTCGTCTCGTCCCGGCCGGCAAAACCGACGGAGACGTCGATAGCGTGGGCCCCGGCCCGTACCTGCTGCTGGGCGACGGTCAGGGTCCCCTCGTAATCCTCCGCCAGCAGCAGCTCCCGGAAGGCCTTGGAGCCCGTCGCGTTGGAGCGCTCGCCGATGAGCAGCGGCGCGGGGTCCTGCATCAGCGGCACGCTGTTGAAGAGCGAGGCGAGCGACGTCGGCTGGGAGCCGCGCGGCGCCTTCGGCGCCTTGTCGGCGACACGGTTCGCCAGGGCGCGGATATGCTGCGGGGTCGTGCCGCAGCAGCCGCCGAGGAAGCTGACGCCGTCATACTCCAAAAACGCCTCCTGTCGGTCGGCGAACTCCTCGGGCCCCATCGGGTAGAAGGTGTAGCCGCCGCGGTTCTGCGGCAGGCCCGCGTTCGCGTGGACGGAGATCGGTCTGCCCCACACCTCGGAGAGGGTCCTGACGTGCTTGGCGACCTGCTCGGGGCCGGTGCCGCAGTTGAAGCCGAGGCTGATGATGTCGAAGGGCTCGAGGATCGTCGCGATCGTCTGGGCGTCGGTGCCGATCAGCATCGTCCCCGCCAGCTCGATGGTGACGGAGACCATGATGGGGAGTTCCGTGCCGCGCTCGCGGTTGGCCGCCTCGCAGGCGTGCAGGCCCGCCTTGATCTGCAGCGGGTCCTGGCAGGTCTCGAGCAAAAAGACGTCACAGCCGCCGTCGATCAGGCCGAGGCAGCACTCGGTGTACCCCTCGAGCATCTCGTCATAGTGGATGTGGCCCAGCGAGGGGAGCTTCGTCCCCGGCCCGATGGAGCCGAGCACGAGGCGCGGCTTCTCTGGAGTGCCGAACTTCGCGCACTGCTCCTTGACGCGCTCCGCCCCCGCTTTCGCCAGCTCGTAGGAGCGGTGGCCGATGCCGTACTCGTCGAGGACCCACTTGAAGGCCCCGAAGGTGTTGGTCGTCACCAGGTCCGCCCCGGCGGTGAGGTAGGCGTGAAAAATCTCCGCCATGATCTCCGGGGCCGTGACGTTGAGCAGCTCGTTGCACCCCTCGTTGCCCTCCCAGGCCGCTTCGGGGATCTTGTCGGCGCGCTCCTGCAGCTGCGTTCCCATCGCCCCGTCGATGATCAGGGGGCGCTTTTTGATGGTCTCCAGAATATAGGCTTTGACGTTCATACATTTCTCTGCGATGGATTCTTGCTTTTCTGGCGTAGTATCGGGAATCTCACGGCACAAAAGCAGAAGCGTATTTTAGCGAAGGGGAGCATAAGGGGGGTTGAGAAACGACGGGTAGCTCGTCGGCACAGGGAGAATCCGTTTCCCGGCAGACTACTTCGTCGCCGGGGCAGCCGCGGCGTCAAGAGGAGCGACGCCCTTTTTCACATAACCGAGCTTTTTCGCCTCCGCTTCCAGCCCCGCGATCCGCTCCTTGAGCTCGGGGTGGGTCGTAAAGGCGAACCACTTGGTCAGGTCGTTCTCCGCATGGCGTGCAAAAAAGTCCGTCGCGCCGCCGACGTGGCCGTATCGGCACTGCAGCATCTCCAGCCCGAAGCGGTCCGCGGCCCGCTCCTGCCGCTGCGAAAAGCGGCTCCGGCCGAACTGCACCCCGCTGCCGAAGATCTCGGGCATGTCGGTAGCGCCCAGCAGTGCGCCGATGCTCAGCCCCACCAGGGCGTACCCAAGGCCCCGCAGGTGGTCGCGGTGGCGCAGGTGCCCCATCTCGTGCCCGAGGACGAAGGCCAGCTCGTTCTCCGAGCGGCACTGCGCCAAAAAGCCGCGGTTGACGACGATGGTGCCGCCGGGCAGCGCGAAGGCGTTGACCTCCTTCGACCCGGAGAGGAGGATGCGGGGCGTGTAGGGGAGTTGCGCGCAGCGCTGCAGGCTTTCGGCCAGGGCGGTGAGCTGCGGCGACTCCCGGTGGTCGGGCAGCGTCGGCTCGACCAGGCTCAATATCCGCGCTTCGAATCCGGGGGAGAGATGCTCGACCAGCCGCTCCACGCCCCACCCCAGGGCGAAATAGAGCGCGACGATCGCCGCGAAGAGCCCGCCCCCGATCTTGACGAGACTTCGCAGCGGCGAGGCGGGGGTGTAGTTGACCGATTCGTCCGGAAGCTTCGCTTCGAACCTCATCCGTACTTCAGCGCCGTCCCGTAGGCATAGACCTCGACGCTGCCCACAGAACCGCCGTTGGCGTCCTGGGAGACCGGGCTCGTTTCGATGCGGAGGTTGATGATCTCGTCGGCGTCGCGGGCCGACTCCTTCATCCGCAGGATCGCTTCGCGGCGCGCCCGGTCGACGAGGGTCTCGTAGGTGACGACATTGCCGCCGACGAGGTTATAGAGCCCCGCCATGAAGCGCTTGAAGTAGTCGATGGAGATGACGACGCTCCCCCCGACGAAACGGCTTTTGACGACCCGTTCCGGCGCCATCGGACGTCTGAGGTCGCTGACGGGCAGATGTATGAGGGCCGCTTCGCGCTCGCGGATGGAGCGGTAGTGCTGCGCCTCCCTGCGGCGGCCGAAGAGATAGCCCAGCAGCAACAGGATGAGGAATAGGCCGAGCTCGTACATCGCTACTCGACCGTGACGGCCGTGCCGTAGACGTAGAGCTCCGCCGCCCCCGCCGCCACCGAGGAGGTGGAGAAGCGGATGTTCACGACGGCGTTGGCGCCAAGGGAGGCCGCCTGCGCTTTCATCCGGTCGATTGCCTCGTCCCGGGATTCGCTCAGCAGCTCCGTGTACTCCTTCAGCTCCCCGCCGAAGATGTTTTTCAGGCCCGCGACGATGTCTTTGCCCGCATGCTTCGCCCGCACCGTCGAACCGGAGACGATGCCGTAGTGGGCCGTGATGGTCTTGCCGGGGACGGTTTCGATATTGGTGAGGATCATGAGACTCCCCCTGACGGCGTAGTATCCGTCGGCGTATAGAGTCCCTGCGTGT
>QKCD01000117.1 GCA_003245815.1 Sulfuricurvum sp.
ATAACGATCCGGACGTTTACGTCGATCCGGTGACGTTGGCGGCGGCGACGAATATCGACTTCGATACGCAAGCGGGCGGCTATGAAGAACTTGCCCTTGGCACGAATGATACAGAGGTGAGTGTCACGGATACGATCGACACGACGACCTTCAGCTTGACAGCGACGCCAGCTATCACAGAAGATTCGGCGACGATCACCTATACGGCGACGATCGACGGTCCGAATCTTCCGCAAACGGCGTTTGATATTACGTTTAATGACTATGCCGGCAATCCGCAGACCATTACGATCGGTACAGATGGTACCGGTACGGTAGATGTGGGCTATAACGATCCGGACGTTTACGTCGATCCGGTGACGTTGGCGGCGGCGACGAATATCGACTTCGATACGCAAGCGGGCGGCTATGAAGAACTTGCCCTTGGCACGAATGATACAGAGGTGAGTGTCACGGATACGATCGACATCGCCAACTTGACGATTAACGAAGTGCTCAATATGGATGGTAGTTATACCTACACGGCAACGCTTACGGCAGATGACGGTATTACTTCTGTTAATGCATTGCAGAATATGGATATTGTCTTAAACAATGGTCTTACTTTGACGATGGTAGCAGGAACCAACTCTATCAGCGGCGATACAACAGGTCTGACTAACCCCGCGCTTCAGGCCACCGATGCGACCGTCAGTAACGCTGACAGAGCCCTCTTTGAAAACCTGAATGTCAATTTCGCTTTGGGTGAAAATGCCATATTGACCAATGAGCTTGGGAACATCCTTTCCGGAGTTGATATGAATATCAGCTTTGAAGAGGCCACTTCGTTGTTAGGTATTACACTGACACCCGAAGTGGATATCGACGGCTATGCTGTGGGTGTCGATGGTACGCGGTTGCATTCGACATCAGCAGGTGTTACGTATGATCTGGTATATTTGACCGATACCGACGGGTCGGTTTCCGCTTATCAATATACTGCCATCGTGGCATCGTCGGTTACCCTTGGCAGCGACGGAGCAGCACTCAATGTGGGTGTTGATTTAGCTACATTGTCACTATACAAAGTATATACGTTGACCCCGGATGCAGCGACAGGAACGTATTCGATTACCCTGGATGCTGTCAACCAGCTTGATGGTGCCGCCTGGACGGCAACGATTGATTGGGATAGCGGAAATGTCGTCGATACCGGCGGTAATGCAGCCGACGGTTACTTGGTGTTCGAGATCAGTGATGCCGACGGTGCGGGGGATATTCTCACGGTAACTGCCTATGCAAAAGAGGGAGTTACCACGGTGCCTCTGAACTATAACCCATCCAATGGACTCGGTGTATCCAATGCCACGATCAGTGATACTCAATCTATCACTCTAACGTTTGATCATACGGTCTCAACCGAGACTACATTCGACCTCGGTCAATATGATCCTGCCAGTATCTATGACAAGCCGGAGATCACATTAAGATATTTAAATGCAGATGTTGATGCTGCCGACTATGACGTTATCATAGATGCCACTGGCCATGTGACGTTTGTCAGTTACCTGCCAAACAACGAGTCGGTAATCTTTGACGAGATCATATTCCTCAATGATAATAGTACAGGCAAGAACATAGGTTTCGCGCTTTCAGCGATGTCCGCAGTTGTTACGGAATCCGGTGAAGGAAATGTTCACACCATTAATGTCGAAGTGGAAGCAACCGATTCGGACGGTGACCTGGCTTCCGGCGTTATGCAAGTCACATTTGACAATGACGGCACTATCATGGGTACGGATAATGATGAGAGTATCGATTATACGCCATCTGTTGCCATCGATGCCGGAGCCGGCTTCGATACATTGTTGCTTGGAACGGACGAAGACCTCGACTTCAGTATGGTCGCAAGTGGACAGCTGCAAAATATCGAGATGATCAATCTTTCCGAAAACGGTTCACATACGCTTACCAACCTCAGTGTCGATGATGTATTCGATATGACGGAAGATGTCGCAGGTCTCCATACATTGATGATCAATGGGGATAGCGGTGATACCGTATCGTTGAGCCAAGAAAATGGAAAAGATTGGACACCATCGGTTACTCCGGTCGATGTTGACGGCGTACTCTATGACGTCTATAGCTATACAGATCTATCATCAACTACTACTGTGATGATTCAGCAGGATATTAACGACAGTATCCAGTAAATGAGGAGGCTGGGAGAGACATCCTGTCTCATCCGGCCTTGCTTCAACTCTCTTTCCTCTTCCTGTGAACAACCCGCATCAACAGGCTTTTCCTAAAAATAATAATGAGAGAAATTGGTCCTTACTTATAAGGAGCCTATTTCAGCAGCATGGCGAGTGTAAAGCGGTCGTGCACATCGAGTTTTTCGAAGATATGGCTCAGGTGCTGTTTGACGGTGCTCTCGGTAATGCCGAGCTCCGAAGCAACCTCTTTGTTGCTGTACCCTTTCTTGATCAGCAGTGCCGTTTCGCGTTCGCGGTCGGTCAGCGGTTCAAGGATGCTCTCGTTGGAGCCGGAGTCGCTACGGGTGACTTCGACGATCAGCCGCTGCATGAACTCCGGGTAGAGCCAGAGGTTGCCGCCGTCGATGGCGTCCAGGGCCTGGCCGAGGTGTTTGAGGTGGATGTAGGTGTTGCCGTAGCCGCGGATGCCCGAGGCGAGTAGTCGTGATCCCTCCTCGAAAGAGGGGGCGTTGCTCAGTACCATGACCCGTGCACGGGGCAGCCTGCGGAGTATCTTCGGCGCCGTCTCGGGGTCGCAGAGCAGGGGAGTCGCGGGATCGTCTTCCGGCAGGGTGCCGAGTATGGTGATCTCTGCCCCTAGTGAGGCGATCCGTTCTTTCAGGGTCTGCTTGTCGGTATAGAGTGCTGCTTTCATCGTTCCCTCAATGCGGCTTCTTTGGTTTTTAGGATCGGTTTGAGAATGTAGTCCATGACCGTCTTTTTACCTGTGACAATATCGACGTTGGCGACCATGCCGACGAGGATCTCGAACTTTTCCCCGTTGCGTTCGAGGGTGTTCGTGTCAGTCTTGATCCGGACGAGATAGAAGTTGTTTCCCTCGTCGTCGATGATGGTGTCGGAGCTGATGTAGGTCAACTTGCCGGTGAGACCGCCGTAGATGGCGAAGTCGTAGGCGGTGAACTTGACGATCGCCTTCTGGCCCGGGTAGAGGTAGGCGATGTCGGAGGGCTTGATCTTCGTTTCGATCAGCAGGGTGTCCTGGATCGGGACGATCTCGATGATATCCATGCCCGGCTGGACGACGCCGTTGATGGTGTTGACGAGCAGTTGCTTGACGACCCCTTTGACGGGGGAACGCACGAGGGTACGGCGGACGCGGTCTTCGAGGGCCTGGCCCGATTCCTGGATACGCGACATCTCTGCTGCCGCCTTGGTCAGCTCCTCTTTCGCCTTGTACTGGAACTCCAGGCGGGACTCCTCGATCTTCTTGCGGGCCTCGGCGATAGTGGAACGGATACGGGGGATGGAGAGGGTGACGGCATCGAGCTCCCCCTTGGTCGCCGATGCTTCCCGGGAGAGTTTCAGGTACTCCACCTGGGAGACGAGACCGCTCTCGACGAGGGGCTTGGTGATATCGACCTCTTTGGCGATGAGCTTGTAGTTGGTCCGTAGCTGCTCCTCTTTGGCCTGGGCCTCACGCAGTTCGTTCTGCCGCTGGGCCACCTGCTCTTCGAGGATACTCAGCTTTTTCGCCAGCTGCTGCTTGTTGGTGTAGTAGAGGCTCTCCTCCTGAAGAATCAGGTCGGTCATCTCCGCCCGGGTCTTCTTGTCGACCTTCAGGGGATTGCCGGTGGCTTCAGCTTCGAGTCGGATCGATTTGGCCTTCAGTTCGAGGTAGCGCAGGCGGTTCTCCTCGTAGGAGCTGGAGAAACTGGTATCGTCGATCTTGACCAATACCTGGCCTGGTTCGACCTTCTCCCCCTCGTCGACGAGGATCTCGGAGATGATCCCCCCCTCGAGGTTCTGGACGACCTGGACCTGCTTGGAGGGGATGACCTTGCCGGTACCCCGTGCCAGCTCGTCGATCTCGGCGTAACTGGCCCAGGCGATAAGCCAGGCAATGACGAGTAGCATGATCCAGAGGATCGACTGGGATTTGACCGGCGCCCGCTGCAGTACCGCAGCGCTGAGAGACTCCATGAACTGCAGGTCATCTTCGGAGAAACGGCGGGAATCTTTGGACTTCATGCTTTTGCCTTCTGTTGCAGGGCCTGGAGGACCGTATTCTTGGGACCGTCCATGATGATCTTGCCGTCGTCGATCAGGATAAGGCGGTCGACCAGGTGCATCAGGGCGGTTTTATGGGAAACGAGAATCGTCGTTTTGCCCTGAATGGCGGGCTGGAGCCGGGTCAGCAGGAGGCGTTCGGTGGCGTTGTCCATGGAGTTGGTCGGTTCATCAAGCAGGATGATCGAAGCATCCTCGACAAAGGCGCGGGCGATGGCGACGCTCTGTTTCTGCCCCCCGGAGAGGCCGTACCCCTGTTCGCCGATCGGCATGTCGAACCCCATCGGGTGCTGATTGACGAACTGGTCGACGAGACCGATGGTGGCTGCACGGAGGATACGGCTGTCGGAGACGTTGGGCTTCTTGTAGATGATATTGTCCCGCAGGGTGCCCCGGAAGAGGCTGATATCCTGGGGAACGTAGGCGATCTGTTTGCGAAGGTCGGCGGGGTCGATCTGGTTGATGTCGATATCGTCGACGGAGACGGATCCGGAATCGGGCTGGTAGAGGTTGATAATCAGTTTTTCAATCGTCGATTTACCCGATCCGATACGCCCGATGATACCGACGCGCTCCCCCGGCTTGATCGTGAAACTGACACCGTTGAGGATCGCCTTACTCTCGCCGGGATAGGTGAAGACGACATCCTTGAAGGTGATCTTGCCGCGGAACTCCGGGCGGTGGATGAAGCGTTTTCCCTCGGGGCGCTCGACGGGGAGCTCCATGATCTCATTGAGATTGATCAGGGCGGTTTTCATCTGCTCATAGTTGGCCAGCAAAGCGGCGAACTGTCCCATCGGGGCAATGGCGCGGGCGGTGAGAATGACCGAGGCGATCAGGCCGCCCATCGTCAGCTCCATCTCTTCGATCATGTAGACCCCTTTGATCAGGACGAGAACCGTATTGAGCTGGATCAAAAAGGAGGTAACGGTAATGATGGAACCGGAGAGAACGCGGGACTTGAGCCCTTTTTCGGCAATGTCTCCCGTCGTCTCCTCCCAGTGGTACTGGGCGTGGCCGCTGGCTCCCATCGTCTTGACCGTTTCGATGTTCGAAAGCGTCTCGATCAGTACGGCGTTTTTCGCTGCCGCAGCCATGTAGGTGCTCTCCACGCTGTCCTGGAGCGGTTTGCGCACGAAAAGGCTGTAAACGACAATTAAAACGATGATGGCAAGGGGGGCGATGATGATCGGGCCTGCGATGAAATAGGTAACGGCGAGGAAGATCACGACAAAGGGGAGGTCGATCAGGGTCGCGACGGTTGTCGAGGTGATGAAGTTGCGGACACTCTCGAACTCCCGCATGTTGCTGGCGAAGGAGCCGACGGAGACCGGGCGGTGGGACATCTTGAGATTCATCACCTGCTCGAAGATGAGTGAGGACATGATGACGTCGCTCTTTTTGCCGGCGACTTCCAGAAAGTAGGTCCGGAGGAACTTCAGGATCATATCGAAGAAGTAGACGACAATAATCCCCGATGCCAGGACCCACATTGTTTCGATGGCGTTGTTGGGGACGACGCGGTCGTAGACGTTCATCGTAAAGAGCGGGGCGGCGATGACGAAGAGGTTGATCAGGATCGAGGCGAGCAGGACGTCGCGGTAGATGCCGCGGGATTTGCGCAGTGTTCCCCAGAACCAGTGCTCTTTGTGGGTCTCGATCAGATCCTTGTGAAGCTTGTCGTAGTGGCGTTCCCGTTTCAGAAAGAAGGCAAAGCCGAGGTAGTGCCCGTCCAGGGTGTCGAGGTCCATCCACTCTTCACCCTCGGGGATATCGGGGTGGATCACCTTGGCCCGCTTGCCCTCATGATCGATCTCTTCAAGGATACAGGCCCCACGGTCATGGAGCATCAGAATACAGGGAAGCACCATGGCCGGGATCTCGAGCAGGTCGCGTTTCACCAGTTTGGATATCAGTCCGGCACGGTGTGCGGCGCGGGAGAAGTTGGCTTTGGAGTGTTCGATGGAGAAGAGTTCAGGGGAGGCGGCGTGGTCTTCGATGGGGAGGCCCTCGGTCAGGGCCTCCGCACTATAGGGTTTATGGTAGAGGTTGGTAAATAGGACCAGGCATTCCAGTAGAGGATCACGAGTCGTCCCATTACTCACCGGCTGCCTTTGCAAGTCTCAGTACGAAGTCGACGCGGCGATTTTTGGCGCGTCCCTCTTTGGTGCTGTTGTCGGCGACCGGCTGCAGGTAGCTGTGGCCGAACGTGGTGACTTTCGTCTCAGGGATCCCCAGTTCGATCAGTGTGGTTTTGGCGGCATTCGCACGGCGTTCAGAAAGCCACTGGTTATATTTCATCGGCCCGATGTTGTCCGTATGGCCGTGGATCTCGACGTAGTAGCCGGGGTTCTCCTGGAGTTTCGTTGCGACGGCCTGGACCTGCGCTTTGCCCTCATTAGAGATTTTCGAAGAGTCGAAGTCAAAGTAGATACCGTCCATGGTGATCACTTCAATGACGGGATCCGTATTGGTGTCGGGGACATAGACGGTCTGTGTGATCGGTTCGAAGGCGCCCTGACAGACGGTGGTGATGTCGATGTAGGTCTCCGGGTTGCCGTACTGCAGGATGTAGGCCGGGCGGCTCGGCTCGAGCGTGATCTCTTCCGGTGCCGTCAGCTCGACTTTCGCGTAGGTGTCGGTATGCATCGCGTAGGTGATGAGGCCCATTGCTTCAAGCAGGCGGTACTCGGAGAGCAGCAGGTCTTTGCGGGCTTTGATCACCTCTTTGTGTGCGTCGTTGGCTTCGAGTTCGACGTTGAGCAGGTGGATCAGGCCGCGGCGTCCGAGGTGGTACTCTTCCGCATAGGATTCGGCCGTCTTGTCGGAGAGCATCGCGTGAAGTTCCAGACAGCGGATACGGTGGGTGTAGTACTGGTAGGACATCCATGCCAGTTTCAGCTTCTCGGCGACGGCGCGTTCCTGCTCGCTGAGGGCGCTTTTCTGGCCGGCGATCAGTTCCAGGTTCTGCAGCCGCGTCGCTTCGTCGCTGCCGCCGTTGTAGAGGTTGTAGTAAAGGCGGAGCATGGCACGGTAGGCGCGGTCGTCATTCGTTTCACCGTAGATCTTGTTTTTGTAATCCGCGGAGAGTTCGGCGTCGAGGCGCGGGTAGAAGCCGCTCTTCTCTTTTTTCTCCTTGGAGATCTGGGTGTCGATGTTTTTGCGCTCCACTTGCAGGGTGGGGTTGTATTTCATGGCAATTACGGCGAGGTCTTCGAGGTTTGCACCCGGAAGTGCCGGCGCATCAGGCATTTCCAGCCCTTCGGCGGGGATGACTTGGCCGTTGACCCGTTCGAAGTTGACCATCGCATCCTGGTAGTTGTTCTGCTGGGCGATGTAGTTGGCATAGGCCAGCGCCATACGGGATTCGGTCTGCTCCATGTCGGAACGGCGGCCGATACCGGCCTCCATCTTTTCACGGGTCATCTTGTAGATGCGTTCATGGGCTTTGACGTTGTCGTTCTCGATGTCGAGCAGGGCCTTGTTGGTCAGGACGGCGAGATAGAGTTCCGATGCTCTCAGGGCGAGGGTATTGGCCTCTTGCATCACGTAGTAGCGGGAGGCCTCGATGCGCGCTTCCTGCTCCTCGACATTGCCCTGGGTACCGAAACCTTCGAAGAGGTTTTCGGTAACGACGAGGCTCGCCTCTTTCCGGGTGTAATCGGTATCCGTGTCAGGCGTTGTATCCATCTGCTTGACATGCTCCGGGCCGATGGCACCGCTTAGGTCGACACTCGGTTTGTAGCCGGCTTTGGCCTTGTCCATGTCATAAAGGACGCTTTTGTAGTCGCTGATACGCTTCTGCATCTGAGGGTTGGTATCCAGGGTTGTCTGTACGTGTTCCTCGATTGTCATCGCCCCGACGAGGACGGGAACCAGCATGAGACAGAAGGGGTAAAAGATCGGGTTACGCATAATCAAACCTTTAAGTAAGCAAATGAAACTATCACTTGCGGATTTAGTTTTCAAAGCAACTCTGAATATCTATCCAGTGCTTGCGGAATTTTCTGAGATGCCCTGTTCATGATTTCTGTAGCTATTCTAACATAAAAAGTGCAGAGAAAATGTCTCTTTGTTGTAAAAATCGTAAATATGTTAAATGGTGTTTATTGAAATTATGTATTAGAGCCCTAAAATACGGATTTTGAACTGTATATTGCTCAACTTTTGTGTATCAAGTTAGCAAGATTTTGTGATAAAAATGGGGTGCTGCCATCGTCTTACGATGGCAGATTCGGGGGATTAGTGGGAGCGGAAATGGCGGGCGAGGTCCGACCGCATCAGCAGGACCGGGATGAAGAGCAGCGAGACGACGACCGCCGCCAGGGTGCCGAAGATCAGCGCGACACCGAGGCCGCCGAAGATCGGGTCGGAGGCAAGCAGGGTGGAGGCGAGCATGATCGCTGCGGCGGTGAGGAAGATCGGTTTCGCCCGGGTCGCCGTCGCGACGGCGATGGCACGGTCCTTCTCCATACCCTTCTCCTGCATCAGGGAACGGGTGAAGTCGATCAGCAGCAGCGAGTTGCGCGAGCTGATCCCCATCAAGGCGATAAAGCCGATCAGCGAGGTCGCCGTGAGGAAGAAGGTGTGCGTCGTGAAGAGGTCGACAACCCAGTGCCCGACAATGACGCCGATGATGGAGAGGAAGCTGCCCAGCAGGACGATGCCGCTGAGGGTGAAGCTCTTGTAGTAGACGACCATCAGCAGGAAGATCAGCACTAGTGCGGCGATGAAGGCCGCCCCGAGATCCCGGAAGGTATCCATGGTCACTTTCATTTCGCCGTCCCACTCCAGGTCGTAAACCTCGCCCGTCTTCTTGTCGGTCAGCCGGTAGTTGAAGAGGTGGGTACTTTCGATCTCGAAAGCGTCGGAAAGCTGTGCGACGATCTGTTCGCGGGCGTCAAGCAGCGGGTAGACCTGAGAGACCATGTCCGTTTCGGCAATGATGTTGACATAGCGGCGCAGGTTCTTCGTCATCAGCGTTGGGTTGGAGTGGCTCTGGCGGACGGTGACCACCTCGGTCATCGGTACGAGCATCCCCATCTGGTTCATCAGTTTCAATGAGGCGAGCTTGTTGCGGATGGATTCCGTGTCACGCCCTTTGACGGATTTGGTCGCGTCACTGAGGGTGACGAAGAGCGGAATCTGGTCCTGGGCATTCTCGCTGTTCTTGATCGCCACGCCCATCCCTTCGAAGGCGAGGTAGAGGATCTGGTTTACCTGGGCGACGCTGAGACCGGACTTGATGATCTTCTCCTCGTCGGGGATCAGCTGGAAGGTCGTGTAGACCTCGTCAAGCATGACGTCGACGTCGACAAGTCCCTCCGTGGAGGCGAGGATGGTCGCCAGTTTCCCGGAGAGGTCGCGCAGCCCCTGTTCGCTGTCGCCGTAGAGTTCGATGACGACGGAGGCCAGGGTCGGCGGACCCGCCGGCTGCTCGATCAGCTTGATGACGCTGCCCGGGCGTACCTTGCCGCAGTCGTTTTGCAGGGCGGGGCGCAGGCGCTGGACCATCTCGAAGGAGGTCTCGTCGCGGCCATGCCTGTCGGTCAGGTTGACGACGATCTCCGCTTCGTGCTCGCCCCGTTTAAAAGCCGACCCCTTGACGAGGCCGGCATAGTCGAGCGGCGATCCCATGCCGAGGTAGACCTCGGCATCGGTCACTTCGGGCTCTTTCTGCAGCTTCCCGAGGATGCACTGTGTCAGCGCCTCTGTCTGGGCAATGGAACTGCCGACGGGGGTGTCGATGTAGATGGAGTAGGTGTTGGCGCTTTTGCCCGGCAGCATCTTGGCGAGGACGAGTTTGGTCGGCAGCATCATCACCGCGCCGGCAAAAGCGAGGGCCGTGAGCAGGATCGTCAGGGTCTGTTTTTTCCGGTTCATCAGCACGTTGTGGACAAAGGTTTCAAATTTTTTCATCAATGGGTTTCCTTTTCTGCCGCGGCGGTCTGATCGTTCTGACTGTGGTGCTGATGATGGTGCATGTGCGGTTTCTTCAGCAGCTTACGTGCCAGGAAGGGCGTAAAGATATAGGCGACGACGAGCGACGCGAAGAGGGCGACGGGGACGTTGGCCGGGATCGGCTTCATGAACTGCCCCATCATCTGGCCGACGAAGGCCATCGGCACCATCGTCAGGATGATGGCGACGGTCGCGACGTTGGTCGGCGCGCCGATCTCGTCAGTCGCTTCGACCATGATCTCGTCCATCTCCTTGTCGACGGCGTCGTGGGCATGGAGGTGGCGGTGGATGTTCTCGATGACGATGATCGCCGCGTCAACGAGCAGACCCAGGCTCAGCAAAAAGGCGAAGAGGGTGATCCGGTTGATCGTCTGGTCGGTCATGTAGGCGATGAAGAGGGTAATCGCCAGGATCGCCGGCACGGTGAAGGTCACGATCAGCGACTCCTTCCATCCGAGGACGAAAACGAGCAGCACGGCGATGATGACGATGGAGATCAGCAGGTGGAAGACCAGCTCGTTGACCGCTTCGTTGGCGCGTTCGCCGTAGTCTCGGGTGACGGTAAAGCTGATTCCCTCCTGTTCGAGCGCTGTTTTCATCTCTTCCATGCATGCTTCAATATCTTTGGCAATGAAGACGGCGTTGGTCCCCTTGAGCTTGGCGACGGTGAGGGTCAGCTGGTCGCGGACCGGGAGGAAGTTGCCGTCGGCGTCTTTGCGCAGGATCTGTGCTTTGGCGAAGTTCTGGATGTCGGAGCCGATCTCGACGGTGGCGATATCTTTGAGGTAGATCGCCGATCCCATGTACTGGGCGACGATAACGTTCTGGACATCCTCGATCGATTCGATGGCGTTTTTGACGCCGAAGACGACGAGGGCCCCGTCGGCGGTACGGCTCTTGACGTTGGGAACGTTGACGGCGAGGGACTCCAAGGCCTGGACGATCTGTCCCAGGGAGAGGTGGTAGCCGGTCAGCTTGTTCAGGTCGACAAGGATGTTGAACTGCTCTTTCTTCGCCCCTTTGAGCTCCGTTTTGGCGACGTTCTCGATGCGGTTGAGCTCGTACTGGATGTCGCGCACCTTCTTGAAGAGTTCCGTCTGGCTGACGCGGTCGTCGGTGGGGTAGAAGGCGACGGAAACGATCGGGACGTCGATGTCGATGTCAAAGGGTTTGACGAGGGGCTGCATCGCCGTTTTCGGGAGCAGGTCCATGTTCTGCATCACCTTGTCGTAGAGCTTCAGGTTGGACTCTTCGCGGTCTTCGCCGATGTAGTACTGGACGTTGACGATACCGACGTTTTCGGCGGCGATACCGTAGATGTGCTCGACCCCCTTGATCTCGCGGATCTTGCGTTCGAGGGGTTTGATAATGACGTTTTCGATCTCCTTGGGGGTCGCGCCGGGCATTGCGACCATGATCGCGCCGCCGCTCACCTCCATCTGCGGGTCCTCTTCACGGGGCGTGATCATCAGGGCGAGGTAGCCGATCAGCAGCAGCGAGATCCCCAGGACCATCGTCAGGGGGTTGTGCAGGAAGGTGCGGGCGAATCTGCCCGCGACGTCCTTGGGCTGGTATTGCGTTTCGTTGTTCATGATCAGCCCTTACTCGACCGTGACGGTGGCGTACATACCCGGGTAGATCGTCATTTTGCTGCGGTCGAAGGAGACCTTCACCTTGAAGGTGTGGGTCATCGGGTTGGAGCTGGGGATGATCGCCGTGACCGTGCCGACGCCGCTCAGGCCGACGGAGGGGACCTGAACCTGCACCTTCTTGCCGTAGGGGACTTTGGAGAGGTCGCTTTCGGCGACTTCGACGGCGATTTTGAGGTCATTCAGGTCGGAGAGGACGTAGGCGGGCATACCGGGCATCGCCATTTCGCCCACTTTGATGTTTTTGGCGACGATGACGCCGTCGTTGGGGGCCTCGATGCGGAGGTATTTGTACTGGTTCTGGACCTCTTTGAGCTGGGCGTTGGCCTGTTCGACCTGCTTCTTGCTGATGGTGACCATATCCTCAAGGTTCTTCGCCGCTAGCTCCAGGTTCTCCACCTCGTACTTGGAGACCATGTTCTTCTCCAGAAGGCGCTTGAAGCGGGCGAGGTTCAGGCGGACGTTGCTGAGCTGGTTCTGGTTCATCTGCAGGGCGAGCTGTGCCTGGGAGATGCCCAGTTCGACGCGGGTTTTGGCGGAGTCGACCTCTTTGGAGTCGATCGTGTAGAGGAGCTGGCCGCGTTTGACCTGTTCGCCTTCGCTGGCGCCGACCTGGGTGACGAAGCCCATGTAACGGCTGGTGATCATCTTCTGGTTGTCAGAGATGACGGTTCCCGAGAGGGTCATACCTTCGGCAAAGAGGGATGCCGCGAGGGCGGCGAGGAGTAAAATTTTCTTCATAATGCTTCTCCGTTAGCTAGTCTTTGAAGTGCGAATACGCGTTCGTTGCGTTTGTTTTTGGCCATGAGCAGGGCGAGGATCTTTTCGATCTGTTCGGATTGTTTGATCAGGACGTCGCTCATGGAGGCGAGCTGTTCGCGGTAGCGGGTGGCGTAGCTCTCGTAGATCTCGCTGGCGAGCTCGAGCTCCTTGCTGAGGCTCTCGATCTCGTAGTCGTGTTTGGCGACCTCGGTGCGGATCTGGTGCAGTTTCAGGGCGATCCCTTTCTGGGCGAGGGTCATCTGCGTCTGCATCTTCAGGTAGCCGATCTTTGCTTTTTCAACCTGCTGGGCGTCGATGTTGCCGTTGAAGAGGTTCCAGCTGAGCCGGGCGCCGACGGTATAGGCTCGGTGGTCCTGGGCATCGCCGAAGATGCTGTTGTCCGCCGTCGAGATTTCGGCAAAGGCGCCGATCTGCGGCAGGTAGCCGGCGTAGGAGACACCGACCATATCGTCGGTGATCTCCAGGCCCACGGCGGCTTTCTTCAGGTCGAGGTTGGCCTCGAGGACCTGTTCGTCGCTGCGGACGCACATCGGGACATCCTCCGCGGGGGGCGTGATCTCTGTGACGTCACGGTTGAGCAGGAAGCTGATGAAGTGGTAGAGCAGCGCCTTGTTGGAGTTCATCTCATTGATCATCCGTTCGACGTTGGCGCGTTTCGCCTGGACCTCCAGCAGGTCGGTCTTCTTGGCGTACCCCTCCTCGATCATCGCCTCGGTCGTTGCCTCGAGAGTTTTGATGTTCTCAAGGATCTTGCCGAAATGCGTCAGCGAGGAGTCGAGCAGCGCCATATCGTAGAAGCTCTTGCGTACCTGGTAGATCTTCTCGTCGGTCACCTGCTCCTTGTCGAGAGACTTGATCTTCGCCACCGCATCGGTGATGCGGGAGTAGGCGCTGAGCTTACCGCCGACGTAGATGGGAAGCTGGTAGGCGAGTTTGCTCTGGAAGAAGGTGCGTGATTTGGGGTAGTTCAGGGCATCGGGGCGGGTTGTGAGGACGGAACTCATGTTCTGAAGGTCCTCGGGCGTCAGGGCATCGTTGTTGGCCAGCATCAAAGCGCCGCCGAGGGGGGCAAGGAACTGGTCGAAGCCGAAGTCCCCGAAGGTGGCTTCGCGGGAAGAGAGCTTGAAGCCGAAGACGTTGCCGGGATTGTTGGAGTTGGCGATATCCTGGGTAAAGTCGAGGCTCCCCCAGTGGTAGCCGTCGGCGATGTTCGCATCGGCTTTGGCACTCTGCAGGTCATATTCGGCGGCCTTGATCTCCAGGTTCTGGCTCTTGACCAGCGCGACGGCGGCATCGAGATCGATAGGCGGTGTCGCCGTCAGTTCGGAAGCCGCAAGGGCGAGGGCCGTACTGAAAAGGGTGACGGCTAATTTCATTGTTGGTTCTCCATTTTCTAGATGTCGGTTCATCGTTTGTGATAAACGAAAAAATGTATAGATATTAAAAAAATGAATCGTGAGTATAACGAAAAACCCATAAAAAAAAGAACCTGAGTCAAAATATCATAGGAGAAAACAGCAAAGTGATACCGCTTTGCACACTCGGGGATATGGGTAGAATTGACACATGTCCGAGGCAGATGATTGTAGTCGAAAAATTCGGAAATCGCCTGTTTTAGGGGATTTTTTACTCTTTGTGCGGGAGCGCACGGTGTGCTGTAGAAACGTTACCGCAGCGCCGTACTCCGTCTGCAGG
>QKCD01000023.1 GCA_003245815.1 Sulfuricurvum sp.
GATCGCCGGGGTCGGGAAAACGGAAACGCCGTTCGTTTCATTGTAAAGCGACACGTTACCGCCGATGACCGGGGTGTTGAGTTCGGCACATGCCTCTTTGATCCCCAGGCACCCTTCAGCAAACTGCCACATCACTTCCGGGTTCTCCGGGTTGCCGTAGTTCAGACAGTCGGTAATCGCCAGCGGACGCGCACCGCTCATCGCGACGTTGCGGCCCGCTTCGATAACGGCGGCTGCCGCGCCGTTTCTCGGATCGACGTAGCAGTAGCGGACATTACAGTCCGAGCTCATCGCCAGGGCGCGGCCGTTCTCTTTAACACGGACGACAGAGGCGTCGAGCATCCCACCTTTTTTGACGGTGTTTGTCTGGACCATGGAGTCGTACTGTTCGTAGACCCACGCCTTGTCGACGACCTCCATGGATGCCATCAGTTTTTCGAACGCCTCCTGGTTGGACGGTGTTTCGAAATCGTTGATGGAGACACCTTTGATCGTGTCAAGATACGCCGGACGCGCCGTCGGGCGGTCGAGGACCGGGGCCTCTTCGGAGACCGGGTCAACCGGGACGTCGGCACACTTCTCGCCGTGCCAGAAGAGTTCCATACGGCCCGTGGCGGTGACTTCGCCGACGACGGCGGCATCGAGGTCCCACTTCTCGAAGATGTCGATGATCGCCTGTTCACTTCCCTTTTTCGCGCAGAGCAGCATCCGCTCCTGGGATTCGGAAAGCATGAATTCGTACGGCATCATCCCCTCTTCGCGCGCCGGGACACGGTCGAGGTGCATGATCATCCCCGAACCGGAACGGCCCGCCATTTCGAACGAGCTCGACGTCAGTCCCGCCGCACCCATATCCTGGATACCGATGACGTAGTCGGTTTTGAAAAGCTCAAGACACGCTTCGAGCAGCAGCTTCTCCGTGAAGGGGTCGCCGACCTGGACCGTCGGGCGCAGCGACTTTGACTCCTCCGTAAAGGAGTCGGAGCTCATGACCGCCCCGCCGAGGCCGTCGCGGCCCGTTTTGGAGCCGACGTAGATGACCGGGTTGCCGATCCCCTCCGCGCGGCCGTAGAAGATCTCGTCGGCCTTCGCGACGCCGAGGTTGAAGGCGTTGACGAGGATATTGCCGTTGTAGCACTCATCAAAACTGATCTCGCCGCCGATCGTGGGCACGCCCATACAGTTGCCGTAGCCGCCGATCCCCTCGACGACGCCGCGCACGAGGTAGCGCTGGTGGTGTGCCGTTTCATCGTCACCGTGAACATTACCGAAACGCAGGGCGTTGAGGCTTGCAACCGGGCGCGCACCCATCGTGAAGACGTCGCGCATGATCCCGCCGACGCCCGTTGCGGCACCCTGGTACGGTTCGATAAAGGAGGGGTGGTTGTGGCTCTCCATTTTGAAGACGGCCGCGTAGCCGTCGCCGATGTCGATAACCCCGGCGTTCTCGCCCGGTCCCTGGATGACCCACGGTGCCTTTGTCGGGAAACCGCTCAGGTGTTTTTTGGAGGATTTGTAGCTGCAGTGCTCCGACCACATCGCCGAAAAGATACCGATTTCAACCAGGTTCGGTTCACGCCCGAGAATCTCTTTGATATGGGCATAATCAAGCTGGGAGAGTTTGTGTTGGGCCAAAACCTCATTGATGTTTTCAAGTGGTTGGTTCACTGCATTTCCTTACGCGTAAATAGTGGGTAGGATTATAGCAAAGGGGAGTTGAATTTCCCGACGCCGCCCGCAACGGGCATCCTGGGGATGAGGCGAGCGGTTAGGCGAAGCGGAAATCCGCTTCACCGCGGATCTGCTTTTTCAGCGAAAAGAGCGGAATATACTCGATGGCGAGTACCTCGTAGACGCGTTGGCCCGCGGGGAGCCGGACACGGAGCTCGTCGCCCTCCTCCTTGCCCATCACGGCCCGGGCGAGGGGCGCATGCACGGAAATCAGACCGATCTCGGGTTCGCTCTCGAGCACCCCGCAGATCGTATAACGCTCCTCTTCGCCGTCTTCGACCCGCTCGAGGGTGACCGTCGCGCCGAAATGCACCCGGCTGTGGTCGAGTCCGGAGGGATCAATCACCCGGGCTTTTTCGATCATGCCGTTGAGGTAGAAGAGGCGCTTGTCGATATGCCTGAGCTTCTCCTTTGCAGCGTGGTACTCCGCGTTTTCACTGCGGTCCCCGAGCTCTGCCGCCACCTGTTTTTCATGGTTAACCCTGGGTTTTTCGACCTCTTTGAGGTATTTGAACTCCCGGACGAGAAGGTCATACCCTTCGGGGGTCATCGGTTCGACCCGCATCGGTTACTTGCTGTACCCCAGGATGTAGTAGGTCTCTTTCCCCGGTACCTGCTCCAGGTCGATCTTGTATTTTTCGGTGAAATGGTTCAGGCGCTCCACGGCTTCGGCTTTGCGTTCATCGCTCGGCGCCTCGATCTTGATCTTGAAACAGTCTTTGGTGTTGGAAAGTGCCACAAAACTGTCATCGACTTTCAGCTGCTCGTGCAGGTCGAGGATGTGCTTCTGGATCTTGTCATATCCGACGGTATTCGCTTCGATCCGTTCGATCTGCTCCATCAATGCCTCGTTCGGCGTATAACCGAGCTGTTTCAATACCGCTTCACTGTCAATAAACTGCAATGTTTTTCTCCTGTCATAAATTGGTTTCGGGTAGTCGCAAATTTTAGCATAAGTTCTCCTATACGCTATAATCTGCTAAAAAACGAAAAGCCGCCATGAAATCACTCCTTGTCAGATTGACCGTCGGACTCTATGCCCAGGATGTCGCCGAAACGGAAAAGGACCTCGTTGCGCAATGGCTCCAAGAGGGCCTTGTCGTGCTCGAAGAGGGCATCTACCGCCTCCCCTCCCAGTACCGCGCCGGCGCCATCGCCATGAACCAGTCGGGCAGCGGCGCCTACCTGCAGGTCCTCGGTGCCAATGTCCGAGACCTCTTTATCGACGAACATGACCTGGGCGATGCCAAGGAGGGTGACCTCGTCATCGTGAAGCGGCTGCTCGGACGCCGGGGCAGACCCTCGGCGAAGCTCGTCGCCGTCGTCGGGCGGGCCGAGACCTTCAGCGTTGCCTACATCAAGGTCCAAAACGGCGTCAAATCGGTGCTCGATATCCGCAACGACTATCCCGCCGGGGTGCCGCTCAGCGCCGAGGCCCTCGCCGGCTACGAAGAGGGCACCCTTTTCAAGGTCAACAACCAGAACGGCGAGATCATGGAGGTCCTCGGCAACCTTGCCGACCCGCTGGTAGACGAAAAGATCGTTCTCGCCATGTACAACAAGCATGACGAATTCGACGAAGAGGTCAAAAAACTCGCCGCCAGTTTCGACAAAACGGTCGACGCCTCTAAATTCCCCGAACGCAAGGATCTGCGTCACTTCCCCTTCTGCACCATCGACCCCGTCACGGCCAAAGACTTCGACGACGCCGTCTGCTACCTGCCCGAGTCCCACACGCTTTACGTCGCCATCGCAGACGTCAGCGCCTACGTCACCCCCTTCGGCCCCATCGATGCCGAGGCGATCTACCGCAGCTTCTCGATCTACCTGCCCCACCGCTCCATCCCGATGCTGCCGCGCGAACTCTCCGAGACCCTCTGCTCGCTGCAGCCGCACGTCGACCGTCTCGCCTACACCTTCAAAATGGTCCTTGACCCCGAAAGCCTTGAGGTCGTCGAGACGGAACTCTACGAGACCATCATCCACTCCAAGCGCCGTTTCAACTACGAAGAGGTCGATGCGCTTTTTGAATCCCCTGCGGCGGTGCCTCCGAAGAACGACGATGAAAAAACCGTTATC
>QKCD01000006.1 GCA_003245815.1 Sulfuricurvum sp.
ATCATTTGACAGTGTTCGAGCAGCTGATCCTGTGCATACACATCATCGGCCCTGGAATCACAGGATGCCTCTTTCCTGTGAAAAAGGTAGCGCCCGCTGAACAGAGCATCTTCAGCCGATGCGAGCCACACCTGCGTCCGGGCCCCCTCTTCGAGGTTATCGGGCGCACCCGCCCCGCCCATCTTGGTCGGCACCCAGCCGGGATCAACCGTGTTCACAGAAACATCGGGCCATCGGCGTGCTACCGCTTTGGCCAGCATCAGCACCTGGAGTTTGGAATCGGAGTAGCTGACGCCTTCGACACTGATCACCGGAGTGCCCTGCCGATGCATATTGGAACCGATGTAGATCAGCCGTTTTGGCCGTTCGATCAGCGCCGTCAGAATGTAGGGGGCGAGCACATTGACCGTAAAGATCACGGGCTTCGGTGCCCGGTAGACGCCGGCGTTGTGGATGACGGCGTCGAATCGCCCCAGCGCATTGACCGCTTCGGCCAGCCGCTTGGTCGCTTCCCTGTCGGAAAGGTCGGCGATCAGAACACCCCTCGCTTCGGGCAGCGCGCGTTTTGCCTCTTTCGCCCGCGCGGCATTGCGGGCGTGGAGGACGACGTCGTGCCCCGCTTCGACCAGCATCTTGGCGGCCAACAGTCCCAGACCGTCCGTGGAGCCGGTGATAAATACCCGTACCATGGCCCTTTTCCTAGAAGGTCGCCGCGTCGATGACGTAGCGGTAGCGCGCTTTTTTGTTCACGACGTTCTCCCACGCCGCGTTGATCTGCTCGGCCTTGATGATCTGGATTTTCGGGTGGACCTTGTTATCCGCACAGTAGTTGATGACCTCCTGCGTCTCGGGGATGCCGCCGATCAGCGAGGCGTTGAAGTTGACCCGGCTGACAGCGAGTCCGAGGGCATTCATGGTCACTTCAAATCTCTCCGGCATACCGACCTGGGTGAAGGTCCCGAACGGTTTGACGACCGATGCATAGGCGGCAAGATCGAACGCATAGGGGATCGTACAGATCATGTAATCGAGCTTCGGCCCGAATGCGTAGAGCTTTTTCACATCATCCACTACGATCGCCTCTTTCGCACCGAAGGCGAGAATATCATCGACTTTGTCCGGCGAGGTCGTAAAGGCGTAGACCTCCGCCCCTTTGGAGACGGCGATCTTGACCGCCATATGCCCCAGTCCGCCGATGCCGGCGACACCGACCCTGTCCCCTTTTTTCAGGTCGAACTTCATCAAAGGCGAATAGGTCGTGATCCCGGCACAGAGCAGCGGCGCGGCCTCCTGGAAGCTGATATGCCTGGGGATATGCACGGCGAAATGCTCCTTGACGACGATGTTGGTCGCGTAGCCCCCCTGCGAAATCCCCGTCGGCGAGCTTTTCTCCGGGTAGCCGTAGGTAAAGACGGTATCCGGGCAGTACTGTTCCTGCCCCGCTTTGAAACTTTCACATTCGGGGTTGCTGTCGACCATACACCCCACACCCGCGCGGTCGCCGACTTTGAATTTGGTGACATTTTTTCCGACTTCCGCGACGATGCCGACAATCTCGTGGCCCGGGACCTGCGGGTAGTGCTGCGCTCCCCAGTGCCCCTTCATCTGGTGAATATCGGAGTGGCAGATGCTGGCGTATTTGATCGTGATCAGGACATCGTCGTCCCCGACAGGGCGGCGTTCGAACGCCCACGGCTGCAGTTTGCCGGAGGTATCCACAGCGGCGTACCCCCGGGTTTTGATGTTCGGCGGTGTCGTCGACCACGCGAATAGATCCGCGGGATTGGTGAGCAGCAGACCTGCTCCCGCGATTGCGGTCTGCTTCATAAAGTCTCTTCGGGACTCATTGTTGGCTGTCGTCTCCATCGTGAACTCCTTGCGTATTTTGACCGCATGAGGCGGTATCCGTATCGTTTCATTGTATAGCATTTACTTATCAACAGGGTAGAACGATTCTTTTTAATGATTGCCTGATTCTCTAAAGTAGCTGTATACTGTCAGAAAAGGAGCGATGATGGGAAACCCGGAATTCGACCATTACCGCGAAGGGATCAAAGGCACTATCGCAGCGGCACACCGTGGCGAAAACCTCATTCAGACGCCGATCGAACAGCTCTCCTTCTATTACAGTACCGAGCCTACGGAGATGCTTGCCACTGTCTACGAGCCCTCGATCTGTATCATCGTCCAGGGTGCCAAAGAGGTCGGCTTTGGGGAGGAGCTGATCCCCTACGACCCGGAGATGTACCTGCTCGCTTCGGTGCATGTGCCCGCCCGGGTACGCATCGCGGAAGCATCCCCCGAATGCCCCTACATGGGCTTGACCGTCACCTTTACGATGGCGCAGATCTTCGACGTCTTGAAAGAGCTCCCCCCCGTACCGAGACCTCTTGGCAGCGCAAAACGCGGGCTCTATTTCGGCGCGATGCAGCCGCGGCTGCTCGAGCCTGTCAGCCGCCTGGTACGATTGCTCGATTCCCCACAGGATATTCCCGTACTTTCACCCCTGATCATCAAGGAGATCCTCTATGTGGTCCTCTCCGACGAGGGGGGTGACATCATCCGGCAGTACGTCCAGGACGGCAGTGCTGAGCAGCGCATTGTCGAAGCGATTACGAAGATCAAGGAGGCGTACAGGGAGCCGCTGAACGTCAGGGAGCTTGCCCGTTCGGTCAGCATGAGCGAGTCGTCGCTCTATCACAACTTCAAGAAGATCACCGCGATGAGCCCGCTGCAGTTCCAGAAGAACCTCCGCCTGCAGGAAGCGCGGCAGCTGTTGATGTCCAGGGATATCGAAGCGGCGCAGGTGGCGTTCGAGATGGGGTACGAGAGTCCCTCGCAGTTCAGCCGGGAGTACTCGAGGATGTACGGCATTTCGCCTAAAGCCGACGCACGGCGGACGTGCTCGGAAGGAGTGGGCACGCCGACGCGTTAAAACGCCGGCGATCCGAAGTCGGGGAAACCCCCCGCGTCGAAACCGCCCCCGCCGAAGCCGCTGGCGAAACTGGGGTCCATGAAGCCCATCACGCCGCTCTTGTTGCGCAGCATGACGATGTCCTGCTTGGGGGCGATCCCCTGGGGACAGACGGGAACGCACTCGTTGCAGAGCGTACAGTCCCAGATCCCGTTGGTCTGTACCGTCTCGATCTTCTCGGGTACCTCCTGCTCCCGCGCGTCGGTGACGTAGCGCCAGCTGCGGGTCAGGGCGAAGGGGCCGAGGAACTCCGGCTTCGCTTCGAAGACGGGGCAGGCGCTGTAGCAGGAACCGCAGAGGATGCAGTCGCTCTGCAGCTCGTTCGCCTTCTCGTCCGCGGGGGTCACCGTGACGTTCTCGCAGCTCTCGCTGCTCCAGGCCCGGGCCCGGGCGTTGGTCTGCTGGGCCGCCTCGACGTCCACGACGAGGTCGCGGATGACGGGCATGTTGCGCAGCGGTTCGATCAGGTCTCCCTCCTGCGGGTGGTAGGTACAGGCGAGCACTTCGCGGCCGTTGGCCCGCATTGCGCAGCTGCCGCAGACGGCGCTGCGGCAGCCGGAGCTGAAGGCGAGGGAGGGGTCGAGCTTCGTCTTGATGTGGGTCAGCACCTCCAGCAGCGTCGCCCCTTCGAGTGCCACCTCGTAGTCGACAAGGACTTCGGTCGTTTCCGGTTCGGTCGTATGGCGTTTAATCGTCACTTTCATCAGTCGCACCACTCCCTTTCATCTTCGTCCTCATCGTCATACTCCTCGTCCCACGCTTCGTCGTCGTAGGAGTCCGCATCGTCGTACGTCTCATCCGTATCGATCGTCTCGAAATCGTCGTCTGTCTACTCCTTGTTGGCGACGAAGTCCGCGCAGAGTACTCCGTCCTCTTTCCATGTGATGGTGTGTGCCGCGAACATCTCGTCCTTGCGCTGCGGCGCGTCGCTGCGGAAGTGGGCCCCGCGGCTCTCGACGCGGCTGATGGCACTCACCAGCACGATCTCCGCCAGCTCGACGAGGTTGCCGAACTCGATGAACTCCACGAGGTTCGTGTTATAGGCCTTGCTCTTGTCCTTGGGTCCCATAAAGGGGAGCTCTTTCTGGATCTGCCGCACGGCGCCGAGCACCGCCTTGAGTCCCATGTCGTCGCGCACCATCCCCGCGTTGTTGTAGAAGATGTTCCCCATGAATTCGCGCTTCTGGTAGAAGTCGATCTGGTTGGTGAAGTACTTGAC
>QKCD01000085.1 GCA_003245815.1 Sulfuricurvum sp.
AAGAACCGCTGCCCCGCACCTAAACCTCAATCCTCGATATAGTAACCGATCCCCGAAGCGTTCTGGATAATGTCTGTCGGCAGTTTGTTGCGCAGGCGCCACACAAGGGTGCGCACGCTGTTCTCCGTCGCCCCCTTCTCCTCCCAGACGTAGTTGATCGCCTGGTCGAAACTGACCACGAGGCCCAGCTGGGCGACCAGCAGGCGCATGAAAGCGTTCTCTTTCTTCGTCAGCTTGATCTTCTTGCCATGGTAGAACGTTTCACAGACGCTGATGTCGAGATAATAGTCGTCGCCGAACGGGACGATCGGCTTGTCGGAGAGCTTCTTGTTGTAGAGCAGCTTTTCGAGGTTGAGCTTATCGTTTTTAAGCCCCTCCATATTCTCTTCACGCTCTTTTTCGACATGGTATTTGTACATCGCCATCTGGATCGTCGCATGCAGCGATTCCGGGTCGAAAGGTTTGACGATGTAGCCGTAGGGTTCGGTCTGTTTTGCTTCGTCAATGATGTTCGCATCGGAGTGGGCCGTGAGGTAGATGAACGGAAGGGCGTGTTTTTCGCGGATATACTTCGCGAGCTCAATCCCGTCCGCATCTTCCTGCAGACTGATATCAACCAGGACAATATCGGGTTCATACACCTTGATCTTGTTGGGTGCCTGGATCGATGAATCGACCGTCGCAGCAACCTCATACCCCTGGTTTTCCAAAGCGATCTGCAGGTTCATCGCTGTAACGGGATCGTCCTCGACGATCATGACTTTGTAACTTTCCATCCCCACCCTTATACAAGCTCGATCAGTGCATCAAAAGTGCATTAAAAATAATTATAGTGAAAAAGGACTTTATTACAAAGTTATCATAGAGATGTCACATAAAACAAAATTCACCAAATAATGAAATGTTTCAAAACGAATCAGCTTTTTCCCGCAACGAAGGTATTGAAACAGTTCCGCATCTCCGAAAGCACGCCGGCGTAATCCAGCGCGCTGTTGCCCCCGCGGGCTTCCAACTCCATCGATTCGGCCAGCCGGGTCATCGCCTCGAAGCGGAAATTGCTGCTGGAACCCTTGATAGAGTGTGCCAGCAGGGCGACCTGCTTGAGGTCCCCCGCGGCGATCGCCTCCTCCAGCGCACCGAAACTCTGCTGCATCTTTTCCCGGTAGACGCCCAGCAGCATCTGAAGCTGCGCCTCGGTGACCTGCAGAATCTCGCACAGCTCTTTGTGTTCCGGAACCGTCACTTCGGGCGTCACCTCCGCTTCGTCTACCCTTTCGGTGCGGGGAAGATAGCGTTCGAGGGAGGCAACCAGGGTCTCCATACGGATCGGCTTTCCGAGGAAGTCGTCATAGATGCGCCGCTGTTCGATCCCGCCCAGTACGTTGGCCGTCAGGGCGATCACCGGCAGGTGCGGCCGCCGCTCCCGGCTCTCGATATGCCGGATCGCCTGCAGGGCGTCACGCCCGTTCATGACCGGCATCTGCTCGTCCATCAACACGAGGTCAAACGCCTCAGAGCGGAACCGTTTGAGCGCCTCGGCCCCGTTGCCGACGATCGTATAGGTCACCCCGAGGTTCCCCAGCAGCGTGCCGATCAGCTCCTGGTTCGCTTCGTTATCCTCGGCGACCAGGACGTGGCCGTCAAAACGCACCCCTGCCGTATCCCTTTTGGGCTCCGGTTCGACGTCACCCGTCAGGGCCGTTTCGATCACCTCCTGCAGTTTGGCGCAGTACAGCGGCATCACGAGCGGGGTCACCCCGCTGACACTCTCATAGGTGTCATAGGGGGCATCCATCAGCACGACTTTTGGGCGCTCGACTGCCAGAAGCGCATCCCGTTCCGGCGCTCCGATGCAGTGTTCGGAGAAAAAGAGGAGGTCGTAATCGCCGTCAAGCTGCTCCACCGCCGTGATCTCCACGCCGAAGCTCTGGAGATAGCGAACGAGCGACGCCGCCATCGGGTCGAATTTCTGCTCGGGGCAGTAGAGTGCGAGCCGCTTGGTGCGGATGCACTCCAGGTCCGTCAGCAGCGGGCGCGTTTCATCCCCGACGCGGACGGGAAGCGTGATGGTGAAGGTACTCCCGATCCCGGGGTGCGAGTGCACCGTGATCTCCCCCTCCATGTGCCGCACCAGCTGGGCACTGATGGAGAGTCCCAGCCCCGTACCGCCTGCGGCCGGATGGTCCGCGTTCCTCGCCTGGGAAAAGGGGTCGAAGATGTGACGCTGGTCTTTGGCCGCGATCCCGATCCCGGTGTCGATGACGCTGATGCTGATCCGCCCGTCGGTGTAGTATGCCTCGACCGTGATCTCCCCGCCCGGCGGGGTGAACTTGATCGCGTTTCCGAGCAGGTTGGAAATGACCTGCTGAATGCGCAGCGGATCGGCGATCAGCTCGTAGGGGATGCGCGGATCGATGAAGCTTGTCAGGGTGAGATGCTGCTGGTTGACGCTGGGGACGAAGAGTTCCAGGGTATGGGTGATGGTACGGTGCAGGTTGAAGGCTACGGGGTCGACGGTGAACTCGCCGCTGCGCAGTTTGGAGAAGTCGAGGATATCGTTGATGATGCTCAGCAGGTTCTCGCCGCTGCTGTAGATGATATCGAGGTAACGGCGGTCTTTGGCCGTCTGCGCTTCATCCTTGAGCAGGGCCACAAACCCCAGGATGGCATTGAGCGGCGTACGGATCTCGTGCGACATGTTGGAGAGGAAGTACTCCTTCGCCTCCCCCGCCGCGATCGCCTCCTCTTTGGCCACGACAAGGTCGGTGACCTCGTAACTGATCGCCATGTACTCCGTCACCCCGCTTTGCGTATCGGTGATCGGGACGACCGTCGTGTCGATGTAGAAGGTCCGCCCCTCTTTCGCCCTCCCCTTGATGGTCCCTTTGAAGACCCCCTCTTCGCTGATGGCCGCCGCCAGGTGATTGAAAAAGCTCCCCGGCATTTCAGGGTCGTAAAGCATGGTATGGGAGCTGCCGACAAGCTCTTCCTGGCTGTAGCCGCAGACGCGTGTCAGTTTCTCATTGGCATAGGTAATGATGCCCTGCGCATCCGTTTTGGCGACGATGGCGCTTTCGTCGATGGCCCGGCGATACTCTTCAAGCAGTTTGACGTTGCGCTCGATCTCCCGCTCTTTCTGGTAGATCGTCTCGGTATAGCGTTTGAGCACCCCGGAGAAGTTGAGGTCGAACACGTAGCTGATCTCGTCGTAGACCTCCTGCGAATTGACGCCGATCTCGTAGGAGACATCCACCATTGCACGGCGGAAGTGGCTGCAGAGCATAAAAAGTTCGTCGGAGGTGACTTCGTGGTCTTTGAGGTATTCGAGCAGTTCCGCCATGACCGGGCAGTCGCCGATCTGCATCTCACCGCGGATGACCATCTCGAAATAGTCGTAGACCCCCGAGGCGTACTGGCGGATAAAAAAGTCGGTTTCGATCCCGTGGCGCCGCAGCACCGACCCGGCCGCCTCGTAGGAGACCCAGCGCTGCAGAATGGTCGCCTTGGCCTCCTTGAAACGGTCAATGACCCGTTGAAGCTGCGGAACGGACGGCATGCGCTTCTCCTGCGATATTCAAATTAAAAAAATTGATTTTAGCACATCGTGGGAAACGGTTGGATCAGGGGGCCACCCAGGCAACGACGCCGAGGCCGAGCAGCGCCAGCTGCCCCAGGGCGATCGCGGAGGTCCCGATGATGTTGCCCGTCTGGCAGCTGGTACACTGCTTGTACTTTTTCGCCTCGTACTCGGCATAGAAAAAGTAGGCGATGATCAGCACG
>QKCD01000041.1 GCA_003245815.1 Sulfuricurvum sp.
GGGTAGTCGAGACCCGCGGAGATGGAGTGGGCTTCGAGGATCTGGCCGTCGTCGTCCTGGAGCAGGTAGCTCATCTGGCCGTGCAGGACGCCGGGACGCCCCTTCTTGAGGGAAGCGCCGTGCTTGTCCGTATCGGTGCCGAGACCGCCCGCCTCGATGCCGATGCACTCGACACCCTCGTCTTCGAGGAAGTGCTGGAACATGCCGATGGCGTTGGAGCCGCCGCCGATACAGGCGATCACCTTGTCGGGCAGGCGCCCCTCCTTCTCGAGGATCTGGGCGCGGGCTTCACAGCCGATGATCGCCTGGAAATCGCGGACCATCATCGGGTAGGGGTGGGGGCCCGCGACGGTGCCGATGATGTAGAAGGTGTCGCGGGCGTTGGTGACCCAGTGGCGGATCGCGTCGTTCATCGCGTCCTTGAGGGTCTTGCTGCCGCTCTGGACCGCGTGGACCTTCGCGCCGAGGAGCTTCATCCGAAAGACGTTGAGCTCCTGGCGGGCGACGTCCTTGGCCCCCATGAAGATCTCGCACTCCAGCCCCAGCAGGGCGGAGATCGTCGCGGTGGCGACGCCGTGCTGCCCCGCGCCGGTCTCAGCGATGACCTTTTTCTTGCCGAGGCGTTTCGCCATCAGCCCCTGGGCGATGACGTTGTTGACCTTGTGGGCCCCCGTGTGGTTCAGGTCCTCGCGCTTGATGTAGATCTTCGCGCCGAGCTCCTCGGAGAGGTTCGCCGCGTAGTAGAGCGGGGAGGGGCGGCCGACGTAGTCTGTGAGGTAGTAGTCCACCTCTTTCCAGAAGCTCTCGTCGAAACGGATCTTCGCGTACTCCTGCTCAAGCTCCAGCAGGGCGGGCATCAGGGTCTCGGGGACGTAGCGGCCGCCGAAGATGTCGAAGTGGCCGTTTGCGTCGGGGTCGAATATCGAAGCGGTAGGGATGTACATCAGGAGACTCCTATAACGGTGTAGACGTCGGTGAGGGTCGAGAGCTTCGCCTTGCCCGGCAGGAACTCCAGTCCGAGGACGAAACAGGCCTCGACACAGCGGCCACCGGACTTGTCGATCAGGTTGCAGGCGGCGTAGGCGGTGCCCCCCGTGGCGATCAGGTCGTCGATCAGCAGGACCCGCGCATCCTTGATGCCGCGGAAAGCGTCGATATGCATCTCCACCTCGTCGACCCCGTACTCGAGGGCGTACTTTTCGGAGACGGTGGTGTAGGGGAGTTTCCCCTTCTTGCGGATGGGAACGAAACCGACCCCGAGCATCTGCGCCAGGGCCGCGCCGAAGATGAAGCCGCGGGCGTCGATGCCGGCGACGAAATCGAGGTCATAGCCGCGGTAGCGGTCAGAGAGGTGCTGCATCAGAGTCGCGAAGGCCTTCTTGTCGTTGAGCAGCGTCGTGATGTCCTTGAAGAGGATGCCGGGCTGCGGAAAATCGGGGATGTCCCGGATCGCCCCGGCGATAATGGTGTGTTGTTCCGTGGTCAGTGTCATGGTGTTCCGTTAGAGAAGGGCTTCGATGCGGCCTTCGAGTTCCTTGATTTTGTTGTTGAGTTTGTCCGTCTCCAGGCGGTGCTTCGAGTTGCGGGACTTGAGCAGCTTCACCTCGTCGCGGAGCTTGTTGAGCTCCTCGCTGAGGATGTCGATGTTGCCCAGGGCGCGCTGGAGCTGGATCTGGTACTTGCGGATGAGGACTTCCGCCTCTTGAAGGGTCATTTTCATCAGCTCGTTGCTGCGTTGTTCCTTGTGGGTGATGCTTTTGAAATAGAACATCTTCACAAACAGGAAGATCGCGATCAGCGATACGATAGTGAGCAGCGACCATTCAAGAAACATGGCCTATCCCTTGATCGCTTCGATCTTGGCGACGCGGCCGGTGTGGCGCCCGCCCTCGAAGAGACCGGCGCACCAGGCGTCGACGATCGACTCGGCGACGCCCGGGCCGACGACGCGCTCGCCGAAGCAGAGGACGTTGGCGTCATTGTGGGCGCGGGCCATGGAAGCCGTGTAGGCATCGTGACAGAGGGCCGCGCGGATCCCTTTGTGGCGGTTGGCGGCCATGCTCATGCCAATGCCCGAACCGCAGATGAGGATGCCGTGGGACTCCGTCTCCTCGAGAACGTGGGAGCAGACCTTCATCGCGAAGTCGGGGTAGTCGACGCGCTCCTTGTCGAAGGGGCCGAGGTCGACGACGTCGTGGCCCTTCGCCTTGAGCATTTCGACCGTCAGGTTCTTCAGATCGAGCCCGGCATGGTCAGTGGCGATATAGAATTTCATGACAATAATTCCTTTAGTGTAAGAGTAGGTTCAAGACCATCTGAACCGGCAGGATCAGGACATAATCTTTGATGGGGGTGACCAGGATGATAATGACTATAATCATACCATAGCCGCGCTGCTCCGCCCTGTAGAAGAACTCCGCGACGGCGTGGAGGCGGAACTTCATACTCAGGTACATCAGGAAGTGCGCGCCGTCGAACTGTGGGATCGGCAGGAGGTTGAAGACCCCAAGGACGACGTTGATCAGCAGCAGCTTGATGACGAAGATGTAGGCGATGATCATCGGCAGGCCGCTCTCCTGGGTCGGTTCGCCCATCATCAGCAGCAGCGAGGCCGCGAAGGTTGCCATGACGAAGTTGTAGACGATGCCCGCCAGGCTCACCTGCATCGCGGCGTTATAGCCGCCGTTGTCGATGACGGTGCGCATGTTGACCGGCACCGGCTTGGCCCAGCCGAACATAAAGCCGCTTTCGGCCCCCAGAAGCATCGGCAGAAAGTAGGTCATCGCGGGGATGAGCAGCGAGCCGACCGGATCGATGTGGATGATCGGGTTGACGGAGAGGCGGCCGGCATTTTTCGCCGTGGCGTCTCCGAACTTGTAGGCGACCCAGCCGTGCATGATCTCGTGCCCGATGATGGCGATCAGCAGCGCCGCGACGGCGGCGACGATCTGGATCAAGTCAATAGAGCTCATAATCGCCTTTGTCCATTCTGATCCGCTCCGCGACCGCCCGGTCGAGGTGGGACTTCTGCTCCAGGTCGGTCGGGGTCTTGCCGACGCGGTCCCAGCGGATCTCCCAGTTGTCGTCCAAGCTGAAGTAGATGAACCAGGGGGTGCCTTCGACGAGGCCGTAGGGGACAGTGCCCCAGAAGCGGCTGTCGTTGGAGTGGTCGCGGTTGTCGCCCATCATGAAGAACTCGTTCTCCGGTACGCGCACCGGCGGCATGTTGAAGATGGGGAAGGGGTAGCGGCCGTCGTTGACGATCTTGTCGTCGTGGTGGATGCCCGGATGGTCCTTCATGTAGGGGTTCTTGACCCAGAGTTTGCCGGCGAAGAACTTGATCTCGTGACCCTTGTAGTGCTCCTCGATGTACTCGTTGCCCTCGCTGGGGTGGAGGTAAAGGTCCTTGTCCAGTACGAAGAGCTCGTCTCCCGGTACGGCGACGCAGCGCTTGACGTAGTGGAGCTTCGTGTTGTTCGGGTAGCGGAAGATGACGATGTCACCGCGCTGCGGCTGGTCGCCGTCGACGATATGGCCGTCGGTGCCCGGCACCAGGGGGATCTCCAGGAAGGGGAGGTGCGGGGTGGAGATGCCGTAGGCGAACTTCTTGGCGAAGAGGTGGTCACCGACGAGGAGCGAGTCCTTCATGGAACCGCTTGGGATGCGGAAGGCCTGCGCGACGAAGAAGATGATGAAGAGGACGATGATGACCGTCCCCGTCCAGGAGTTGGAGAATTTGTAGGCCTTGTGGGCGACGTCTAGGGCTCTCTTTTTCATCAGGCCTCTTTGGCGTGGGCCTGGGCGGCCTTAAGGGTATTGCTCAGCAGCATGGCGATCGTCATCGGGCCGACGCCGCCGGGGACGGGGGTGATGTAGGAGGATTTCGGCGCGACGGCGTCGTAGTCGACGTCGCCGACGAGGCGGCCGTCGGGGGCGCGGTTGATGCCGATGTCGACGATGACCGCCCCCTCTTTGACCATATCCTCGGTGATCAGGTTGATCACCCCGGCACCGACGAGGATGATGTCGGCGTCAAGGGTGTGCTTCTTGAGGTCGTCGGTGAAGATGTGGCAGATTTCGACGGTGGCGTTGGCGTTGAGCAGCAGGGCCGCCATCGGCTTGCCGACGATGTTGGAAGCGCCGACGACGACGGCGTTTTTGCCCTTCACGTCGATGTTGTGCTCCTCCAGCAGCTGCATGACGCCCAGCGGGGTACAGGGGACGAAGCCGTCAAGGCCCGTGGTGAGGCGCCCGACGTTGTAGGGGTGGAAGCCGTCGACATCCTTGTTGGGCGCGACGAGTTCGAGGAGCTTGGTCGTATCGATCTGCGGCGGCAGCGGCAGCTGGATCAGGATGCCGTCGATGCCCGGGTTGGCGTTCATCATCTCGATCGTCTTCTCGATGGTCTCCTGGGAGATGCTCTCGGGCATCTCGTGGGTCACGGAGTAGAAGCCGACACGGTCGCAGGCTTTCTTTTTCATGCCTACGTAGGCGTGGCTGGCAGGATCGTTGCCGACAAGGATCACCGCCAGGCCCGGGACGCGCCCGGTCTGCTCTTTGAGTGTCTTGACCTCCGAGGCCACCCGCTCTTCGATTTTCCTAGCCAGTGCTTTGCCGTCCAAAATCTCCATTTAACCGCCCTGAAATTATTTTTCGATAATATACCGTCACTAAGTTTATAAGGCGCTTTGGATGCGTGTTTTCGCCCTTCTCTTTCTGACAATCCCGCTTTTTGCCGACTCCTTTATCACCCTCGAAGAGTACGCCCGGCAGCTTTACCGCAACCCCCGCGGGATTGGCTGCCACCACTGCCACGGGGCGGACGGACGGGGGCTGACCGTCGCGCTCTATACCCATAAGAAAGAGAAGCACGCTTTTGCGGGCCCCTCGATCGCCGAGGTCGGGTTCGAGGAGTTCTCCCGGGCGCTCAACAGCAGGGTCCGGGGGATGCCGCGCTACTTCCTCACCCCCAGCGAGATCAAGACCCTCTACTACTACCTGCACCCCGAGATGCAGGAACAGCCCCAGAAGAAGACGCCGGCACCGGAACCGGCGCCCGATGCCCCGTCTGCGGGATAATCACAAAAAGGAGATTTCGGCATGGATGCAACGACTCTGGAGGCGATCCGTACGGCGCTGGCTGCCAACGACCTTGAAAGCCTGCGGGCCCTGGCCGTGCCCGCCGGGCGTACGCCCCGGCGCGGCAGCGGCTTTCACGCCCCGCTGATGCTCTCGGCCCATAACCTCAAACACCTGCTCAAGATCGAGAGCCTCCCGGCCGACTGCATCATGCTCAACCTCGAGGACGGGGTGAGCGCGGAGCAGAAGCCTTTCGCCCTCGTGCTGGCGGCGATCTTTCTCTCGGAACTGCGCGATTGCGGCAAGAAGCTGGTCGTGCGGGTCAACCCCTTCGACGAGGGGGGCGACGAAGAGATCGCTTATCTCAACGCCTTCGGTCCCGACGCGATCCGCGTGCCGAAGGTCCGCGGTGCCGAGGATGTCCGCCGCGTGCTCGATGTGCTTGACGACGCGATCGATCTCCACCTCTCCGTCGAGACGGCGGCGGCGTGGAATGCCCTCTCCGAGTTGGCGGTCGAGCCGCGGGTGCGCGTCTTCTACCTCGGCATCCTCGACCTCTTCGCCGACATGGGGCTGCCGCAGTCGCTGATCACCCCCGAGAACCCGACGATGCGCTACATCCTCGCGCACTTCCTCGTCACCTGCCGGGCGCTTGGCGTCGAGCCGGTCTCCTTCGTCTACCAGGAGTACCGTAACATGGAAAGGTTCGACACCTGGCTGGGGCTGGAGCGTTCGATGGGGTACCGGGCCAAGGGGTGCCTCTCGCCGGACCAGGCGGCGGCGGCCATGGAAGCTTTTGCCGACAGCGAGGCGGAGATCGCCCGGGCGAAGCATATCGTGGCGCGTTTCGAGGCGGAGCGCGCGCGCGGCGTGACGGGCTTTACGGACGAGGCGTACGGTTTTATCGACGAACCGATCTATAAGGGGGCTTTGGCGCTGCTGGAAGCGGCCGGGCGCTAGGAGAGGGTGTCCGAAGAGGTGAGGAGAGGGCGGGTGCGCGTCAGCGCGAACCCTCCCCGAAGGTGTTGTAGATGTATTTCGCCATCGCCTCGTCGGAGATGTCCCCCTCCCGGGCCTCGATGTTCTTGAGGTTCTTCCGCATGACGGAGTGGTAGGACTGGCTTTCGAATCCCTTGCTCCGGAGGTCGATGAGTTTGTGCAGCAGTTCCTGCTCGCTCAGGTAGTCCAGCGGCGGTCCGTAGATATTGGCCTGCTCTTCCGAGGCCATGCCCTGGGCGTCCGCCTGTTCGGATGAGACCCCCGGCATCTCTTTGAGCTTGGGTACCCCTTTTGCCGCCTCGCCGTGGCAGTTGGCACAGCGGCTTTTGTAAATCTCGCCCATCGCTTCGGTCGACTGGGCAAAACAGAAGTTCGATACGGCCAAAGCGGCCACGCCGGCCACCAACAGTCTGCACGTTTTCATAACAACTCCTTGAAATCTACTTGAATAAGCACGATTAATCATAGCCCTTTAATTTTGAAACGAAACTTAGGAGGCGGCGCGGGACGGGCTGCGGGGAGAGGGGTCAGTACCCCCGGAGGTAGTAGCCGAACTTGAAGCGGATCAGGGTCTTCTGCTGCGGACGGGGGTAGCGGCTGTAGGCGTACTGGATCGTCTCGACGGTGGTGTCGTCGAGCTTGTAGAAGCCGCTGCGGCGCAGCAGGCGGACGTCGGAGATGTCGCCGTTGGGGTGGAGGTAGAACTCGATGAGATTGTAGTCGTTGACCCGGAGCTCCCTGGGGATGGAGACGGAGGCGACGCGGTTGAGCACTTCCTGGGTGACGCGGCGCATGATCTCGGCGTTGTCGAGGATGTACTTCTGCTCGCCTGCGCTCAGCTGGGCGAAGGTGTCGCCGTAGGCCTCCTTGAGGTCGTTGGTGAAGTGGCGCATCTTCTCCTGGGAAAGTTTCGGTTTCGGTTCGGCGGAGGCGGTGGAGAGGGTCGGCGTCGAGAGCTTGTTATAGAGCCGTTGGGTCGGGGTCTCCTTTGCCGTTTCCTGCGGTTCCATGGGCGTTTCCGGGGTCTCGGCGACCTTCGGAACGGGCAGGGGGCGCGGCGACGGTTTGGGCGAAGGCGTCACCCTGGGCGGCTTCGTGACGGTCGGCTGCGGCTTTTCGGGCGCGACGGAGGGTTCGCTCTTTTTGGGGGGCAGAGGCTGTTCGGTCGGCCGGGGCGCCGGTTCGGAGGGTGCCTGGGAGGGGAGCTGTTGCAGCTGGCTCCCCTTGGGCATCGGCGGGGTGACGGCGGGCTGGATGTTGTCGTTCTTGACCAGGGCGTCTTTTTTGGCCTTGGGGTACTCCTTGAGGGAGACCCGCATCCGCTGCTCCCGGGGCTGATCGGCTTTCTGGGGCGTGGGGATGATCATGCCGAGGATGATGAACAGCGCGAAGATCAGCAGGTGCAGCAGTAGCGCAATAAGAAAAGCAGCGGTCGATCGGTTCATCGGGTCGGGCTTCTCCTCGGGTTTCCTGGTCTGTGCGCGGGGCGTCGCGGCGTGCCGGCGGACGCAGAGCGGCGGCGTGAATTGCCGGATATGTCAGTCGGATTATAGCTAAGTAGTGTTAATTCGTTATAATGCCGACAAAAATCGGGCGCAGCGCTGCAGGGTCTGCCGGTGCGCCTCTGTGCAAGGGAAGAAATGGGAACTGAAGCATCTTTGAAAGCATTCGACGAGGCCCAGGAGCTGATCCCCGGGGGCGTCAACTCCCCGGTCCGCGCCTTCAAGAGCGTCGGCGGCACGCCGCTCTTCATCGCCGAGGGGGAGGGGGCCTACCTGGTGGATATCGACGGCAACCGCTACGTCGATTACGTCCAGAGCTGGGGGCCGCTCATCTTCGGTCACCGCGACGAAAGCATTGAAAACGCCGTCATCGGCGCCGTCAAACACGGCCTGAGCTTCGGTGCCCCGACCCTGGCGGAGACGGAGCTGGCCAAACTGGTCGTCTCCATCTTCGACTCCATCGACAAGATCCGTTTCGTCTCCAGCGGCACCGAGGCGGTCATGAGCGCGATCCGTCTGGCGCGGGGCTACACCGGCCGCGACGACATCGTCAAGTTCGAAGGGTGCTACCACGGCCACAGCGACTCCCTGCTCGTGCAGGCGGGTTCGGGGGCCGTGACGTTTGGCAACCCCAGCTCCCCGGGCGTCCCCGCGGACTTCACCAAACACACTCTGCTGGCGAAATACAACGACATCGAGAGCGTCAGGAACTGCTTCGAACAGAGCGTAGGGATCGCCTGTGTCATCATCGAACCGATCGCGGGCAATATGGGCCTCGTCCCGGCGGATAAGGAGTTCCTGGCACAGCTTCGCACACTTTGTGATGAATACGGCGCACTGCTGATCTTCGACGAGGTGATGAGTGGTTTCCGCGCGACGATGTTCGGGGCGGAGAGCATCACCGGGACGACGCCGGACCTCGTGACCCTGGGCAAGGTGATCGGCGGCGGGATGCCGGTCGGCGCCTTCGGCGGCAAACGCGAGATTATGGCGCACCTCTCCCCGGAGGGACCGGTCTACCAGGCGGGGACGCTTAGCGGCAACCCCGTCGCCATGGCGGCGGGATATGCGGCGGTGAAGAAGCTGCGGGAGAACTCCCGTCTTTTCGGCGTCCTCGAAGCACGGGCACGCCGCCTCGTCGAGGGGATGAAAGTGGCGGCGGAACGCCACGGCATCGCCATGCAGGTCGACGTGCGCGGCTCTATGTTCGGCTTCTTCTTCAGCGAGACGCCGGTGAAGAACTTTGATGACGCCTGTGCGGCGAATCACGCGCTCTTCGCGAAGTTCCACGCGGGGATGCTCAAAGAGGGCTTCTACTTCGCCTGTTCGGGCTACGAGACGGGCTTTATCTGTACAGCGATTACCGACGCGATGATCGAAGAGACGGTCGCGGCGGCCGAGCGCGTTTTCGGAGCGATTGCATGAGCGAAGAGCAGAAACCGCGGCTGAAGCCGATTATCGAAGGGGCCGAGAGCCTCTCGCTGGGCATTTCCATGGTCGTGGCGATCCTTATCGGGGTCGGCATCGGCCTGGGACTGCGCTCCCTGACCGGGGCGGGGTGGACGCTTTGGATCGGCGTCTTCATTGGGATCGCCGCCGCCTTTTTGAACGTCTTCAAGGCCTACAGCAAGCAGTACAAAGAGTTCGAAAAGCTGGCGAAAGACCCGCGCTACAACTACAAGACGCGTACGATTGACAACGACGATGATGACGAGACAGACAGTGACGGCGTGGACAAAAGCCACTAGGCAGCTCATTGCCCTGCAGGCGCTTCTGCTGCTGCTCTGGCCCCTCTCCTTTGAACTCTTCATCAACATCGAGATCGCCTTCTTCTCCGCGTTCTTCGTGATGCTGGGCTCCATGTACAGCTACGCGAAGCTCGTACATAAACGGGTCGAGGGGTACGAGAGCGGGGATGGTCGCGACGCCGTCGACCGCATCGAGGACCCTTTCGACCTCTACGAGACGGACGAACCGCAGGCGGCCGACGCCGAAGATGTTGACATCAGGGCGATCATCAAGGAAGAGAAGCAGCGGATCAAGGCGAGCGGTGCCGTGAAGAACGCTACCAAGAGCGCGCCGGCGATGGTTTCTCTCTACCGAATCGTCCCCTACGGCCTGCTTGTCTTGGGTTTCATCGCCCTCAAAAACAATGATATACTCTCGGTATGGACTTATCTGATCGGGCTCGGCCTGGGGATCCCGGCGGGACTCTACGTCGGCAAGGGGATATTCACCCGGCCGTCGGTTTAAGAGCATTGCGGGCTCGAAGCAGCAGAGTTACAGAGTGCAAAACCAAAGGAGCAGTGTGATGTCAGACGAACAACAAAAAGGCCCCGACGCGGACAGCGAACATTTCCACGCGATCTGGGAGTATGGGCTCAACCCCTCTTCACGGCAGGCCTCGAAGGAGGATATGTCGGCGGCCCGGAAGGCGATGATCCGTTTTGCGCTGGAACACCCGGTGCGCGATGTCAGGACCTATTCGGGGTACAAGGGGGACCTGCTGATCCAGATCACGACGACGGCCCGCGACCTGCTGCCGCTGCTGAAGGCGCATGCGGAGTCGCTGGAGATGCAGACGGTGATCAAGGAACGCAACGATATCGGGATCCACGAAATCTACTGCATTACCCCCGATGAGGACGTCTACGGGATCAAGCCCGAAGGGCTGTAGGCAATCCCTTACTTGAGGATCATCGGGATATTAACGGTGATTGAACTCTCTTTGACGTCGAGATAGAGGTTGCTCTCCGCAATCAGCATCTCGACACCGGGAAGGTGCTTCTTCTCGATGGTGTCGCCGGAGACCTCGATGGCGAAGATCGTATACTTCTCCCCCTCATACCGGATGTATTCGCCGATCCGGAAATAGAGCCGCGTTTTAACCTCCGCGTTCTGAAGCATACTCGCGTAAATCTTGTTGAGCAGCTTGATGAAGTGGTTGGCGTTGAGGCGTACCTCGGGGATTGTCGGGTCGAGCTCTTTGAGGAAGATTGTCTTGCTGCCGATGGAGTTGGAGCTGATGGCGAGGTCGATCAGGGTATAGACGTTGACGAGGTCGACGTCAGTGCGGGGCTTCGTGAACTTGAAGGTGGGCGTCTGGTAGAGCCGGATGCCGATCTCCTCCTCCGTCTCGTAGCCGACGGTGACGCCGAAGAACTTGAAACGCCCGAACTCCAGGTCGACGAAGGTCGTGTTGAAGCCGAAGCTGCTGCTGGCGTAGCTCATTGCGATCTCGTAGATCGTGGAGGCGTCGGTGCACCCCATCAGGTATTGGGCCTCCGCGTTAAGCGAGAGGATCTTCCCGTCGGAATTGAAGAGGATAAAAGGGTTGTAATCGTACTCGATCCACTGCTGTTCAAACGTCATGGGCTACCGGGTCACTCTTCGATGTAGTTTTTCAGCTTGCGGCCCACTTTGGGGTGCTTGAGCTTTTTGATGGCGCTGCTTTCGATCTGGCGGACCCGTTCGCGGGTGACGTTAAGCTCCTTGCCGATCTCTTCGAGAGTGCGGTCGCTCTCGTCGTCCATAATGCCGAAGCGCATCTTGATGACGGCCTTCTCCCGCTCGTTAAGCTGCTCGAGGACGCTCTCGATCTGCATGCGCAGGTCGTCCTTGAGGATCGCGTCGGAGGGGGAGAGGGAGGTCTTGTCCTCGATGAAGTCGCCGAAGCGGCCGTCGTCCTCGTTGCCGATCGGCGCCTCGAGGGAGATCGGCTCCTTGGTGATCTTGATGACGTTCTTGACCTTCTCCGCCGTCAGGCCGACTTCCGCCGCGATGGTCTCGACGTCGGGCTCCTTGCCATGCTCCTGGAGGTATTTGCGCATGATTTTGTTGATGCGGTTGATCGTCTCGATCATGTGGATCGGGATGCGGATCGTGCGTGCCTGGTCGGCGATGGCCCGGCTGATCGCCTGGCGGATCCACCAGGTCGCGTAGGTGGAGAACTTGTACCCCTTTTGGTACTCGAACTTGTCGACGGCCTTCATCAGGCCGATGTTCCCCTCCTGGATCAGGTCGAGGAAGGGGAGGCCGCGGTTCGTGTAGCGTTTGGCGATGGAGACGACCAGACGCAGGTTCGATTTCGCCATGCGCGTCTTGGAGGTTTCGGAGATCGCCTTGCCGCGCTTGATCTGCTCGAGGATGTCGGAGAGTTTTTCCGGATCCATGTCGAAGCTTCCCTTTGAAGCCTCCTTCGTCTGAATCAGCTTCTTGATCTCCATATAGGTGCTGACCATCGTCGCCTCGGGGACCATCGTCGTGATCTCCTCCTTGGAGAGGTCGGTGATCTTCGCCAGGATGCTGCGGTGGTTCTTCTTCAGGGTGTCGTTGAAGAGCGGGAGCTTGTACTCGAGGCGCTTGAGCTCCTTCTCAAACCCCTCGTCGCTTTTTAGGGAGGTCTCCATGGAGCGGACCAGTTCGTTGATCAGCTTGGAGGTCGGTCCCAGGTCGAGCAGGCGCTCTTTGAGAACCGCCTTTTTGAAGGCGATGGTGAGGTGGTGCTGGATGTAGTCGGTCGTGACCTCGTCACCCTCGTTGAATTCGAAGGGCTTGTCGGCCGCTTTGACCCACTCCTTCTTCGCCTTCTCCAGGGCCTTGAAGCTCGTAGCGACTTTGTCGACGCGCTTCTTGTCCTTGGCGGAGAGGGCCTTTTCGACGCCGCCGTTGTCGTCATCATCGTCGTTATCGTCGTTATCGTCGTCGGAACCCTCATCGTCGAAGCTCTTGAAGAGTTCCTTGACGCGGCGTTCGCGGTTGATCAGCGGCTCTTTATAGTCGAGGATGAAGTCGATCAGGTAGGGGACGGAACAGATCGCGTCGATAATGATGCTCTCGCCGTATTCGATCTTCTTGGAGATTTCGATCTCCTCCTCTTTCGTCAGCAGCGGGATCTGACCCATTTCGCGCAGGTACATCCGTACCGGGGAGTCGGAACGGGACCATTCGAGCAGTTCGTGTTCACGGAGGATGTCGAAATCCTCGCCTTTGGCCTCGGAGAGCATCTTCAGCTGGGCTTTACGGCGTGCTTCGGCTTCCTGCTCGTTGAGCATCTTGGCATGTTCGGAGGAGGTGTAGAGGCAGACGTCGTATTTCTGAGAGAGCTTCTGGATCGATTTTGCCTGTGCCGAGGTCGGCTGTTTGTCAAAGAGGTCCGCGATGGACTCGAAGGTCATACAGGTGGTCGATTTGTGTTCGGCGAAAAGGGTTTCTAAAGCTTTATTCAATTCTTTGGCGGTCATGAGGGAGGGCTCCATCTCAGAATAGATTCTTCGGCGCGCGGAGTGCGCCGACGTGACATTGGGGTGGATTATACTTTATCTATACTTAATCACGGCTTGAAGCAGCCGGGGCGGGAGCTTCGGCAGGAGTGGAACGCCTCTTGCTTAAGTCCGGAAAGCACGCTCAGAAAGGAGCTTTTATGCAGACCGGATACTACGCGGCGGCAGGGGGAATGGTTACCCAGTTCAACCGGCTCGATACCATCGCCAACAACCTCGCCAACGCCAACACCGCCGGGTTTAAGAAGGATGCGACCGTGACCGGCGATTTCCTCCGTCTCTACAAGGAGGCCCGCGATGAGCTTCCCCTGCAGAACGACACCGTCGAAGGGGCGCAGTTCTACCACCGCTCTCTTACGCGGGTGCCCCAGATCGTGGAGGGGTACACCGACCACTCCCTGGGGGTGATCCAGCAGACCGGCAACACCTTCGATTTCGCCCTGACTCGCGAAGGGCTCTTCTTCGCCGTTAGAACCCCCGAGGGGATCCGCCTGACCCGTGACGGCTCCTTCACCCTCAGCGACGAGGGGAAACTGGTGACCAAGCAGGGGTACGAAGTCCTCCCCAGCGACTATTTCGAATCCCAGAACGCCATCACGTTCGACGCGACGGACAGTGTGGTCGAGGCGGACAAGAACGGGCAGTTCTACATCGCCGTTCCGGGCTCGGCCCAGCTGACGGCGACGTCGAAGCTGATGGTCGTCAGCCCCGAGAACCTTAAATGGCTCCGCAAAGGGGGCGACGGCCTCTTCATTCCGCCGGAAGGGGAGCGCCTGCAGCCGCTGGCCGAGAGCAACGCCGTCAGCCAGGGCGCCGTCGAGAAGAGCAACGTCAACGCGGTCAACGAGATGGTGGCCATGATCGAGGCCAACCGCCTGGTGGGGATGTACCAGAAGGCGATGGACAGTCAGATGAACGACCTGAACCGCGATGCGATCGAAAAACTGGCCGTGACCAGAAAATAAGGATAACCCATGATGCAATCACTCTACACCAGCTCGACGGGGATGCTGGGCATGCAGCAGCAGATCGACACGACGGCGAACAACATTGCCAACGTCAATACGATCGGCTTCAAGAAGTCCCGTGCCGAGTTTGCGGACCTGATGTACAAGGTGATGGAGTACGCCGGTACCGCGACGAGCGACGTCACCAAGTCGCCCACGGGCATCGAAGTGGGCCTGGGGGTACGCTCCACGGCCGTCAACAAGATCTTCAGCGAGGGGAGCCTCAAGCAGACGGACAACCAGCTCGACATGGCGATCACCGGCGGCGGCTTCTTCAAGCTCGAGCTTCCCGACGGCACGGAAGTCTACTCCCGCAACGGCGCCTTCAAACTTGACGAGACGGGGGCCATCGTCAACAGCGACGGCTACAAGCTGGTCCCGGAGATTGTCGTCCCCGAAGATGCGACGAACATCTCCGTTGGTACGGACGGTACGGTCTCCGTCGTTCAGGCGGGGCAGACCCAGGCGACGCAGGTGGGGCAGATCCTGCTGACCAACTTCATTAACCCCGCCGGCCTGCACGCCCTGGGAGACAACCTCTACGTCGAGACGGACAGCTCCGGCCAGCCCATCGACGACACGCCGGGCGTCAACGGCCTGGGGATCCTGCGCCAGGGCTTTGTGGAGCTGAGCAACGTCCAGCTCGTCGTGGAACTGACGGACCTCATTACCGGGCAGCGCGCCTACGACGCCAACTCCAAGGTGATTACCGCCAGCGACGAGATGCTCCAGACGGTCAACGGCCTCAAACGCTGATGACCCGGGGCCCTTCGCGGTTCCCGGAATGGCTTGATATTTTGTAATATTAGGCTGCCTTTCCCTATTTTATCTTCCTTAAACATCCGATGCGATATAATCCCCGAATTAAATTACACGGGGTGTCTGATCACCCCGATTTCAGGACTTTAAATGCAAAAAATTGCCGGTAAAGTATGGAATTTTGGCAAGGATATCGATACGGATCTTATCATTGCCGCACGCTATCTGAATACTTCCGACCCCAAAGAGCTGGCGAAGCACGTCATGGAGGACGCCGATCCGGAGTTCGTCTCCAAGATGCAGCCGGGCGATATCATCGTCGCCGGCGAAAACTTCGGCTGCGGCTCGTCACGCGAGCATGCACCGATCGCCCTTAAAGCGGCGGGCATCGCCGCCGTCGTTGCGCCGACCTTCGCGCGCATCTTCTACCGCAACGCCTTCAACATGGGGCTGCCGATCTTCGAGCTCCCCGAGAGTGCGGAGATCAAAGAGGGTGAGGCGATCAGCATCGACATGAACGCGGGCACGATCACCAACACGACGACGGGCAAGGTCTACAACTTTACGCCGATCCCGGCATTCATGCAGGAGCTGCTCAACGCGGGCGGCCTGATGAACTACGCGGCCGACGAAATCGCACAGCAGGAGAAGTAATGAGCGGATACAAAATTGCACTGATCAAAGGGGACGGCATCGGGCCGGAGATCATCGACGAAGCGGTGAAGGTCCTTGACGCCGTCGCATCCTGCGAAGGTTTCGAACTGAAGTACCAGGAGGTACTGATGGGGGGCTGCGCCTACGACATCACGGGCGACCCGCTTCCGCAGGAGACGATCGACGTCTCCCTCAACGCCGACGCCGTACTTTTCGGCGCCATCGGCGGCCAGAAATGGGACACGCTTCCGCGTGAAAAGCGTCCGGAGAGCGGCCTGCTGCGTTTCCGCAAAGAGCTCGGCGTCTTCGCCAACCTCCGTCCGGCGGTCGTCTACGACGAACTCGTCAACGCCAGCTCCCTGAAACCGGAAATCGTCAAGGGCGTCGACCTGATGGTCGTCCGCGAACTGATCGGCGGCATCTACTTCGGCGAACCGAAGGGACGCGAGGGGAACGAACGCGCCTACAACACGATGGTCTACACCCGTGAAGAGATCGTCCGTATCGCCCACAAGGCTTTCCAGATTGCGATGGAACGCGACAAGCGTGTTTGCTCTGTCGACAAGGCGAACGTCCTGGACGTCTCCCAGCTCTGGCGTGACACTGTCGAAGAGATCGCTAAGGAGTACCCGGAGGTAACACTGTCGCACATGTACGTCGACAATGCGGCGATGCAGCTGATCCGCGATCCGAAACAGTTTGACGTCATCCTGACGGGCAACATCTTCGGCGACATCCTTAGCGACGAGGCGAGCATGCTCTCAGGCTCCATCGGGCTGCTCCCCTCCGCTTCCGTCGGCAATAAGATCGGCGTCTACGAGCCGATCCACGGCTCCGCGCCGGATATCGCGGGGCAGGGGATCGCCAACCCGATCGCTACGATCGCCAGCGCCTCGATGATGCTGCGCTTTGCCCTCGGCGAAACGAAGGCGGCCGACCGTATCGACGCCGCCATCAAGCAGGCGCTTGCGGAAGGATACCGCACGAAGGACCTGGCGCAGTTCGATGCGAAGGAGATCTGCTCGACCAGCGAGATGGGCTCCATCATCGCCAACTACGCGGCCAAATGCAAACACTGACCCTTGCCAACATCTACGAACTCCAGGGCCTCAAAGAGGAGGCACTGGAGATCTACAAGGAGATCCTGAAAAAGGATCCCAACAACGCGGAGGCACGCATTGCCATCCGGCGTCTTTCGGGTATGCGCAGAAAATTCCTTGGGGTGAACCAGGAGATGAAGGACTTTTTTGTGCATATGGAGGAACCGGTCGAGTTTAACGAGTTTGAAAGGTGGTTGTTGAAGCTATGGAACTGAAAGACGTCATCCTCTCCACACTGGCTGAAATGGAGGAGGAGCTTCCGGAGAAAGAGGCCGCTTCCGAGACTTCGGTGCACGCCGCGTCCGACGAGGGCGGCGAGACTGCACTCAGCGACCCCTTCACACACGGCTCCCCGGAGGAGATCCTGCAGGACGAACAGCGTTACCTCGAAAGCGTCAAAGAGCGCCTGCTGGTGCTCTTCGAAGGGTTCCAGTCGCCGAACAACAGCCATATCGAGGCGAAGGTGGACCTGACCCTCAATTTCCTGGAGTATCTGCTGGCGACCATCGATACCCGGATCGAAAAAATCAAAAAGAGTGGAAGATAATTAATGGACCAATACCGTGTTTTGATCGATTCAAATGATGAGAAGGGGCTCGTCTTCAAAGTCTCGAACATCTTCTATCAGCGCGATCTCAATATCATTTCGAACAACGAATTCGTCGACAAGGTCAACAACCGTTTCTTCATGCGCAGCGTCGTTGCCGGCGTGGCCGATCCCGAGGCACTGCGGGCCGAACTTGAGGCGGCACTGCCGAAGGATGCCAGCATCGAGGTCATCGCACCCCGGAAGAAGAAGATCGTTCTGATGGTCACCAAGGAGTCCCACGCTCTGGGGGACATCCTCATCCGTTACGAGGACGGGGAGCTCGATGCGGAGATCGTCGGCGTCGTCTCCAACTACGACCTGCTGCAGCCGCTGGTGGAGAAGTTCGGCATCCCGTTCTATACCGTCTCCCACGTCGACCTCGACCGGGATGCCCATGAAGGAAAGGTCCTGGAGAAACTGGCCGAGCTCGGGGAGTTCGATTACATCGTCCTGGCCAAGTACATGCGGATCCTGACGCCGCGCTTCGTCGAGGCCTATGAGAGCAAGATCATCAACATCCACCACTCCTTTCTTCCCGCCTTTATCGGGGCCAATCCCTACAAACAAGCCTATGAGCGGGGGGTCAAGATCATCGGTGCGACGGCGCACTTCGTCAACAACGACCTCGACGAGGGGCCGATCATCGCCCAGGACGTTATTCATGTCGACCACGAGTACGACTGGAAACAGCTGCAGGGGCTGGGGCGCGACGTCGAGAAGGTCGTCCTCTCCCGCGCCCTCAAGCTGGCCCTGGAGGACCGCATCTTCGTCAACGGGAACAAGACCGTCATTTTTTAATGAGAAACGCTAAGTGGGCAAAGCCCATTTAGCTACGCTACCGCTGTGGTTACTTCGGCAGTAGGCCCACGCGCTTTGCGCTTTCAAGGTTTATGATGTTCAACGTCGTTCTTGTGCATCCGCAGATCCCCAACAACACCGGCACGATCGGCCGTATCTGCGTCAATACCGGCAGTACCCTCCACCTGATCGAACCGCTCGGATTCGACATCTCAGAAAAGGCGGTACGCCGGGCGGGCCTGGACTACTGGCACAAGCTGGACCTGAAGGTGTGGGAGAGTCTGGAAGCTTTTTTCGAAGCGCAGGGGGAGGGGATCCGCTGCCATTTCGCCACGACGAAGAGCGACCGTCCCTATTTCGAAGCGTCGTTTCAGGAGGGCGATTTCCTCTTTTTCGGGAGTGAGACCGGCGGGTTGCCGGAAACACTGCTGGCGCCGCGCCCGGAGCAGTGCATCACCATCCCGATGACCCGCGAGGGGCGGAGCCTGAACCTGGCCGTCAGTACGGGGATCGTGCTCTACGAAGCGATCAAACAGAACTTTACCACCTACAAGGAGCTGATGTGAACCCTTTCGTCGACGCGTTGATGCTGATCCTTTTCGTCTTCTTCATGGTCACGATCTTCCGTGGCTACCATATCCGGCGGCTGGAGCAGATCGAGGAGGAGGAATCCTCGAAAAAAGGGGAGGAGAAGCGCCCCGAGCAGCATCCTTCCGATTCCCGGGAATCCTGACCCCTTCTCCTAGAGAATCTTCTCCGCCAGCGCTTCAAGAGAGCGCTCGAACCGTTCAAAGAGTGTTTCCGCTTTTCTGATCATCGCTGCCATCGTTTATCCTTCTCTGACAAAAATCTTGGGATCATCATAGAAACTATTTCAAAGTGCCTGAAAAAATATTGCAAAATGACATATTGACGGAAAATTTCATGGCATAATCCTATGATTATAGTGTCACATGCCATGAGCAAGGAGAAGAAGATGAAATGTTTTGCCGACATCGTCGAGGAGATCAAGGATATCGTCTCGCAGGAGTTCCCGGGCAGAAAGGTCTTTGACAAGGACGTGGCCGAACTGCTGGGCATTTCGCAGATGAATTTCGCCACGATGAAAAAGCGGGACAAGATCCCCTTTTACGAACTTCTGGACTTCTGCGCCAGGCGTTCGATCGCGATCAACTGGCTGCTCTACGGGCAGTCCCCCGAAAGCCTGGTGGAGCCGACCAACCGTTTCTACATGGTGCGCTACTTCAGCGAGGTGAGCGCTTCGGCCGGGGGCGGCGCCTACAACGACGACGAGAACTACCAGCCGCTGATGCTCGAAGGGGATTTCGTCGCCCTGCTCGGCGGGGAGAAGGAGCTGCGCCATATCGAGGCGATCAACGTCAGCGGGGATTCGATGGAACCGACCTTCAGCTACGGAGACATCGTCTTTATCAACCGTTCGAAGACCGACATCGGGCGCGGCGGGATCTTTACCATCAATACGGAGCATGGTCTCTTCATTAAACGGGTTCAAAAGCGAATCGATGGTAAAATAGACATCATTTCAGACAACAAGGATTATCCGACGCAGACGGCGTTGCCCGGTGAGATCGAAGTGATCGGCCGGGTCGTCGGACGGTTCGGGGGTATCGAATAGTCTGAACGACGAAGGGGAGTGTATGGGGCGTATCGGTCTGTATCTGGCGTTGGTGCTGCTGGTGGCGGGGTGCAGTACCCGGCCGACGCCGACGCCCAAAGCCGTGGAGATCGCAGAACCCGAAGAGCACTACGTACTGTGGGACCTGGCGCACTTTCCGCAGGATGCCGCCGCCTACGCGGCGAATCTGACGCCCCATGAGACCTTGCGGGACGTCCAGAAGGCATTTGAACGCCGCTGGTTCGCTCCCTGGGACTATACCCGTCCCCCGGAGAGCCTCGAAGAGGTTCAGTGGCCCTTCCGCTCCTACGGCAACGGCGACGCCTACGGCGAGAACCTCCAGCGACTGCCGGAGTCGTGGCTGATCGAGATGTTCGAGCGGGCCAATTTCGGTGCGTATGGCAGCGTCAACAAGTATGCCGTCTCGCTGCGCTTTTCGCACCTGCGCTGCTTTCCCACTCACAAGCCCCTTTTCCGGAACCCGAAAGAGGCGGGGGAGGGATTCCCCTTTGACTATCTGCAAAACAGCGGCGTCCATGCCAACGAACCCCTTTTCGTTTCGCACTACTCCAAGGAGGGGGACTGGGTCTACGTCTTCAGCTCCTACGCCAACGGCTGGCTGCCGTCGCATGCGATCGCCTATATCCCGCAGGAGCATACGGCCAAGTGGCGCCTTGCCAAGCAGTACTACCTTGTCCGGGACCGGGTCCCGGTCAAGGATCTTGAAGGCAACTTCCTCTTCAACGGCCGTATCGGCATGATGATGCCGGCCGTCGCCGACGGTGACGGCGACGAGGTAACGGTGCTCGCCGTCACGGCGGACGTCGACGGCAAGGCGTGGTACACCAAGGCGCGGATCACCCGCGACGCGGTCAGCGAAACGCCGCTGCTGATGAACCGCGAGACGCTGCCGCTGCTGGCCAACCGCATCCTCAAAAGCCGTTACGGCTGGGGCGGCCTCTACGAGGAGCGCGACTGCTCCTCGACCCTGCGTGATCTCTTCACTCCCTTCGGGATCTGGCTGCCCCGAAACTCCTACCAGCAGTCCAGGGTCGGCCGTGTCATCTCCCTGCAGGGGCTCGGCGACGAAGAGAAGCGCGCACGCATCATCGCCGAGGGCATCCCCTTTGAAACCCTGCTTTACCGCAAGGGGCACATCCTGCTTTATATCGGCACCTACGAGGGGGAGGTGATGGTCCTGCACAACCTCTGGGGCGTCAAGACGACGAATGGCCACGACAGCGACCGGAAGATCGTCGGCAGGGCCGTTATCAGTACCCTCAACATCGGTTCGGAACTGGCGACCTACGACGCATCAAGCGCGCTGCTGCACAAGATCGAGAGTATGAATATCATCACGCAGCAGTGATGTATCCGCTTTTGCGGAGTGGGCGTCAGCGTCACGCCAAAAACCTGCTTTTACGGGGCAATGGGCTGTTTCATGGTACAAAGCAGCATTCTTTCACTGTGCTGAGGACGATGCAGGGATTCTATATTTCTGGAAGTTCGGGGGAGTCGTGGAGTGGAAGGGAAAAACTCCCCTCACACCTTGATGTCGAGCAGGGCGCCGTACATCTGGTTCTGGCTTCGCAGTGCCGCGACATTCGCTTCCGTTGCCCGCTGGAAGGTCATCTGATCGGTCATCTCTTTGGCGAGGTTGGTCTGGCTGTTCGCACTGCCGTTATCCGTGGCGGGAGTCAGCTGTGCCGTAACGCTGTTGCCGGGCCCTGCCTGCGTCGTCCCGTTTTGTGGAACAAAACCATTCGTATTGACATTGGCAACGTTGTTGGCGCTGTTGGCCATTAACGTCTGATAGCTCTGAAGGGCGGATACGTTGGCGGAAACAGTCATGGCAAACTCCTTATCCTTATCTTGACATCATAGAACAGGACGGCTGACAGGGGGGTTAGAAAGTAAAACTACTATGCCGGGGGCATAGCAGTTTCGTGTTAGTGCAGATCGGCGTTGAGCTTGATCTCGCGGGTTGAACGTGTGGCCGTAATCTCTCCCGTCATGGAGTTCTGGCGGAAATGGAGGCCGTTGAGGCCGGCGAGGTCGCGGCCTTTGAAGACAGTGCCTTCCATTTTGACGCCGGGGTTGGCTTCCTGGAGCTTCGCGAGCTGTTCAGGCTTGATGCCGACTTTGGTGCCTTCGAGGATTGCGATGCCGGCATCGACGATACAGCCGTCACCGAGGGGGATGCCGGTCACGGAGTTTGCTCCGAGCAGGGTGTTTTCGCCGATGGAGACCGGGTTGCCGTCGGTACCACTGAGGACGCCGAGGATGGAAGCGCCACCGCCGACGTCGGAGCCGGAGCCGACGATGGCGGAGCTGGAAATACGCCCTTCGACCATTACCGGCCCAAGGGTACCGGCATTGAAGTTGATGTAGCTCGCACCCGGCATAACCGTCGTGCCGGCCGCCAGCTGGGCACCGAAGCGGACCTTGGAAGTGTCGAGGAGCCGGGTGTTGTCCGCCGGGATGATGTGCTGCAGGAAGCGAGGGAACTTATCGACGAAATCGATGTGCGGGTACTCGCCGGAGAACTTCAGTTCGATCTCGAACTCCCGCAGCCAGTCGAGTTCGATCGGCTTGCCCGCGGACCATGCGACGTTCGGCAGGGCGCCGAACGCGCCGTTCAGGTTGATGCCGCGCAGCGGGACCTTGGCCAGTGAGAGGGCGTAGAGTTTCAGGTAGGTAGCCTCGACGCTCCGGCAGGGGGCGTCGTTGAAGAGGAAGGTGACGCGGAATTCGCCCTCACGCATCCCCTGTGCTTTGATCTGGTTGTAGAGTGCGGAGACGACCTGGATGTTTCTGTGGGCGTCGCCATAGGCTTCATCGCTGTAGGGCGTGAAGGCATTCAGACAGCTCTCGAGGAAGGCGAGGTTGATGTTGCAGACGACTTCGTCGGCCGTGAAATCGACAGCGATCCCCTGCTCTTTGAGCGCTTCAATGAAGATCGCGGCGCTGCCGAAGTTCTCGTTCCAGTTAATGACTGGGTAGGTGGCCTGCAGGACCTTGTCGCTGTTGAGCTGACCGAAGTCGACGCGGCAGATACCGAAGGCGAGGGGATCCTTGTAGCCCGGAGTCTGTTTGATGGTTTCGATGCACGCTTTGAAAGCGTCGGCGGTTTCGATGATTTGCATGAGCTCACTCTTTCAGAAAAATTTCCGGAATTTTAACATAATCGCCTTTTCACGGGATACTTAAGTGAATTTGTAACGCCCATTTCAGTTTTTTTCCCTAGGGGGAGGCGTGATATACTTTCCGCAAAGGAACGGTTACATGACACACTGGATCGAATTGCTCGAACACAACGACTATCTCGGGATCAAGAAGTATCTCAAAGAGGGCGGCGACGTCAACGAGGAGAACGAAGGGGGCGAGAGCGTCCTGGTCCAGGCGATCCGCAAAAAGTGCGACGACGAGATTATCGACCTGCTGCTGGAAAACGGTGCGGATCTGCACGATTTTGACAACGAAGGGGTCAGTGTCCTGGATTTCGCGGTGATGTACAACAACGCCCGCATCGTTGACCTTCTGCTCGAAGAGGGGATCGACGTCAACAAGACCCAGCGCCGCAGCCGCTTTACGCCGCTGATGGGGGCCGTCTGCTACGGGCGCCTTGAAATCGCCAAAAAACTCCTCGCCGCCGGTGCCGACGCGGAGGCGGTGGACCAGTACGGCCTGAAGGCCTCCGACTATGCCCGAAAAATGCAGAAAAAGGCGATGCAGGAGCTGCTGGAGTCATGATCGTCGAACAGTGGCGGATCGCCCTGCGTCCCAGGGGACGGGGATTTCACCTGGTCACCTCCGAAATTCTCTCCCAGCTGGAGCTTTCGGCGGTCACGAAGGGAACGCTGCACCTGTTTCTGCAGCATTCCAGCGCGTCGCTGAGTATCAACGAGAACTGCGATCCCTCGGTGCGCGATGATATGGAAGCCTACTTCAACGATATCGTCGACGAGGAGAAACCCTATTTCACCCATACCTACGAGGGGCGCGACGATATGCCCGCCCACCTGAAGTCGGTGATGCTGGGGGTGTCGCTGACGATCCCCGTCACCGACGGGGAACTGAACATGGGGACATGGCAGGGGATCTACCTGAACGAACACCGCGATCACGGCGGCAGCCGCCGTATCATCGCGACTTTGATGGGAGTATAGCTATGGAAAACGTCAAGACTTTTATGCTGCTGGCATCGCTGAGTGTGCTGCTGGTCCTGCTCGGCGGCTATTTCGGCGGTACGACGGGGATGTTGATCGCCCTGCTGTTTGCGGGCGGAATGAATTTCTTCGCCTACTACAACTCCGACAAGATGATCCTGCGCCACTACCACGCGATTCCGGTGGAGCGCCAGAGCGCGGCGGGGCTTTACGACATCGTTGAGCGTCTCTGTAGCCGTTCCGGGCTGCCGATGCCCGCTATCTATATCATCCGCGAGCGGACTCCGAACGCCTTTGCCACGGGGAGGGACCCCGAGCATGCGGCGGTCGCCGTGACCGAGGGGCTGCTCGACCTGCTCGACAGCGACGAGATCGAGGCGGTACTCGCCCATGAGCTCTCCCACGTTTCCCACCGCGATATTCTGATCCAGACCGTCGCGGCGACAATCGCCGGGGCCATCGCCATGATCGCCAACATGATGCAGTTCGGCGCGATGTTCGGCAACAACCGCGACCGCAACCCGCTGGTCATGCTGCTGCTGGCGATTCTCCTACCCGTCGCGGCTTCGGTCATCCAGATGACCATCAGCCGCTCCCGGGAGTTCAAGGCCGATGCCGGGGCCGCGCATATGACGGGCCACCCGGAGTGGCTGCAGAGCGCGTTGATGAAACTGGAGTCCTACAACACGCGGGGCTTCGTGGAGGGGGCGACGCCGGAGAACGCCCACATGTTCATCGTTTCCCCCTTCAGCGGGAAGCAGCTCTCCTTTTCCGACCTTTTTCGGACCCACCCGACGACGCAGCAGCGCATCGAAAGGCTGGAGATGCTCAAAACGGGGCAGGGGGGGCGACGCTCCAAGCTCTACGGGCGCCACTACGGATAATGATATTATGGGATATTAGACGGCGCGTCCCGCGTTGAGCGGTGCCGTCTTGTTAGAAGAATTTCCCCTGTTTTTCGTTGTCGAGGGGTTTGCGTTTTTCCTTTGCCAGCCAGTCCTGGAGCAGCTTTTCGACGACCTTGCTGAGGCTCATCTTGTAGCGCTGGCGGGAGTACTTCATCGCCTCTTCCCAGGTTTGGCGGTCGATCAGCAAGCTGCGGGTGATTTCGTCTTTCGGTTTCAATAGTTATTCCCATTCTCATAAAGATATATAGATTACTATATAGTAGTGAAGCGACGCTTTACAGTGCCTGAAAAATGTGTGGGAAAAGCGGGAAAACAGGGCTTTAGAGCTTGAAGGTGTAGTGGTCCTCTCTGATTCGCGAGTCCGCATCGTCATCTCTGTCGAAAAGCCTGCGGTTGATGACGTAGACACCGACGATAAATACCAGTACCGATATCAGTAGATAAACCGCCATAACGTCCTCCTTTTTGCCATAATCGGCCATAGCGCGATTTTATTAAAGTTTATTATGGATATTCGTGTTTTTTCGTCGTTTTTCTAGTCACTCCTGCGCGGGGAATGCGGCGTTACAGGCATCTGTGGGGAAGATTGTGTTAAAATCGTTATCCTGAAAATACGGCAGAGGAGCGTGAAGATGAGTGCGGCCTGGACCTGTTCCTATCAAGTCGGCGACGTGTGCGATCTGCTCAAAAAACCCTGTACTCCCGGCGATAAAGGGTGTACGCTCTACGGAAAGGCGGTTTTCTCGGATCCCTACAATCCCTCCAACGCCGCGGTCAAGCGCCGGGAAGCGATGCGCGACCGCAAGGGCCGTCAAGAGAGCGACAACCCGAGATTCCATTAGGAGAAAGGCGGACGATGTCAAAGCGTATTTACTGCCTCGCGCAGTTCAAACCCAAAGCGGGCAAAGAGACGGAGCTCTTCCGGCTCCTGCAGGCCCTTGAACCCGACACCCTGCGTGAAGACGGCTGCATCCAGTACATCGTGACGCGGCATATCGCCAGTCCCTTCGCCGAGGGTAAGAGCTTCCCGATCGTCTTCAACGAGATCTGGGAGGACCGCTACGCCTTCGAGGCGCACTGCGCCCGCAAGGCGATCGTCTCTTTCTTTGAGACCGAGTGTCTCAGTGCCGAGGGGATGGTTGAGGATTACAACGTCTGTATCTACAGCGACGAACCCGAAGGGTATGACGCTCCCCGATAGAGACGCGTCACGATCGCTCCACGATCAAAGGTTATCATAAGGGAGTTTATATGCAGGAGGAGATGATGAAAAAGGGAATACTGATCCTACTGATGATCCTAAGCCCGATGCTCTACGCCGACTACGGCTATCGCAGCGACTACCGCGATGGTTATCATGACGGCTACCGCGATGCCAGGCACGAGGTGCGGCGCCCCAAACAGATCTTTGTCGAGGTGGTGCGCAGCGAGCCGATCTACGAGGAAGTGGTCTCCTACCGCGATTGCCGCCCGGCATACCACCGCGACCGCGCCCGTACCCATGAGGGGGCGCTGATCGGCGGACTGATCGGCGGGATCATCGGCAGCCAGATCGACGAGGAACACCGCCCGGGCTCCGCCATCGGCGGGGCGGTCGCTGGGGCGATCATCGGCTCCGCCATGACATCGCAGCCCAAGCGCCCGCGCTGCAAACATGTCGAAACGCAGCTGCGCGGCTACCGGAACATCGGCTACTGGCACGGCGAGCGGATCGTCGAGGTCAGCGACCGGCCGCTGCGCAGGATCCGGGTCGATACAGTGCGCCGCTACCGCCGCTAGCCCCCTCTCTTCCTTTACCCTGCTGCTCCTAAAGCCGCCCGCTTCCGAGCAGCACCATTACCCGCTCCCCGTCCGTAAAGGTCACCAGAACGCTGTCTGAACCCGTAATCTCCGCATCGCGGACGTCGGGACGCTTGCGCAGCAGTGCGGCGGCTTCACGGGTCGCCGTCTCTCTGGCCGCGCCCTCACTGATGCGTGACGCAAAGAGCACGTGGGCTTTTTGAATGGTGGTTTCGCGCGCTTCGTCCGGTGCCGGCTGGCACCCCAGAAGCATCATGAGGGTTGCGATAGCCGCGAGACTCCGGCGCGTGCCTTTCATTGGCGGATAAGGATATTGCCGCTGTCGGGCAGGCGGTCTTTGCCGCCCATGTCATAGAGCCAGATACGCCCCCAGGAACCGCTTCCCAGGGTGGTGTTCCAGGGAATGACAAAAGCGTATTTTCTCCCGGTGACGGAGGCTTTGCCGCTGTAGACCAGGTTGGTGTGTGCACCCGGGGAGGTTTCGGTATAGGCGGCGACGCTGTCCGGGCGGCATTTCACCTGCAGTTCGGCGCCTTCGTCGCTGTCGATGTTGGCATAGAGGAAGAACTCGTCAAAACTCGGGGTGGTGTAGAATTCGATCTCCACCCAGAGCTTGCCCTGGTAGGGGAGGAGTTTGAGTAGTTTGAAATCCCGGGCGTTGGGGACCGAGGCTTCATTGGAGTCGCTTTTCCAGAGAGGAAGCCGGCAGGCGTTTTTGTTCTCTGGGAAGGTCACCAGTTCCGGCGGACGGCATCCGGTGTCATAGACGGCCGAAACCGCGGCGCCGACATTCTGTTGCAGCTGCATCCGGTCGAAAAAGAGATCGGAGCCGTTGTCGCCGCAGTTGAAGGAGACGGACTCGTTCCACCCCAGCCAGACGGAGGAGCCGTGATCGACAGTCCACTGCGGCATGCCCGGAAGCCCGCCCGGATCGGCGCCGTGGCAGCTCTCGAGGAAGAACATCGTTCCGGGGAACGCTTTTTCCGTCCAGTAGGCGGCACTGAACGCCCCGGTGATGGCATAACCGAACTGCGCCTCTCCCACGGCGTTGTTGTGGGCGCTGGCGACAAGGGTTCCGGCATAGCCGCTTGCCGGAGGCCATGCGTCGAACCAGGGACGCACGAGGAAGGCGAAGTCGCTGCCGACGACACCGCCGTGGCCGCGCATGAAGACGACACCGTATTCCCCGTTGTCGATCAGCGCGGCGTTGGCGAGGTTGGCGTTGTCGCTGTTGCGGAGGGTGACGCTGTACCCCAGGGCTTCCAGATTGGCCTTGACCTGCTGGTTGATAGGCGGGTTGATGACATTGGCGTCGTCCGCGAGCGCGTCAAATACCAGCGCCTTGCGCGACGTCGGGGCGCACGGCTTGATCAGGAAGAGGGGCGGTTTCTGGATGACAGGCTGAAGCTGCGGGGCTTTCTGAAGCGTCGGTGATTTCAGCGGCATCACCGTATCGGCGGCAAGAAGAGTCTCGCTGCCGGGACTGCCCAGGCGGTCTTCACCCAGAAGCATCAGCAGTTGCCTGCCGTCTTTGAAACGGACGAGAAGGTTCGCCCCTTTGAGCTGGGTGACCGACGTGACGGCCGGATTGCGCTGCAGGACGGTTTTCTGTTCAAGCAGTGCCTGCGAGACGGGGATTTTTTTGACCAAGGTGCGGCTTCTGAAGTCGCTATGGACCTTTTTTGCCACCTGGGTGATCACCTGGGTGTCGACTCCGAAGAGTTCCGAAGCGAGCATCAGGGCCAAAGCGGCGATCGCGATGGGTTGCGTTTTCATTCCCACTCCTTTTATACATGGATAGTTCGATCATACTGTGATGATTCTTAAATCATGCAATATCATAGTATTAAACGGTATCGGGGAGCATGCCGGCGTGCCGAAGGCTTACCGGGAGGCGGGACGGAGCGTCAGCAGAGAAATTTCGCTGGGGGCCAGTACCCGGACCGGGGGACCCCAGTAGCCGGTGCCGCGGCTGACGAAGATCTGTTTCGCGGTGTCGATGCGGTAGAGGCCCGCCAGGTAGGCCTGGTTGAGCATCACCAGGAAGCCGAAGGGGAAGATCTGCCCGCCGTGGGTATGTCCGCTGAGCATCAGGTCGTAATCGCGCTCCTGTGTCAGCTCCACCGTCTTGGGCTGATGGGCCAGGACGACGGTCGGCAGTTCCGGGTCGACGTTTCGGAATGCGGCGTCGATATCGTAGGGCATCGTACCGAAGCGCTTGGAGACGAGGTCGTTGATCCCGACGAGGTTGAAGGCCCTGCTGCCGCTTCCGATGCGGACGCTCTCGTTGAGCAGCACGGTGAAGCCCAGTTCGCGCATCTTCGCCACCACCCTCTCGGGACCGCGGAAGTACTCGTGGTTGCCGAGGATGAAGTAGGTGCCGTAGGGGCTTTTGAGCTGTCGCAGCTCCTCCAGCACCCCGGCGATCTTCTCGACGGGTAGGTCGACGATGTCGCCGGTGAGCACGACCATGTCCGGTTTCTGGGCATTGACCCGCGCAACGCATTCGCGTACGAAGTCGGCGCCGATCGTGTGCCCGATATGCATGTCGCTGAGCTGGGCGATCTTGAAGCTTTTGAAGGGGAAACGCGGGATGTCGACAGTGACGCTGTTGAGATAGGGACGGCGTAGCCCTCCGATCAGGCCGTTGAGCAGGTAGCTCGCTGCCAGGACCAGCATCGTCGAGTCGAAGATCACCTTGATAAAGTGGCGGCGGCTTTGATCGAAGGGGATCCGCTTGCCGACCGTGTGGAGCAGGTCATAGAGCAGCGTGACGAAAAAGAGGATGACGGTGACCCCGACGGAGAGGCTCAGCAGGTAGTAGAGCGCCGGGGACTCGGGGAGGAAAGGGCTCCGTGCCTCCAGGACGAAAAGGAGCTGGAGCACGAAGAGAACGATCGTCAGGATCAGTCCCGGTCTGATGCTGTCAAAATGGAGCTGCCGGAAGAGACGGCGGTAGACGTAGAGGTTGAGCAGTCCCATCACGCCGAGGAAGATGAGGAAAAACATGTAGCTGCTCATATGAGGATGTAAGGGACGGCCGCCGTGTCAAGGGCGTCGGTGAAACGGCGGAACCACCGCTCCGCCTCTTCGCAGCTTTCGGCCGCCACGGAGATCTCCACGTTGGGCGTTCCGTCGATGAACATCGGCAGGGAGGAGAACTCGATGTTCGGGGGAAGCTCCTGCATGATGTGGATCAGGCTGTTTTCGCTTGTCTGCGCCTTGAGGGTCCGCCGGCAGCGGGCGGTGACGGGCGGGTAGAAGCGCTCCAGCGCCTCGCTGACCATCGGGTGGGACATTTCGGGGAAGCCCGGCATAAAGAAGAAACGCTCTTCAAGGAAGAAGCCGGACATGTTGTTGACGGGGTTGCGCAGCAGCCGCGAGCCTTCAGGGAGGTCGGCCATGTGGATGCGGTGGGGGTAGGCTTCGTCGCCGAAACGTGCGATGATATCGCGCTCGAAGCGTTCGTGGCGGACGATAGGCCGCCCCGTAAAGACGGAAGCGGCGATCTCCCGGGTCAGGTCGTCGGGGGTCGAACCGATGCCCCCGAAGCTGAACATCACGGCATGCGGGTCGCTGCGGACCATTTCGAAGGTCCGGGCGATCAGCGCTTTGGTATCCCTGACGACGAGGGAGGCGTAGAGTTCATGCCCCCGCTCGGCCAGGGCGTTTCTGACGTAGTCGAAGTGCTTGTCGCGGCGTCGGCCGTTGAGAATCTCGGTGCCGATAATGACGGCGTAGAAGTGTGGCTGTTCCATCCGGAGATTATAGTCAAACTACGGTAAAATGCACTATCTTGATTGGTAAGGAACGAACATGGCCCCTAATGCCGAAGTGCTCGCAGAACTGCTCCGCGAGGAGATCATCCCCGAGATCGAAGAGTACCTGGATGACCTTTTCGAAAAGATCGCCGGTGAGAAAAAGGCGACCGACGAGGACAAAAGCCAGTATGAGGAGCTGCGCGAACTGCGCGACAACTTCAGCGAGATGCTCAAAGACGTCGAATCGGGCGAGATGGACGAGGATGAGTGCGAAGAGCTGATCGAAGAGCTCGAGGCGATGCGCGACCTGGACGAGGAGGAGTAGGCGTTGGAACTCCTGGGCGTGCTCCTGGCACTGCTGTTTCTCGGGGTGCTGCTCTACCTCCTCTTGAAAAACCGCGGGGAGGGCTTTGTAGGGAAAAGCGCCGCGCAGAAGCGCGCCGAGATCGTCGCCGCGTACAAGCAGCAGATGGACAGGGAACTCGGTCCCCTGCGGCATGATCCGGAGGCGCTGCGGCAACGGCAGGTGGAGTTGCTGCGCGCTTTCAGCATCGAAGTCTCCAGCAGCGTTTTCTTCGGTCCCGACGAAGTGCGCGACGTCATCGGCGAACTGGCCCGCTACGGCACGGAAGCGTAAACCCCTCTCCCATCATTCAGGTCCCCAACAGGCATCTCTTCGGCTCCTCGCCGCTGTCGTAGTAGCGTGCTTCGATGCGGTTGTGCTCGGGATCCCGGAAATAGACGGAGATGCCGCTTCCTCCGGCACCCCACCGCGCCACCGGCCCCTCTTCGATCGGTGTGCCCGAGCGCTGCAGCCGTTCGAGCAGGGCCACCCACGCCTTCTGCTCCAGAGTGATGCAGAAGTGGTTGAGCTCCCCGCAGCCCGCTTCGGTATCGGGGCAGGGCACCTTCCGCATTTTCGGAAAGAGGTCGATGACGGTTTCGGGGTTGAGCCGCACGGAGGGGAAAGGAACCTCTCCGGCGCGGTAGAGCTCGAGCCGTTCGGGTAGAAGCTCCAGCACGCCGGTGTAAAATCCCAACATCTTCTCCATATCTTCGACGTTTAACACGATATGGTCCATCAGGCACTCCATGGCGGCTCCTTGATCGGGGATAGGACTATTGTAGTAGGGAAAGGGTGCTTGGTGCATGAAACGCAGCCCTTCATCCGTGGAATTCAGGCCCGGTTAAGGCGGATCCGTCGGCAGTTACGGGATCGAACCGGCGTTTTGAGCGAGGAAGTGCTGGACGGCCCTGAACCCGCTGTTGGCTTCGAGTGTCAGTGCGCCAGGTTTTGGGCTCCATGCGGCGGCTGCCTCTTCGGCTTCGCGTATTGCTTCGGGGGAGATCACGGCTGCGAGCTCTTCTTGCAGCGTATCTGTTTTGGATGATTTCAGGCTGCTGTCCGCCTTAAGCGTCAGGAGAAGGTAGCGGTAGGCGCGGACGTCGTCACGCGCGACACCCTCGCCCCGGTTGTAGAGGGTGAAGAGCGTTCCCAGGGAGAAGACGTCCCCCTGTTCCCCGGCCGCTTCGAGCCAGGGGAGGGCCTCACGGGTACTGTTCTGCTCGAGTAGCAGCGAAGCCACCCCGAACTGGGCCCGGGAGTAGCCCGCTTCCGCCGCAACACGATAGTGTTCCAGCGCCTTGATGCTGTCTTTGGGGAGGATCTTCCACTGCCCGTGGTGATAGCACCCGAGCTTGTAATGGGCCAGGGGGTCGCCCCCTGCTGCGGATTTTTCGAACCACTCCATGGCACGGAGAGGGTCCGGCCCGTCACCGACCAGGCCGTTGTTGTAAAACATTCCCAGATGGTACTGGGCCTTGGCATCCCCGCGGGATGCCAGCCGCCGCAGCTTTTCGGCCATTACCTTCGCATCGTAGGGTGTTACGCTCTGGCTCTCCGCTCCGGCCGTCTCCGGCGAGGGGGTACAGCCGTCCAGTAAAAGCAGTGTCAGCAGGCTAAAGAGGAACCGTTTCATGGAAGATCCTTTCAGGGGGCGGGAACGGGCCGCGAGCCCGCGTCGTGGAGACTATTCGCCTTCGCCGACGGGTTCTTTGGAGGTGGAGAGGAAACCGCGGTTCTGGGCGAAATAGATATAGACCGGCTTTTCGTTACGCAGGACATCGAGGACGTTTTCGAACATCGCGGAGGGAAGGTGCATGCGGATGATCCCGTTGCTTTCGTAGTCGTTTTCAAAGGTCATGCCCTGGTCGTTGAAGCGGACGAAGGCACGGGTTTTGCCGTCCGCACCGTAGAGAGAGATCTGCGCACGGTTGGTCTGGTAGCCATCCGGGCTGCCGTAGAAGAGGATATGGTAGTTGGTGATTTCGGTTGCCATGGAAAACTCCTTTGCGGCTTTGGCGCCGTACGCGTATCGTCGTGCCGCTCCGGCGACTGTAGGGCGGCACTGCGCAACGCAATGATGAAGCATTAAAGAGGGTATGCCCTTTCCGTTTCGGCTTAAAGAGGAACGCAATGTTCCGAAACATGAAAGAACATATAAAAATAATAATAGTGATTTTTTGCTGAAGTGATGCTTTGGGTCGGGGAGGGAATACGCCCGTTAGGCGTTGGGCGTTTCCCAGTCGTCTTCAGCGGTGATCCCGCCGTCGACATAGATCCATTCGATCTTGCGGTAGTAGAAAGAGACGTGCTCGCGTTCCCTGTGGGGCATGTTTTCGGGGTACCGGTTGTTGAGCATCTCCTGCCGGATGGCGGAGACGGAGGCGTCGTGGAGCCGGATCATGTAGAACTGGTTTTCCGCGCCACTGCGGGAGGGTTGCCAGAAGCAGAGCTCCCAACTGCTGATGTTCTCGTTGCCGATCAGCAAATTCATGAGCAGGGGGGAGGCGCAGTCAATCTCCTTGGTGATGGTGAGGGCATGATGCTGCCGTTTCCCCGTCGGCCTTCCCCGCGCCGTGTCGCGCGGGGAAGTGACTTCGTGCTCGAAAGCGATCACCATGATCGAATCCTCCCGCCCCGTCAGTGTCGTGGAGCCTTTGATCTCGCCTTGCCGGTCGCCGGTCAGTCTCAGGTATGCGTTAAGTGCCATGGTCCTCTCCTCTGTGACGGTTCCGTTTTACGGAGCCGGGTAAACCAATATAACATATTGAAACTTTTATAAACACAATAGTGCTTTTGCGGATGGATTCAGGATCACGCAATACAATATAGGAGATCAATACCGCAGTGTTCGGATGCCGCAGCGACGGCGTCCTTCGGAAGGGGAGTCATGATCGAGTTTCTGAATACCCACGTGTTCTGGTGGCACTGGGTCGTCCTGGGGATCCTGCTGCTGGGGGGTGAGGTCGTCACCGGTACCTTCGTGCTGCTGGGGCTGGGGATCGCGGCCGTGATCGTCGGAGGGTGCGACTGGCTGATGGCGTGGCCCTTTACGCTGGAGCTCTTTGTATGGGCGCTGCTCTCGACGGTGGTGATCGTCGCGCTCCGGCGCTACTGGCGGGAGCGCGACGTCACCATCAGCGGCCAGTCGCGCCGCGAGATGGACGTGCAGGGGACGGTGACGGAGACCATCGCACCGCCCGCGCGCGGCCGGGTCACCTTCGACGTCCCCGTGCTGGGAAGCCGGGAGTGGGCGGCGCAGGCCGAGGTGCGCATCGAAACGGGTGTGCGGGTAGGTATTGAACGGATCGACGGCCAGCTGATTCTGGTCGCACCGCTGAACAAGGGGGAATAGCATGGAAGGACTGCTTATCGTCGGCGCACTGGCGCTGGTCGTCATCATTACGCTGATCGCGGGGATCAAGATCGTATCGCAGGGCGAGGAGTGGATCGTCGAGCGGCTGGGGCGCTACAACCGGACACTCAACCCGGGGCTGAACCTCATCATCCCCTACATCGATACGGTCCGGGAGCGGGTCACTACCCGCGACATCATTCTCGACGTCCCGGAACAGGAGGTGATCACCAGCGACAACGCCGTGATCCTGACCAACGCCGTCGCCTTTATTCGGGTCACCAAACCCGAAGACGCCATCTACGGCGTGGAGGACTACCGCGTGGCGATCATCAACCTCGTTATGACGACGTTGCGCTCCATTATCGGTGAGATGACCCTCGACGCGGCCCTCTCCAACCGCGACACGATCAAAGCGCGCCTGAAGGAGCAGATCCTCGACGACGTGGCCGGGTGGGGTGTGACGGTCAAGAGTGTGGAGATCCAGGACATCAAGCCGAGCTCTTCCATGCAGAAGGCGATGGAACAGCAGGCCTCCGCCGAGCGTGAGCGCCGTGCCGTAGAGACGATGGCCGAAGGGAAGAAGCGCGCGGCGATCCTCGAGGCCCAGGGCAAGCTCGAGGCGGCCAAACTGGAGGCCGAGGCGCAGGTCGCTTTGGCGACGGCCTCTGCCGAGGCGATCACCCGCATCAGCGAGTCGATCCGCGACAAGGAACTGCCGGCGATGTTCCTCCTCGGGGATCGCTACATCAACTCCCTCGAGAAGCTCGGGACGAGCGAGAACGGCAAGACGATCGTCTACCCCGCCGACCTCCAGGCCGCGATCCGGGGCATGCTCGGCGCCGTGGCGAAGTAGGGCGCCTTCCGGGCGCTGTCGGCGGCTGCACCGCGATTCAGGATAATCCACTACAATGTCACCAACCTAAAACCGCAGGAGTGATACGATGATCAAAAAAGCAGTGTTGGGGCTTCTCGCCATGGTAATCCTGGTCGGCGGATACGCCTACCTGAGTACCCGGGGCGACAAATCCGTCCAGGGGAACGAAGGCTTCGGCCGCGTCGCCGTAGGGGAGACGCTCAAGCCCTTTACCCTCAAAGACCAGTTCGACCGCCTCCACACCCTGACGGAGGAGACGCAGAGGATCATTTTCGTCTTCAAAAAAGATCCCGGCCATATCGTGCGCAGCTACCTCAACCGCCAGCAGGACGACTACCTGCAGTCGCGCCATATCCTCTTCGTCGCCGACATCAGCAAGATGCCCGCCGTCATCCGCGAGTACGCCGCCATGCCGGACCTGCGCAAGCGGGACTACCCGGTGCTGATCGTCTACAACAAGGCACTGGCGGAGAAGTTCAAAGAGGCGGGGGAAGAGACAAAGATCATGGTCGCCGATCTCGACCGCTTCCGCGTCACAGCGATCCGTTTCGTCGAGACGGAAGCGGAGCTCGGCAAGCTGATCGACTGACACCCTTCGCCGGCCCGTGGAAGCGGAACCCGGCACCGCTATGAGAGCACCTCAATCTTCCGACGTACCGAGCCAAGTTCCCCCAAACGCACCAGCAAAAATGCGCTGCCCGTGAGGATACCAGGACCGCTGACAAGATAGGCGTACTCCAGTACCTCCCGGTCCAGGGTGTCGATGCGGCGTTCCCGGTCGGCATCGTCGCATCGTGCCAAATCCAGCGCGTTGCGCCAGGCCGCTTCGCGCGCCTTCTCCATGCTGAAGGCGGCGAGTTTCTCGTCGGTGCGCAGCGCCAGAGTGTCCAGCAACCGCAGCATCGGCCAGATTGCCGCCAGTTTCGCCTCCACCTCGTCGATCAGGCTGATGAGAATCGTGTTGATCTTTTTGAAATCGTCCTCCAGGGAGAGAATGTCGCTGCCATGGGCCGCCTGGGCGGCGGCGATGCCGAGGTCGAGGTTGATATGGGCGTTCATCCCCAGAAAGAGATGCTGCAGCACGATGTAGTGCCATGAGTCCGCGGCGTCGAAGGCGAACCTCCAGGAGCGGGTCAAAGGCCGCCCCTCCCGATAGGCGTCGTAGGCTTCGAGGTAACGGTTGGCGAAGAGCACGTCGAGCCGCTCCATCCGCGCATTGTCGTCGAAATACCCCTCCACGATCTTGCGTTTCACCTCGAGGGTGACCCGCCGGTAGAGTGCCGCGAAGTAGCCCATGGGAGAGCCGGCATACCGCGTCTCTTCCACGATGATCCGCAGCCGCTCGACGACTTCATCAATGTTCCGGGCCGCGCGTGTCTCCACGAGAGCACTCCTTTTACGTATCAGATACCGTACCAAAAGGTCATGATAGGCCATTCCATAAAATGATTCCAACTATCCTTAGTCAAACAGTGAGTTTTCCGGCGGGGAACGCCAGTTATCCGCTTTGCTCCACCGCACGGCTGACAAGCAGGCTGGAGACCTCGAAACTGGCGTCGACAAACTCCACGTCCTGGACGCCGCGCATATGCTTGCGCTCTTCGGCGCCGTCGATCTTCATCACGATCTTCGTCCGGGGGGCGAAGTCGCGGATCGCTTCGCTGATGAGCCGCTTGTTGTGTTCGCTGCTGACGGTGAGGATGACGGCCTTCGCCTCGTCGACCATCAGCGACTCGAGAACGGGGGTCTTGTTGAGGTGGCCGAAGTAGGCCATGTAGCCGAGTTTGCGCGCATGAACGACCTGCTTGAGGTTGTCGGAGATGATGATGAATGAGGCCCCCTTGGCCTGCAGGTCCGCGCAGACGATCTTGCCCAGCATCGAGAAGCCGGCGACGACGACGTGGTCCTTGCGGCCGATCGGGGTGATGACGTCGGATTCGTAGAACTCCTTCTCGAAGTAGGAGGAGAGCTTGTAGATGTTGTTGACGACGAAGGGGGTGAGGATCATCGAAATGACGCTCACGAGGATGAGAAAACTGGCGCTCTCCTGCGAGATGAGCCCCTGCGAGCCCGCCATCGCGAAGACGGCGAAGGAGAACTCCCCGATCTGGGCCAGGGAGAGGGCGGTCTTGGCCGCGGTGTTCTTGTCGGCGCTGCGCCGGATGATGGCGTAGATGACGGCGGCCTTGAAGAGCATCGCGAAGACGAAGACGAAGAGGATGAGGTGGATCTTCTCCGCAAAATAGAGGAGGTCGATCCTCGTGCCGACGCCGAAGAAGAAGATCCCCAGCAGCAGGTCGCGGTAGCTGGAGATGTCCGACTCGACCTTGACGTTGTAGTCGGTGTCGGCGATGATCATCCCGGCGATAAAAGCCCCCAGCGAGTAGGTAAAGCCCATGCCGTGGGCCAGCAGCGAGGCGCCGATGACGATGGCGAAAACGGCCCCGAGAAAGAGCTCTTCGAGCTCGGTGCGGGCGGAGAACTTCAGCAAGGCACCGACGGCCCACTTGCCCAGGGTCAGCATCACGGCGACGACAATCACCGCCGAGAGGAGGGTCTGCACGACCACCTCGCCGATGGAGAGGTCGTTATTGGACAAAAATGTTATCAGCAGCAGGATCGGGATGACCGCGAGATCCTGGAAGATCAGGATCCCCATCGACATCTGCCCGTAGGGGGTGAGGATGTCCTTGGAGCGCTTCAGATAGGTGAGCACGATCGCCGTTGAGGAGAGAGAGAAGGCGAGGGCGACGATGATCGCGGTATTGAAATCGAGCCGGAAAATGTAGTGGGCGAGGCCGAAGATGACGACGGCGCTGAGCCCCACCTGCAGCAGGCCGTTGGTCAGCAGCAGCTCCTTCATCTTCCGGATCTTCTGGAGGCTCAGCTCCAGGCCGATGGTGAACATCAAAAAGACGATGCCGAACTCCCCGACGACGTTGAGGGTGTCGATGTTGAGGCCGTTGAAGCCGAAGAGGTAGCTGATGATCGTGCCGGTGAAGATGTAGCTGATGATATGCGAGATACCGAAGCGCTTGAGCACGATGCTCAGCACCGCCGCGATGGCCAGGGTGAGAAAGATGGCGAGAAGCAGTTGATCCATAGGAAAAGTATAGGCTAATTTGGGAGGTTTGACGCCGGAACGGCTGTATAGAATTGGCGCATCTTCAGCGGTTTCGGGTCGATCTTATCGGCCGAACCGCCTGCGTTTACTCCAGGGCGATGACGACCCGCTCGTTTTTTTCGTGTTCCTCGATCTCGACGAGGGTGCCGCGGGCATCCGGGTTCTCCGAGAGCCTGATGATCTCGTCGAGATCGATCCCCTTCTCCTGAAGGGCGTGGGCCGCCTGGCTGGGGATAAGGCTTGAGGCGATCTTCAGTACGGTTCCGGGGACGGTGATGGTGGTCACCGGGGCGTCACTGCCGCTTCTGAATACCCTGATCTTGAGGTCTGCCATGGTCGCGCTCCTTTTCCTGATTGATGTTTGGAACTTCAACCATTATAAAGCATGCCACTTAGATCCGCTTGACGTCCCTGCGTTTTCACCATACCGGCGCTATAATCTTTGGAAATAAAACCGCTCCCTTGGAGCAAGGAGCCCGCATGCTGCGCATTGTGAAGATCATCGTACTGCTTTGGATGGGAACGGGAACCGCCTTTGCCGCACCCCTCAAGCCTTTGGACCCGGAACTCGGCGGATATCCCTACGGGTATGCGGTGCACTCCTACCGCTTCACGTCCCAGAATCAGCCGATGCAGATGGCCTACGTGGACGTCAGGCCTGAGAGGCCCAACGGCAAAAATGTCCTGCTGCTGCACGGCAAGAACTTCAACGCCGCCTACTGGAAGACGACGATCGCGCTGCTGACGTCGCTCGGTTTCCGGGTCATCGCCCCCGATCAGATCGGTTTCGGCAAATCGACGAAGCCCGGCTATTACCACTATACGTTTCAGCAGCTGGCCCTGAATACGAAGGGGCTGCTGGAGCAGCTCGGCGTGGAAAAGACGGCCGTCCTGGGCCACTCGATGGGCGGGATGCTGGCGACGCGTTTTGCCCTGATGTATCCCGAGACGACGGAGAAGCTCGTCCTGCTCAACCCGATCGGGCTGGAGGACTGGAAGCTGAAGGTCCCCTATGTTCCGGTCGACACCTGGTACGGCGGCGAGCTGAAAAAGGATTACGACGCCATCCGCCGCTACCAGCAGGCCAGCTACTATGACGGCAAGTGGAAGCCCGAGTACGACGAGTGGGTCAACATTCTCGCCGGCTGGACCCTGCACGAAGCGTACCCGAAGATCGCCTGGAATGCGGCCCTGACTTACGACATGATCTTCACCCAGCCCGTCGTCTACGAGTTCAAAGCGCTCAGGGTCCCGACGCTGCTGATCATCGGGACCCGCGACCGCACGGCCCTGGGAAAGAATCTGGTGAGCGATGAAGTGCGCGCGACGATGGGGCGCTACGACCGGCTGGGCAGGGAGGTGGCGGCGCAGATCCCCCATGGAGAGCTCGCGGAGATCGAGGGGATCGGCCACCTGCCGCATATCGAGGCGTTTGAACGTTTCAGGGCCGCACTGGTGCCTTTTTTGCAGCGGTAGCGCCGTCGGTCAGGGCGCTGTTCGCTCTTTTGGCATCGTCTCCATAGGCGGCAGGTTTTTCAGCTTCATGACAAAGCGCGCACCTTCGGTGTCGTTTTCGACCGTGAGCGTGCCCTGGCAGTGCTCTTCGACGATGATCTTGCTCATGTAGAGGCCGAGGCCCGTCCCGTTTTTCTTGTTCTTCGTCGAGAAGTAGGGTTCGAAGATCCGCTCCATGACCGCTTCGGGGACCCCGCCGCCGTTGTCGCTGACGGAGAGTACGCAGGCATCGCCTTCCCGAAATGTCGCTATCGTGATACGGGGGTGCACGACGGCGCGCTCGATCAGAACGTCTTCGGCGTTTTTGACCAGGTTCAAGACGACCTGCCGGACTTCGTTGACGTAGGTCGTGAACGTGCCGAGGCATTCGGAGGTGACAACCACATCGATCTGTCTATCGAGAATGGAGGGTTTGATGATCTCCATCACCGATGCGATCAGCGTGTCGTAGGTCGTTTCGGCCCGCTGTTTGTCCGGCCTGAAAAAGTTTCTGAAGTCCTCGATCGTCCCGCTGAGATGGCGGACGTAGGTGGCGATGTCCTGTGCGGCTTTGACGACGTCGGCATCGTCGGAGCGGTGTCCCAACGCTTTGAGCTCCATGTTCGCGGCGGTGATGCCGATCGCGTTGAGGGGCTGGCGCCACTGGTGCGCGATCATGCTGAGCATCTCCCCCATCTGGGCCATGCGCATCTGCTGGAGCATCACCTGCTCCTGACGCCGGTTTTTTTCCACCTCTTTCCGTATCCGTTCTTCCAGGGTGGTGTTGAGCTCCTTGACCTCCTCGTTCAGCAGTATGGATCGTTTAAGGAGCAGGTGGTAGCGTTGGGTCAGTTTCAGGATCATGGCCAGATAGAACGCAAGTACCAGCGCGGCCGTTTGGACGGGACCGCTTTCTCCCATGGCGAGTACGACGATGGAGGGGAGCGTCATAAAGACCGTAAAGGATACGAAGACGTGGTAGATGGTTCCCAGGGTGACGACAGCGCCCCCCGTCGTACCCAGGAGAATGCTGGTGAGGAAATAGATATAGGCATCCGGCAGGTAAAGGATGCCCGCCGCAGCGGCGCTGCCCCACAGTATCCCGGTCAACGAGACGGGTACGATGTAATAAGCCAGGTAGCGGTTCAACGCCTCCGGGTCCGCCCCGGGGACGGCACGCATCTCCCGACGGAGCCAAAAACGCACGAAGAGTATGGCAAGATGGAGCGTCATCCATACCGCCAGCAGCGTTACGGAAAGAAAATTGAAAAAGACGACAACGAGGATCAGGGGACCGATCAGATTGGCGAGCAGGGTGCTGGTACTGATCGTGTTGATAAAGATCCGGATCAGTTCGGGATGGTAATTCAACGTCAAAATGTTTCGAAACAAAGCTGCCAACCTGTCACATCTAATGGGAGATTTTTCATGGTTTTACGAAATGCCGTCGACAAAGACGATCTGTTAAGGCATCAGCCTCTATGACGTACAATAACCCATATCATCTTAATCAATCGAAACGGCCGCGAACCGAAACCGGTTGATCCGATGATTTTGCATAGAGCTCAAGGGTGGCCATTCCGCCGATAAAATCGCCGCCATTAATGATGCAGGTCTCCTTTTTGAAGCGGAGATTCCGGGTTTCGTTCAAGGTCGAACGCCATTCCCGTGACCATGCTGACCAGCAGCAAAGGCACGGAAAGCAAAAAGCTGTAGAGGAAGATCGCGCCGTTGACGGGGGCGAAAAAATAGGCGGCGACGACATGGCCGACGACATTGAAAATGCCGTTGGCCAAACAGAGTCCGAAGAGATAGGGCCACACCGCGGCAAAGAAGCGCCGCGCGTTTGCGTCCAGATGGTTGCGCCACCATCGGTGCGGCAAGTGGATGCCAAGCGCCGCAATGCCCGCGAACAACGCTAGGGTTGGCGGTCCGACGCCCCCGCCGACCAGCAACAGTAAAATTGACAGGACGATAAGCGCGGCTCCGCCGTTGCGCCGCTCCAAAAAGGCGGCAGACCAGACCATGATGGTGACCGAAACAAGGAGGGCAAGCAGTCCCGTCCAGAGCATGTCCGGAATGACCGTGATCGCCGGGTCGCCGTCAAAATAGCGCGCGATGGGCCCTTCCGCCCAGGATGCAATGAACACTCCGGCCGGCTTTGCCGGATCCTGCAGCAGCTCACCCACGCCGTGCACCAGACCGCCCAGGCCCCCCAGGATGCCGAAACTCACAGCGACGGCCTTGAGGGCTAAACCGTGATACGAACCCGTTTTTTCCATCGGCGTCTCCTTCCGCGTCCTTACGTTTTGCCCAAAAACCGTTTGATTCTCCGTACGCCCTCCTGCAGATGCTCCAGCTCCCGCGTAAAGGCGAAGCGGACAAAACGGCGTGTCCGGTTCGCTCCGAAATCGACGCCGGGCGTGACGGCCACGTGCGCCTGATGGAGGAGTTCGCGGGCGAAGGTCAGGCTGTCGTCGCTGTAGCGCGAGATATCGGCCCAGAGGTAAAAAGCGCCGTCGGGCTTGACCGGGATGTCGAAAAGCGGGGTAAGCGCCTCATAGAGGTAGTCGCGCCGGGTGCGGAAGGTCTCGCGCACTGTTGCCAGGTACTCCGGGTCAAAGGCGTGCAGCGCCGCCTCCTGGCTGAGCGTCGCCGGGGCGATCTGCATGTTCTGCAGCACGATCTCCGCCCGCCGCATCACTGTTTCGGGCAGGATGATCCAGCCGAGGCGAAAGCCGGGGAGGCAGAAGTATTTGGAAAAGCCGCTGATCACGATGGCGTCGTCGCTGAAAGCGAGGGCGCTCTGCGCCGGTGCGTCGTAGGTCAGGCCGTGATAGAGCTCGTCGGAGATCAGGGTGATCCCCCTTTCGTCGCAGTGGCGGCAGAGGGCCTGCAGATTCGCGCTGCTGTAGCAGCTGCCGGTGGGATTGACCGGCGAGGCGATATGCAGCGCCCGGATTTCGTGGTTTTGCAGCATATCGGGGGTGATCTGGTAGTCGGTCGCGGCGTCGACGCCGATTGCCAGCGGTTCGATATCGAGCAGGCGTGCGAGATTACGGTAGCAGGGGTAGCCGGGATCGCTCAGCGCGATCGTTTCGCCCGCATCGAGCGTGAGCGCATAGGCGAGCAGAAAGGCGCCGGAGCTTCCCTGGGTCAACGCGATGCGCCCGGGGCCGATCTCGAGCCCGTAGGTGTCATGGTAGTGTTTGGCGATCGCCTCGCGCAGCGCGTAGAGGCCGAGGCTTTCGGTGTAGGGCACGTGGCCGCGGAAGTGCTGCAGGGCCCGCACGACTCCCGGTGCCGGGGGAAGGTCGGGCTGGCCGATTTCGAAGTGGATGGCGTCGGGCAGTCCGGCCGCCTCACGGACGATATCCATGACGATAAAAGGGCGCAGGGTGTCGCAACGTCGCATCTCTGATCCCCCGATCCGCGGATGACGGGTTGCCCCGATCCAGCGCTGAATTTTTTCTCCGAGTCAGCCTTTATTGTAGCGACAAGGGATTGAAAATAGAAAAAAGGAGTCCGGGTGACGGACAATCCCGTGCTTTTCCAGGGGCGACAGGGGCCGCCTTCGACCGAAGATTGTCACAACGCGTGATGGATTTACATCTCCGTGTGCGTTATAATGGGACGCAAATCTGATGCACATATAAGGAGGTGTAGATGCTGGGGAGAAATGTTGCCTGGTATATCAAATTGAGTCTGGGGTTTATCCTGGTCTTCGGAACCTGGAATCCGCTGGGGTATGACATCGTCCATAACCTGATCGCGCTGGACCTGACCAAACTGCTGAGCTGGTTTTTCATCCTGCTGCTCGTCGTGCTGTGGGGATTCGCGCTCAAAGCGCTCCACGAGGCGCTCGGGACATTCGGCATCGCCGTTTTCCTCGTGCTCGCCGGGCTGTTGCTGGGCGGGCTGTACCAGATCGGATGGATCGACATCAACAACGCGAACGCGATGGGCTGGTACATGAACGTCATCATGACGATGATGCTCTTCTTCGGATTGATGTTCCCGGTCTGGTGGCGTCAACTGACGGGCAAGGTGGCGGTCGAGAACGATTTCGATTAATGCGGCGCTGCTGCTGGCAGCAGATCCCGGGACAAGGGGAGGGCTGCCCCCTTTTCCTCCTATGACACGAGGTCGAGCAGGGCGTTTTTTGCTTCTGTGATCCGGACAAAGCGTTCGTGGCTGCCGCCGACGTCGGGGTGCGCCCTCTTGGCGAGCTTCCGGTAGGCGGCTTTGATCTGGGAGGGTTCGAGCGCCCCGTCGATCGGCAGTTCCAGCAGCGCGCGCTGCTCCCGCTCGTCGAACTGGCGGGCGTGGCCCTGCCGTCCCCTCTTGCGTCTGTTGGAGCGCTTCAGCTCTTCGAAGAGCTCCTCTTCGGCCTGACGCCGTTTTTCAAATGATTCCCGGCGCAGTGCCGCCTGGTCCTCCTGCCATCTCCGGCGCGACATGACGATACAGGCGGCAAAGCCGATGCGGCCGCATGTGCGGAGCTCGTCGAGGCTGAACGGCCCCACCATGTCGTAGGGCGCTTCCAGCCAGGCGTCCCTGCGGCCCGCGTTGACTTCGACCCGCCCGAGCGTCACGAAATCGCGGACGCCCAGGGCGCTGTTCCAGATGATCCATTCCGCTTCTTCCTCGAACCCGTGCTCGTCATACATCGTTTTTCTCCTCTCAGAGGGCTAAGAGCTGTGTTGACACTATGCAATATATGTACTAGCGGCGCCTTCGGACAACGGCGCTTTGTGCCGGTTCATCATCTCTTTCGAATGCCTGCCGATGCCGTTGCGAATATGATATGCATCTTTCGTCGCAACGATATCGAGGAGGAACCCTATGGTCTGTAAATATCACGAAGTACTGGATTTTGTCCGCCAGTACCATCTGCTTGACGATCTGGATGACGACGCCATCAAAGAGTACTTCGACAGCTTTCCCCATGCCTGCAAATTCGACAAGGAGATACACGGCATCGAACTGGACGAAAACGATCTGGATGCGGTTGTCGACAAGACGCTGGAAATCCTTGACGCGGCGTTCGAACATGAATACACCCCGCCCCAGGTCAAAGAGATCGCCACGGCATTTTGGGGCGTTTTCGAAGCGGCAGGTGCGCCGAAACGCCCCGTGCCCTTTATCATCGTGCTGCTGACCAGGCTCTGACGGGCAAACGGGCGGGCCGCTCTTTTGACGCTTAGCGCGAGCGCGTCTCTTTAAGGCGGTCGCGGTAGATGCCGGGGGTGGAACCCTCGATCGGCACCGCCCCGACGCTCTCGGCGAAGAATGCAGCCGGGCCGACGCCGCCGATGATGGCGTAGGCGTATCCCTGCGACGCCATGGCGTGGAGGCAGGAGCGCAGCAACGCGCTGCCGACTCCGGCGCCGCGTACTTTTTCCGCCACCCCGATGGGGCCGAAGAAGTTCCGGCAGGTGCTGTCATGGCAGGCAAAACCGGTGACCCGTCCCGCCTCGGTGGCGATAAAGCAGGAGACCGGATGGTTGCCGAAAGCGGCCTCGCATTCATCGGCCCAGCCGTCGCCGAACGACTCCCGCACCCATGCGACGACGATGCGCTTCTCGTAGGGCATCGCACGGCGGATCACGATACCCCGTTCGGCGAGGCGCGCTACCGGGCGTTCCACCGGGGGGAGGTCATACAATTTGACAAGCATATCTGCCATAGTGTCTCTCTTTCCTTCCAAATTAACGTCTGAAATGAGCAATCAAAAAGCCGTCCGCTAGTTTTTGATTGGTCTTCTTTGGTTTATTAGAACATAGTGCTATTTTTGACTTTCATTGCCTTTGATTTCTGCGGAATAGTATTCACTTTTCTGGCCAACCACTTTTTCTTCATCGATAGAATAATCTACTAATGATTCACTATCAGATGTTACAACAATACGAAAAC